>JAEUQF010000452.1 GCA_016789745.1 Bryobacterales bacterium
TTCGTTGAGCAGGCGGACAATCTCGACATCGATCTGATCGATGCGCTGGCGATGCCCGTTGAGCAGGGCGACCGCTTCTTCCTTGGTCACGCGGCGACTCCCTCCAGCGCCTCGGACAGACTGCGCGCGTAGGTTTCCAGCCGAGACTCGAGTTCGTCGGACTGGCCGTACTGCTCCAACAGGCGGACAAAGGCGCTGCCGACCACCACGCCATCGGCCAGGCGGCCGACCTGCGCGGCCTGGTCAGGGGTGGAGATGCCGAAGCCGACCGCGAGCGGCAATTGGGTCACCTGGCGGAGGCTGCCGACGAGCGTGCCGATGGAATCGGACAACGTCTGGCGTTCGCCAGTGACGCCGGTGCGGGAGACCAGGTAGACGAAGCCGGACGAATAGCGGGCCACCAACTCCAGACGCCGCGCCGGGCTGGTGGGCGAGGCCAGAAAGACGGTATCGAGGCCGGCCTGGCGAAGTTTGGGCACACGATCACCGGCTTCTTCCACCGTGAGATCGGTAAGCAGCACGCCATCGACGCCCGCACGCACGGCATCCTTCGCCAGTGCATCCATGCCGTAGCGCAGCAGCGGGTTGAGGTAGGAGAACAACAGGATGGGGATCTGCGACTTCTGGCGGATCTGTTCGGCAATCTCCAGCACGCGGGGCACGTTGGTGCCCGCGGCAAGCGCCCGTTCGCTGGCGGCCTGGATGACCGGGCCATCGGCGATGGGGTCCGAGAACGGCACACCCAATTCGATCAGATCCACACCGCCGCGTTCCAGCGCCGCCACAATGGCGGGCGTGCGATCGGGCGACGGGTCCCCCGCGGTGACATAAGCAATCAGCGCCGGGCGTTTCTCTTTGGCTTTCCGCGCGAACATCTCGGCTATGCGCATGTTAGGCTCCTTCGGCTTCCAGTTCCACGAAGTTCTCGCGGTAGATATCGATGTCTTTATCGCCGCGGCCGGAGAGGTTCACCAAGTGGATCTGACCCTTGGCATTGGCGGCATGGCGGAGCGCCTCGGCCACCGCGTGCGACGATTCGAGCGCGGGGATGATCCCTTCCATGGTGGCCAGTTTGCGGGCCGCCACCAGCGCGTCTTCATCGTTGCAGTAGCAGTAAGAAGCGCGGCCCTGGTCGTTGAGCCAGGCATGCTCCGGGCCCACCATGGCGTAGTCCAGGCCGGCCGACACCGAATGGGTGAGCGATACCTGCCCGTCGTCATCCTGCAGCAGGTAGCTGAAAGCGCCGTGCAGCACCCCGGGCGAACCGCCGGAAAAACGCGCCGCATGTTCGCCGAGCCGGGGTGACTTGCCGCCAGCTTCAATCCCCACCAGCTTCACGCCTTCGTCCTGCACAAAGGGATGGAAGATGCCGATGGCGTTGCTGCCGCCGCCGACGCAGGCGTACACCACGTCAGGCAGACGCCCTTCGCGTTCCAGCATCTGGGCCCGGGCTTCGACGCCGATGCAGCGGTGGAAGTCGCGGACCATCATGGGATAGGGATGGGCGCCCAAGGCAGAGCCCAGCAGGTAGTGCGTGGAGGCAACGTTGGTCACCCAATCGCGCATGGCTTCGCTGATGGCGTCCTTCAAGGTACGGCTGCCGGCGGTGACGCCCACCACCTTGGCCCCCAGCATGCGCATCCGGAAGACATTCAGGCGCTGGCGGCGCATGTCTTCTTCACCCATGTAGATGACGCAATCGAGGCCGAACAGCGCGCAGACGGTGGCGGTGGCGACGCCATGCTGGCCGGCGCCGGTTTCGGCGATGATGCGCTTTTTGCCCATGCGGCGGGCGAGCAGCGCCTGGCCAAGCGCGTTGTTGATCTTGTGCGCCCCGGTGTGGAGCAGGTCTTCGCGCTTGAGGTAGATCTTCGCTCCGCCGAGGCTTTCGCTGAGGCGTTTGGCGTAGTAGAGCGGGGTAGGACGGCCGGCAAACGTTGTCAGCAGTTCGTCGAGTTCGGCCTGAAACTGGGGATCCTGACGGGCTTCCAGGTAGGCCGCTTCCAGGTCTTCGAGCGGCGCCATCAGGGTTTCCGGGACAAAGCGGCCGCCGTAGGGGCCGAAGTGCCCGCCGGCGTCCGGCTGCACCGATACCAATTGTTCCTGTTCGGTCTTCATCTTGCTAACTCCCGAGTCCGGCGGCGCGCCTGGCGGCCTTCACGAACTCCTCGGTCTTGAACTTGTCTTTTCTACCGGGGGCGGCTTCGATGCGCGAGCAGGCATCGACGCCCCAGGGGTGGGCGGTTTCGATGGCATCGGCGACGTTGGAACCATCCAGGCCGCCGGCCAGGATCACACGATAGGGCAAATCCGCAGCCATGTACCAGGCGAAGGGCTTCCCTGCCCCGCCATACTCGTTGCCGGCGGGCCCGTCAAGGAGGATGGCTTCGGCGCCGGCGTAAGGGGCCACCGTACTGGCGGTGAAGCCGGCATCCACCCGCAGCGCCTTCCACACCCGCAGGCCAATGGGGAAATCTTCGGGGCCCTCTTCGCCGTGCAGTTGCACCACGTCTAGGCCGACCAGCGCCGCGATGCGGGCTACCTCGGCGGGCGATTCGTTGACGAAGACGCCGACCTTACAGATGGGGAGGCTGGCGGCAATGCCGGCGGCCTCTTCGGGGCGGATGTAGCGCTTGCTTTTAGGGTAGAAGTTGAAGCCGATGGCGGTGGCGCCCGCGGCGACAGCAGCAGCGGCATCGGCAGCGTTGGTGATGCCGCATACCTTGATCATGAAATCAAGCATGCCAGAGCCTTCGCCGGATCGGGCGCTTTCATGAGATGTTCGCCTACCAAGAATGCGTGGTAGCCCGCGCCGCGGAGCAATGCAATGTCGGCCGCGCCGTGGATGCCGCTTTCGCTGACGCGGACCACGCCGGAGGGCATACGCTCGGCCAGCCGCAGCGAGGTCTCGAGCTTTACTTCGAAGTTGTGGAGGTTCCGGTTGTTGACGCCCAGGATCTCGGCCCCGGAATCGATGGCGCGGGTAAGTTCTTCATCATCATGCACTTCTACAAGCGCGGCGATGCCGTACTGAGCAGCCTTCTCGCGCAGGGTGCGCATTTCGGCAGTGGTGAGGATGGCGGCGATGAGGAGAATCGCGTCGGCGCCGTGCGCGGCGGCTTCGATAACGTGCAGTTCGTCGAGCGTGAAGTCCTTGCGGAGGGCGGGCAGGGACACGGCGCCGCGGGCGGCCTCGAGGTCGGCCAGACTGCCCTGGAAGAAGCGGACGTCGGTCAGTACGGACAGCGCGGCCGCACCGCCAGCCTCATAGGACTGGGCGATGGTAACCGGCTGGAAATCGGCGCACAACAGGCCCTTGCTGGGCGAGGCTTTCTTGATTTCGGAAATGATGGCGGGCTGGCGGGCAGTCAGTGCCTGGCGGAAGTCGCGGCGCTGGGGACGCCGTTGCCCGGCAAGGAGTTCCAGTTGGGCGCGGCGTTCCGGGAGGTTGGCCAGTTCGCTTCGTTTGTGTTCGACAATCCGGGCCAGAACGTCCGGTACCGCAGTGACCATGACAGGGAACCTACATCCTATCATGCTGGGGAGGGTGGAAGCGCGATTCCAGCCGGGCCCAGGCACCTAAAGCCACTGCTGGATTACGCTCAGCAGGCTGGCGCGATCCACCGGTTTGGCGAGGAAATCATTCATGCCGGCGTCCAGGCAGCGCTGGCGGTCTTCGTCGAAGGCGAGGGCCGTGAGAGCGACGATGGGGACACGGGCCCCCGGCCCGGCAAGGGCACGGATGCGGCGTGCGGCCTCGAAGCCGTCCATGATCGGCATAGTGCAATCCATCAGCACCAGGTCGTAGCGGGAGTGTTGGCAGCGGATGACCGCGTCGAGGCCCGAAGCGGCAACCTCCACGTCGACACCAAGCCCCGTTAGCAGCGCGTAGCCGACTTTCTGGTTGATGAGGTTGTCCTCCACCAGCAGCACGCGGCGGCCCTGGAGCGGCTTACCCAGGCCGGCGGGCTTCCGATCGCCGGTGGGTGGCGGGGGTTGCGCCGCTTCCAACGGCAGGGTGAACCAGAATCGGGTACCGGCGCCGAGTGTGCTCTGGACCTGGACCACGCCCCCCATCAGCGTTACCAACTGCTTCACGATGGCCAGGCCCAGGCCCGTGCCGCCAATGCTGCGGCTGGTTTCCGCCGATAGTTCGCTGAAAGCTTCAAAGACACTGCTGAGAGCCTGCTCCGGGATGCCCGAACCGGTGTCGGAGATACTGAACTCCACCGCGAGCGGGGCCATATCCAGGCAACGGACCCGCAGTTTGACAGAGCCTTGATCGGTGAAGCGGAAGGCGTTGCTGAGCAGGTTCATCAGGACTTGGCGGAGGCGGCCGGAATCGGCCAGGACCCAGGGTGGGATGTCGGGATCCAGCATAGTGACGAAGGTCACGTTCTTCTGCTCGGTCTGGGGACGGTAGAGGGCCTGGAGTTCGGCCAGCATCTGCGACAGCGAGCAGGGAGAAGGCTGGATGACCAGTTTTCCGTGATGGTAGCGGGTGAGATCCAGGATGTCATTGATGATGCGCAGCAGGCCATCTCCGGCTTTCTGCGCCGTGTCCAGCAGTTGCTGCTGCTCGGGGGTGAGTCCGGCGGTGGACAGCAGCGCGAGCATGCCCAACAGCCCGTTCATGGGCGTGCGGATTTCATGCGAGACCTGGGCGAGGAAGGCGCTCTTTGCGGCGCTGGCGGCTTCGGCGCGTTCGCGGGCCACGCGCAGTTGCTCGTCCACGGCGCGGCGCTCGGTAATGTCTTCCACCATGCCGAGCATCCAGCGGGGCGTGCCGTCATGGCTGCGGAGTACAGTGCCGGTGATGGATACCCAGAGCATGCCGTTCTTGCAGCAGCAGCGTCTTTCCACCTGGAAACGGGGGCGTTCGCCGGAGAACAGTTGGCGGACCCCGGTCAGGGTCAATTCCAGGTCCTCCGGGTGGGTCAGGTCCTGCAAGGACATGGCCAGGAGTTCCTCGCTGGAGAAGCCCAGCATCTGGCAGAGTTGCGGATTCACCCGGACCAGGCGGCCAGCGGAATCGACCAGGGCGATGCCGAGCGGCCCCTCGTCAAAGACCCGCCGGAATTGTTCCATCTGCTCCTGCAGGGCCTCTTCGGCGCGGGCGAGCGGCGTGATATCGGTGATCGCACCGACAACGCGGCGGACGCGGCCGTCGGCGTCGCGGTCGACATAGGCGCGGTCCAGCACCGTGGCGTACTCGCCGTTAAAGCGGCGCAGACGGTACTTGACATGGAAGGTAGAGATACCGCTGAGGCTGTCGCGGAACTGGCGTTCGGCGCGGTCGCGGTCGTCGGGATGGACGCGTTCGAGCCACCAGCCGAAGTCGGGATTGTCCGCGGGCTCGCCCAGCAGTACCGAGAAGGCCTCGTTGCGCCAGACGCGACCGGTTTCCGGGTCCCACTCCCAGAGAGCGTCATTGGCCGCCTTGGCGAAAAGGGTCAGGCGGCGTTCGCTTTCTTCCAGCGCGCGCTGGGCCGCCACTTCGGCGCTGATATCCTCCGAGATCCCGATGAACCCGGCTACCTTCCCGTTCTCGTCCTGGAAGGCAGAGTTGGTGACCCGAGCTGGAAACAGGCGGCCGTCGCGATGGCGGACGTGAAACGTCCCGCGCCAGACGTTGTGTTCGGCGACCTGGCCGTGAAGGATCTGTTCGGCTTGGGCGCGGGCGGCCGGATCGACGGTGAGGTCGAAGATGGACTGGCCCATCGCCTCTTCGGCCGGGTAGCCGTAGATTTGCTCGGCGTACGTATTCCAATAGGTGACGCGACCGTCCAGGTTGGTGACAATCACCGCCTGTTTGACGGCTTGCAGCAGATCCGCCTGCAGGCGCAACTGCTGTTGCTGCTGCCAGGATTGGGTAACATCCCAAGCCATCCCCACCACCACCTGCGCACCGCCGGCCGGAAAGTGGGAGTACAGGTGTTCGTGACACTTCAGCACGCGCCAGACACCGGAACGGGTAGCAAAACGCGCTTCGAAGGAGGCGGCGGCGCGGATGCCGGACTCGCGTACCGTCTGGTAGCGCGCGCTCAGTTTGGGAAAGTCCTCCGGATGGATCAGGCGCGGATAGGCGGCCTGTCCCATGGCACGGATCTCAGCCGACGAATAGCCGAGCAGCTCCGTGATGCCCGGACTGAGCCACACGAATACTTGATTGGTAACGTCGAAGAGGTACGCAGCCCCGGGGCAGACCTCCCCAAGGAATTCCAGCCTCTCCAGAAAAAAGTTCCTCCCGGAATGGATTAGTTGAGTAAAGGTGCGATTTTTCTCATTCGGGAATCGATCAATTTGGCCTGGGGGAGCCTGAGCCGGAAACCAGGACCTTGTCGATGCGGTTGCGGTCCATGTCGACAACCTCGAAGCGCCAGTTGTCGATTTGGAGATGGTCGCCCGCGGCGGGAATGCGGTGCAGGTGGGCCAGGATCAGGCCGCCGACGGTGGTGAAGTCGGTTTCTTCGCCCGGCAGTTCGCGCAGACCGAGGTGTTCGAGGAAGTCGGCAATCGGAAGGGCACCGTCCACCAGCCAGGAACCGTCGTCGCGCCGCACGATGCGTGGCCGGGCGGGAGCCTGCGGATCGCGCAGGTCGCCGACGACGGATTCCACCAGGTCGGTGAGGGTGGAGATGCCCTGGACGCCGCCGTGCTCGTCGACGACAACGGCCATCTGCTCGCCAGTCTCCTTTAAACGGTCCAGGACATCGAGCGCGGGAGTGGTTTCCGGGACCAGTAGCGGAGGACGGGCCAGGCGGCGCAGGTCGGGAGCCTGGCCGGCATCCAGGCTGAGGAACAGTTCCTTGACGTGGACGATGCCGAGGATGCGGTCGAGATCGCCTTCGATGACCGGAAAGCGGGAGAAGCGGCTGTGGGTGAGGACCTCGCGGTTGGCAGCCCAGGGGGCGCTGACGTCAAGCGCGGCGACGCGACCGCGCGGCTGCATGAGTTCGACGATCCGGCGGTCGCCAAGGCGAAAGACACCCTCCACCATTTCCTGTTCGGCCTCCTCAAAGGTGCCGTGCTGCGTCCCCTGGGCGATGAGGACCTTCACTTCTTCCTCGGTGACGGGCGCTTCGGAGGAGGGCTTCACGGGGAGCACTTTCATGACGATTTTGGTGGAGAAGGTGAGGAACTGGACGGCCGGGGCGCCGATGCGGGAGAGCCCGCGCATGGGCGGGGCAATGGCGGAGGCGATGCCTTCCGGATTGCTGAGGGCGATGTTCTTGGGCACCAGTTCGCCAAGGATGAGCGACAGGTAGGCGATGATGACGACTACCACGGTGATGGAGACCGAGTCGCTGTAGGGCGCGATGACGGGATACTGCTTGAGGAAAACGGACAGTTTCTCGGCAATGGTGGCACCGCCAAAGGCACCGGCGAGGGTGCCGATGAGGGTGATGCCGATCTGGACGGTCGAAAGGAAATCGTGCGGATTGTCGGCGAGAGCGAGGGCCACCGTGGCGCCCCGTTCGCCATCATCAGAGCGCTGCCGGAGGCGGGCCTTACGGGCGGAGACCACGGCCATCTCGGCCATGGAAAACACGCCGTTCGCCAGCACCAACAGGAAGATCAGGGAGACTTCGAGTCCGATGTTGCCCATAGGCATCCATCATACGACCCGGCTATTGGGCCCAGGACACATCCAGGTTCGTAACCGCACCGTCCTTGATTTCGATTTCCTGCTCTTCCCGGCGGCCTTCGCGCGTGATGGTGACCTTCCGTTTGCCGACGGGCAGGGTCAGCACAGCGGGCGTCTTCTCGCGCCGCTCTTTTCCGTCGACGAAAATGGCGGCGCCGGCCGGGGTGGAACGGATCATGAGGGTGCCAAAGGTTCGGTCCAAGACGAGGATCTGTTCGGCTTCCGACGGCACCTGGAAGATGCGCGACTCGGTGCGGTAGCCTTCGAGCACCGCCACCAGCGTGTGACGGCCGCCGGCCAGCGGCAGCGAGCAGGGTGAGGTGCAAACGGGCCCGGTGCCGTCAAAGGTAACCTTGGCGCCGGGCGGGTTGGTGACGATGCGGACCGGCGATTCGGCCTGCGGCGCCGATTCCCGCTCGTCGGCCTTCTTCCGATCCGGGGCAGGTGCTCTCGGCTCGGCCACAGGCGGCGGAGGTTCAACAGCGGGCTTGGTCTCGGTGGACTCTGGAGTCTCGGTTGGTGCGGTCTCAGGCGGAGGCGGCTCGGCCTTGCGGACGGCCGGTCCCATGGCCGACGGCCGGCTTTCATCCACCGGAGCCCGTTGGACCTGCTGTTCGGCCACTTCGGCAGCCTCGCCGTCATTGGATAGAAACAGCGTACGGGCGCCGAACCCAGCGCCTACCAATCCAGCGGCAATGAGAGCGACCCACAACCACGACCGGCCTTTGCGGGGCGCCGGGAGAGTCTCGTCTTCGAAAGACGCTTCGGCGGAGTCTGCAGCGGGCGACGTTGGGGGTGCGGGGGTGGGCGATGACGCCGCGGGAGCCTGGGCGGCCAGCATCCTGGGCGCGATCTCATCGGCAACGGTTTCCACCGACTCGACGCTGCCAGCGCGCATGGGGTGCCAGTTGGGGCGTGCCTCACAGGCACCAACCAGGGCCTTGGCGAACTGCGCACAGTTGGGATAGCGTGCCGACGCCTCCTTCGCCAACCCCTTCTGCAGCACGTAGTCGACCCCTGGCCCTAAAGACGCGTTCAGGCGCGACGGCACCGCCGGCTCGTCATTGACGATCTTGAACATCAGCGACGGCAGCGTGGGGCCGGAGAAGGGGCGCTCTCCGGTGAGCAGTTCGTAAGCAATCACCGCCAGCGAGAACTGGTCCGAGGCGCCGGTGACCGCGCGATCCGAGATCTGCTCCGGAGACATGTAGGACGGCGTTCCCAGCAGAACGCCGGTGTTGGTCGCCTGTTGAGAGGTGAACTTGGCGACGCCGAAATCAGTGATCTTGACGGTGCCGCTGCTGTCGAGCATGATGTTGCCGGGCTTGATGTCGCGGTGGACGATGCCCTTGCTGTGGGCATAGTCCATGGCGACGGCGGTCTGCTGGAGGATATCCAGGACGCGGTGGTTGGCCAGGGCCTCCTGCGACATCAGCTTTTCGAGCGACGGCCCGTCGACATACTCCATGAAAACGTAGCAGAAATCGCCCTGCTCCTGGATGTCGTAGATGGTGACGATGCCGGGGTGCTTGAGGATGCCTGCCGAACGGGCTTCGCGGAAGAGCCGGTCTTTCAGGAACTTACGTTCGCGCTCACTGCTGGCATCGGCCAGGCGGATGGTCTTGATGGCGACGATGCGGCCGATGGACGGATCTTCGGCGCGGTACACGACGCCCATTGCGCCCTTGCCCAGTTCGCCCAGTATGCGGTACCGCCCGATCTGCTCCATTTAGGAAAGCGCCTCCATTGTACCAACCCATTGCTGCCGTTCGTATCCGTTGTCAGAGACGTTACGATCGATACATGCAGGCATTGCTCCAGCAAACAGCCGCCATGGCCGCGGCATACTTACGGGAACTACCCGACCGGCGCGTGGCGCCTTCCGAGGAAGCCGTGGCGGCGCTGGCGGGGTTCCAGGAGCCCATGCCAGAGGAGCCCAGCGACGCATTAGCGGTGATCGAGCGGCTGCACCGCGTGGGATCGCCGGCCACCACTGGCATGCCGGGTCCGCGATTCTTCGGCTTCGTGATCGGCGGGTCGCTTCCGGCGGCGCTGGCGGCGAATTGGCTCGCGACGGCCTGGGACCAGTGCCCCGGGCTGTTCATCGCATCGCCGGTGGCAACGGCGCTCGAAGAGGTGGCGCTGGGGTGGCTGCTGGATGTGCTTCGGTTGCCGGCAGGTTCCGGCGCGGCGTTCGTCACCGGAGCGACGGTAGCGAACTTCACGGCGCTGGCGGCAGCCCGGCATACGGTGCTGGCAAAGGCGGGTTGGGACGTGGAGGCCGACGGGCTTTTCGGCGCGCCCCCCATCCGCGTGGTGATCAGCGAAGAGGCGCACCCGTCGGTAATCAAGTCGCTGGGATTGCTGGGACTGGGGCGGTCCCGGGTGCAGCGCGTCCCGGTGGACGGGCAGGGGCGAATGAGAGCAGCAGAGATGCCGCGCCTCAACGGACCGGCCATCGTCTGCCTGCAGGCGGGGAACGTGAATACGGGCGCCTTTGATCCGGCGGCGGAGATCTGCGCGCGGGCGAAGGACGCCGGAGCGTGGGTGCACGTCGATGGCGCGTTCGGGTTATGGGCGGCGGCCAGCCCGGAGTTGGCGCACCTGGTGGCGGGCGTGGAGCAGGCCGATTCCTGGGCCACCGATGCGCATAAGTGGCTGAACGTGCCCTATGACAGCGGGTTGGCGTTTGTACGCGACCCGATGATGCTGCGCGGGGCGATGTCGCTGGTGGCGCCGTACCTGCCCCGGGGCGAGCACCGGGAGCCGTCATTGTTCACGCCGGAGTTGTCGCGGCGCGCGCGGGGCGTCGACATCTGGGCGGCGCTGGTATCGCTGGGCCGGAGCGGGCTGGCCGAGATGATTGAGCGCAACTGCCGGCAGGCGCGGCGCTTCGCCCAGGGCCTGCGTGCGGCCGGCTTCGCGATCCTGAACAACGTGGTGTTGAACCAGGTGCTGGTGTCCTTTGGCGATGCGGCACGCACACACGAGGTGATCCGGCGAATCCAGGAGGAGGGCACCTGCTGGTGCGGGCCCACCGAGTGGCAGGGGCAGACGGCGATGCGGATCAGCGTGTCGAACTGGTCGACCACCGATGACGATGTGGACCGCAGTATAGCGGCCATCGTACGGTGCGCGGGCGTTTAGCCCTGCTACAATAGGCAGAACCCCCACTCCTCATGTTTCGTTCTTTGTTTGGCTCCACTAGCGAAGGCGAGCCGAATCTCCTCGAAAGGCTCAAGCAGGGTATCTCGAAAACCCGCTCGGGATTCGTGTCCATGTTGGAGGACACCATCCATGGCCGCAAGGAGATCGATGCCGACCTGCTCGAAGAGTTAGAGTACGCGCTGATCACGGCGGACGTCGGCGTCCGCACGGCCACCGAGGTTCTGGAAGGCATACGCCAGCAGGTGGACCGGCACCTGGTGAATGACGCCGAGGAACTGAAAGGGCTGTTGAAGCGCGCGTTGCTGGATGTGCTGGAAGCCGCCGAGCGGCCGACGCCGCTGGTGACCGCGCCTCCGGCGGTGGTGATGGTAGTTGGCGTGAACGGCGCCGGCAAGACCACCACGATCGGGAAGCTGGCGCATCGTTACAAGCAGGAAGGGCGTAGCGTGCTGTTGTGCGCGGCCGACACCTTCCGTGCGGCGGCCATCGAGCAATTGGAAGTGTGGGGCCAGCGCACGGGCATTGAAGTGATTCGCCAGAACCAGGGGTCGGACCCGAGCGCGGTGCTGTTCGACGCGCTGCAGGCGGCCAAGGCGCGCAAGGTGGACTACGTCATTGTGGACACCGCCGGGCGTCTGCACAACAAGGCGCACCTGATGGGCGAGTTGGAGAAGATGGATCGCACGGTGAAGAAGGTGATCCCGGAGGCGCCCCATGAGGTGCTGCTGGTGATTGACGCCACTACGGGGCAGAACGGCGTGGAACAGGCACGCAACTTCACACAAACCAGCGGCGTGACGGGCATTGTGCTGACGAAGCTGGACGGAACGGCCAAGGGCGGCGTGGTGGTGGCGATCGCGCGGGAATTGAATCTGCCCATCCGCTATATCGGCGTGGGCGAGAAGATCGACGACCTGCTGCCGTTTGAGCCGGAAAAATTCGTGGAAAGCCTGTTTGCCGAAGCATGAGTGACTACTTGGCGTTAGCTTTGGATCTGGCGGCGGGCGGTGTGGGGCAGACCAGCCCGAATCCGATGGTGGGCGCGGTGGTGGTGCGCGACGGCAATATCGTCGGCCAGGGGTTTCATACCTACGCGGGCCGCAAGCACGCTGAGATCCTGGCGATGGAAGAAGCGGGCGGCCTGGCGCGCGGCGCGACGCTCTATGTGAGCCTGGAGCCATGCTGCCATGAAGGACGTACCGGGCCCTGCGCCGACGCGGTAATCGCGGCCGGCATTCGCAAGGTTGTCGCGGCGATGGAGGATCCGAATCCACAGGTCTGCGGCAAGGGTTTCGAGCGGCTGCGCGCGGCGGGCATCGAAGTGGTGGTGGACGGTGAATACACGGCACGGGCGCGCAAGCTGAATGAAGCGTTTATCCACTTCATGGCGACGCGACAGCCGTTTGTGACGTTGAAGTCGGCGATGACGCTGGACGGCAAGATCGCCGCGCCGATTGATAACGACGGCTGGATCACCAGCGAACGGGCTCGGGCCCATGTGCAGACGCTGCGCCATGCTTCGGACTGCATTCTGAGCGGTATCGGCACGGTGCTGGCGGATGATTGCCTGCTGACGGATCGGACGGGGTTGCCGCGGTCGCGCCCGCTGCTGCGCATTGTGCTCGATTCGCAGTTGCGCCTACCGGTGGAAAGCCAGATTGTCCAGAGCGTAGATAAGGACCTGCTGGTGGTGACCACCTCGGCGGCCAGCCTGGAACGGAAGGCCGCGCTCGAAGCCGCGGGCGTGGAAGTTTGCATCCTGGACGGGCGCGACGGGCGCACGGACCTGCGCGGGTTGCTCGACTTCCTGGGCACGCGCAGCTACCAATCGCTGATGATTGAAGCGGGCAGCCTGGTGAACTGGGCGGCGCTCGATTCGGGCATCGTCAACCGCGTGTATTTCTACTACGCACCGAAGATTCTGGGTGGGTTGAAGTCGCTGCCGGTGGCCGGCGGGTCCGGGCGGCCGCGCCGCAAGGATGCACTGGTGCTGCGCGGCATTTCGTTGCACCCGATTCCACCCGATGAGTTCGCCGTGGAAGGGTACCTCTAGGTGTTCACCGGCATCATTGAAGAGTTGGGAACGATTGCGGCGGTGGAGCCGAAGGCCGCCGGAACGCGGCTGCGGATCGCCTGCCGGACGGTGCTCAGTGACGCAACAGAAGGCTGCAGCATTGCCGTGAACGGCGTCTGCCTGACGGCGGTTAACCTGGCCGTCGATTCCTTCTGTGCCGACCTGGCACCGGAAACCCTGCGTGCCAGCAACCTGGGCGATCTGCAGGTGGGCAGCCGGGTGAACCTGGAACGATCGGTGGCGGCGGGGTCGCGGCTGTCGGGGCACATCGTGCAGGGGCACGTGGATGCCACCGGCGAGTTCCTCGCGCTGGACGACCTGGGCGCGGGCAACTGGTGGCTGCGGATTCGAGTGCCGGATGAGGTGGAACGGTACGCCGTGTATAAGGGGTCGATTGCCATCGACGGTATCAGCCTGACGGTGGCCAAGCTGGAAGGCGACGTGTTGTCGGTGACCATCATCCCGCACACGTTCGAGAACACGACGCTGGGGTTCCACCAACCGGGTGACCGCGTCAACCTGGAATGCGACATCGTGGCGAAGTATGTGGATAAGCTCCTGTCGCGGATCGAGAAGCCGGCGGGGCTGACCCTGGAGCGCATGAAGGACATGGGATACTGAGGGCGAGTCGCCCGCATGCTCCTGCTGTTTGCACTGCTACCGGCCCTCGGCGCCGCCGAGCCACCCACCTTCTATCGTGACGTTCTGCCGGTGTTGGCGGAACGCTGCCAAAGCTGCCATCGGACGGGTCAGGCCGCGCCCATGCCGCTCCAAACGTACAAACAGACACGCCCGTGGGCGAAGGCGATTCGCGAGTCCGTGCTGTCGAAGCGGATGCCGCCGTGGCACGCCGACACCACCGCGATGCGCTACCGGAATGACCTGTCGCTCAGCGAAGTGCAGCGGCGCACGCTAATCGAATGGGTGGACGGCGGGGCGTTGGAGGGCGATGTGAAGCAGACCCCAACGCTACCTGCATTCGCCGAAGGGTGGCGCATTGCCAAGCCGGACGTGGTGTTCTCCATGCCGGAGCCGTTCGATGTGCCGGCCGAAGGCACCGTGGAGTACCAATACTTCCGGGTACCGACAAACTTCACCGAAGACCGTTGGATAGAGATGGCGGAGGTGCGGCCCTCGGCGCATGCGGTAGTGCATCATGCCATTGTGTCCATCAGCCCGCGCGGCGGCGGCAGCGTGTTTGGGGCGCAGTTCCTGGCCGGCTATGCACCGGGGTCGGCCCCGCAGATCTGGAAGCCGGGTGTGGCGCGGCTGATTCCGGCCGGCGCCGTACTGATTTTCCAGATGCACTACACGGCCAGCGGCAAGCCAGCCACGGACCGCACACAGGTGGGCCTGGTGTTCGCCAAGCAGCCGCCACAGGAAGTAGCGCTGGCGGTACGCGCGGTGAACTCCTGGTTCGAGATTCCGCCCCATGCGGCCGACTACAAAGTGGAGGCGCAGTACACCGTGGGGGAAGGCATGAAACTGGCGGCCATTCGTCCCCACATGCACATGCGCGGGAAGGCCTTCCTTGTGCGCGCGGTGTTCCCGGACGGCAGCGCGAAGACCGTGCTGAACGTGCCCCGCTATGACTTCCACTGGCAGCCTTACTACTACCTGGAGACGCCGCTGGAACTGCCGGCGGGCACGCGGCTGGAATGCGTGGCGCGCTACGACAACTCCAAGAACAACCCGCGCAACCCGGATCCGGACAAGGCCGTATCGTGGGGCGAACAGAGTTGGGAAGAGATGATGATCGGCTGGTTCGACGTGCTGGTGGCGAATCCGAAGACGGCGCGGACCTCTTCGCGGCGCTAACCACTGTGGTTGTCGGACAATGAACGCATGTACGTGTTCCTCTTTCTGCTGAGCATGCCGTTGCAGGCGCAATCGGTGACCGACATCCGATCGAAGCTATCGGCGGGCGACCTGATCAGCGCCGATGCCGTCGCCACGGACCTGTGCGCGGCCAAGCCCAACACCACCGAATGCGCGGCGGCGCAGAGCTGGCTGGCACGCGGCGCGTTCATGCTGGGCGACCACAAGGCCACCGCGTCCTACATTGCCGAGACGAAACGGCTGCTGGGCGTGGCTACAACGGAAGACGCCAATCGCACGGCCGCGCGTGGTGCGGTGATTGAAACCGAGGCGCGGCTGCTGGCGGCGAAGGGCAAGAAGAACGAGGCGTTGCGGCTATTGCAGGATGAACTGCGCAAAGCCACGGACTATGGGCTGCAGGCTCGCATCCAGAAAACCATCAATGCCCTCACGTTGACCGGCAAGCGCGCGCCACGCTACGACGCGTCGTTGCAGGGCAAGCCGACGCTGCTGTTTCTGTGGGCGCACTGGTGCGGTGACTGTAGGGCGCAGATCAAGGCGTTGGGCGAGTTTCACAAAAAACATGGCGACCGGGTGCGCATTGTCGCCCCCACACGTCGCTACCAGCGGGTCCCGGGCATTGACAAGCCGACAGATCAACAGGAAAACGAGCACATCGTGAAGGTGTGGCGCGAATCCTATGCACCGCTGGCCGGCATTGACCACCCCATCGACAACGACACCATGCTGGCCTACGGCGTCAGTTCCACGCCGACCTTTGCCTACATCGACGCCAAAGGCATCGTGCGCTATTACGGCAGTTCGCGCATGAGCCTGGCGCAGTTGGAAAAGCTGTTGGAGAAGAAGTAGCTGCCGTGCTCAGCCGCGCAGTTCGGCGGTGATTTCGGCGGCCGCCTTGCGGGCCTGTTCAATCTGACCGATCTCGAAGCTGATGGCGCCCACCTTGGGATGCCCGCCGCCGCCGTAACGTTCGCAGATGCTGGCCAGGTTGTGCACCAGCGGCTTGCCGGCCCAGGGATTGGAGCCCACCGAGACCTTCGTGCGGAAGGTGGACACGCTCACCGACACCGTATAGAGCGACTCCGGGAACAGGTAATAAGGGATGAACTTGTTATAGCCATCCAGGCCGTCTTCCACCAGATCAAAAAACACGACGCCGTCTTTATGTTCGGAGCGTTCCTGGATGATGCCGACGGAGCGCAGGTGGCGGGCGTACAGCGGCTGGAACAGTTCCTGGATCTCCGGCTTTTCGATAATGGCTTCCAGCCGTTCGTGAGCCATCCAGCGGATGATCTTCTGGACGATGTCGGAGCCTTTCGATCCTTCAATAACCAGCGTCAGCTTCATGGCCGCGGCCTTCATATCGACGGCTTCCTTCGCGTTGGCGTACTGGGCGCCATCGATGATATCGGCCCAGGCAACCAGTTGGTCAAGGTCAGGGGCGCGATACCCCCAGTGCTTCTCGGCCAGCGTGGCGATGTACTTGGTGCAGGAGCGGAAGGATGGGTCGAACATCTTGCGGCCGGAGGTATCGCGCTTGAAGTGTTCTGCATCTTCGGGGCTGAGGAAGGCGCTTTGGTGATGGTCAAACCACCAGGTGAGCTTCTCGTTGGGGGAATACTTGAAGTCGACGATGGCGTTCTCGTCACCGTCAAACAGCGAGTCTTCAAAGATCTGGGAGGCCTTGTGGGCCATACCAGTATAGACGTACTCTGCATCAGGGTGGAACTTGTCCTGATTGAAGCGGGTGAAGAACGCCGCCGAGGCGGCCCCGTCGAAGCAGTGATCGTGATACAAGACCCTGACGCGCATGGTTTGTTAAGAAGAGCGGAAAACCCAATAGCTTCCCTCAAAACGGGTGCACATTGCAACTGCCCCCGGAAAACGGCACACAATCGAAGGAACAGATGACCTGGAAAATCACACTGGAGTACGACGGTACAAAGTTTCACGGCTGGCAGGAACAGCTGAATGCGCGCACCATCATGGGCGAGTTGCGGAAGGCGGCCGAGCCGCTCTTCCAGGCCCCGGTGGACCTGCAGGGGGCCGGGCGTACCGATGCCGGCGTACATGCACTCGGCCAGGTGGCGCACCTGCGCGTGAAGTCGCGCGCGAAGTTCTCCACCGATGCCATCCGCCGCGCGTTGAACGATGCGCTGCCGGCCGAGATCGCCGTGCTCGCGGTGGAAGATGCCGGACCGCGCTTCCACGCCCGCCACGATGCGGTGTCGCGCAGCTATATCTACCAGATCTCGACGCGCAAGAATGCGTTCGCCAAGCGCCATGTGTGGTGGATCAAGGAAGCGCTGGATCTGCAGGCGATGACCGACGCGGCGAAGCTCATCGAAGGCCGGCATGACTTTGATTGTTTCCGCGCGGCCGATCCATCCAAGCCCGGCGAGTCCACCATCGTAGTGGTGAACCACGCCGCGCTCGAAGAACACGAGGACCTGATCCTGTTTCGGATCGAAGCGTCGCACTTCCTCTGGCGGATGGTGCGGCGGCTGGTAGGCGTGCTGGTGAAGGTTGGCCGTCATGAACTGACCACCCAGCAGTTCGGCGGCCTGCTGGAAGGCGAGTGCGATCCGAAGTGGAAGATCAGCGAGTGGACCGCGCCGGCCTCCGGGCTGTTCCTGGAGCGGATTGCATACCGCTAGGGCGGCTCAGGCGCTGGCGGCGGAGGCCTGCGACAACCACCGGCCCACCGTTTCGGCTAGCCGTTCAGCATCCAGCGGCTTCGGCAGAAAATCATCCATGCCGCAGCGGACGCAGTGTTCGCGGTCGCATTCCATGGCCGAGGCCGTCAGCGCCACGATGGGCGTATGGCGGGCGCCGCGCTCCCGGCGGCGGATTTCCAATGTTGCCTGGTAGCCATCCATTTCGGGCATCTGGAGGTCCATCAGGATCAGGTCGAACGTCACCGACCGCGTAACCTCCAGCGCCTCCCGGCCATTGCTGACAGCCGTCACGCGGTGACCGAGTTTCTGCAGCAGACGAAGCGCGACACGGGCGTTCACCGGGTTATCTTCCACCAGCAGCACGTTGCCCTGATGTAGCGGCGACGCAACTCGTGCCGGATGACCCGGTAGTGCGGTGACCGGCTTACTTTCGGCTAGCGGCAGCGGCAGGTAGAACCAGAACGTGGAGCCTTTGCCGGGCTCACTGCGCACGCCGATCTCCCCGCCCATCAGTTCCACCAGTTGGCGCGAGATGGCCAGCCCCAGGCCCGTGCCGCCGAACTTGCGCGTGGTGGCGCTGTCGGCCTGGGTGAACGGGCGGAAGAGCCGCTCGGCGGTGGCCGCATCGATGCCGATGCCGGTGTCCACCACGGAGAACAGGATGCGGTCTCCGGCCGGTTCGGAGGCATCGCGCCCGGCCACGATATGCACGTTACCGCGTTCGGTGAACTTGATCGCATTGCCGGCCAAATTCATCAGCACCTGACGAATGCGCGAAGGATCGCCACGGACATAGCGCGGGGTGCCGCGCTTCCACTCCAGGCTGAGAGTGATGCCCTTCTCCAGGGCACGGCTGCGCAGCAGCGCCGCGACGCCCTCCACGGTGGCCTGCAGGTCGATATCGGTGGGATCCACCGTCATCTTGCCGGCTTCGATCTTGGAGAAATCCAGAATATCGTTGAGTACCGTCAACAGCGAGGCGGCACTGGAGCGGATGGTGTCCACCATCTCCCGCTGTTCGCCATTCAGGCCGGAATCCGACAGCAGCGCGGTCATGCCCAGCACACCGTTCATGGGTGTGCGGATTTCGTGGCTGATATTGGCGACAAACTCGGACTTGGCGGCGTTGGCGCGTTCGGCGGCTTTCCGGGCATGGCGGGCTCGCCGGCCATGATATAGCGCCAGGGCGAGAGCCACGGCCATAATGCCCATGCCGAACGACATCAGGCGGGTAGCGCGTCGCGTCTCCACGTCTTTCAGAACGGTCTGCAATTCGGTGGGCACATCGTGGAACCAGCGGGCCTGTAAACCGGCCAGCGTGCCGTCCAGCGTCATTTGCTCGATCTCGGCGCGCAGCACTTCGGCGGCGCCCAGCGCGTCGGCAACGGCGCCGATGCCCACCGGAATGGCCGGTTGTTCTAGCGCGGCCGGTACCAGGTCACGGTGGCGGCAGCCCTCGGGCCGGCGAATAGAGTACGCCATGGCGGCTCGATGCTCCAACCAGGCGGCATCGGCCTTGCCTTCACAGAGCGCGCGCAGCGCGGCCGGTGCATCCGCATAAGCCTGCACACGGGCACTGCCCACATACCGGGCCGCCAGCGCCGGCGAACCGGCGACGGCCACTTCCCTCGGTTCCCGCGGGGCCACACTGCCGTCCCCGGCCACGCGAACCAGCGCGAAACTCAGGCGCATCCACGGTTCGGTGACATAGAATTGGCGTCCGGCGGCCGTGGTGCGGGGCATGCGCGGCCACAGATCAATGCGGCCCAGGCGAACGGACTCATCCGGAGAGCCGGTGGTGCGCACCCATTCCAGACGCAGGCCTTTCCGGCGCGCCGCTTCCTGCAGTAAATCCACAACAAAGCCCTCGGGCTGGGAACCGGCGGTAGGCATGGAATACGGGTAGGCGTCGCTGTAAGCGACGCGGTAGGGGCGCCGATCGAGGGGCTTAGCCGAGGTCCAGATCGACAGCGCGATCAACGCCACGGCAAACAGGGAGGCCGCCAGCGCCAGCGCGCGGGGCTTCCGCCAAAGTTGAACACCTGACACGGTACCCCCACTATCGGCGGGATCACCTTATCCCATCAGGGTGCGGTCTAAGTTTTTACACCCCGGCTACTCCCCCGGGTCCCACCCGATCTCGGCGACCGCCGCGTCGGCCTGGTAGGCGGTGTTGCAGTGGATGGCGACGGTGTCCTTCACGTCGTAGGCATAGCCGCCGGCGAGCGTAATGGCAACCGGGACGCGATGCCCCAGCGCCACCTCCATCACCAGCCGGTCCCGCTCGCGGAGGCCTTCCAGGGTCAGGTTCAGACCGCCCAGCTGATCCTGGACATACGGGTCAGCCCCGGCTACGTAGAAGACCATGTCGGGCTTGAAACCGGGCACAGCCAGACGGCACGCCTCGCCCAGGCGCCCCAGGTACTCATCGTCGCCGGTGCCATCGGCCAGGTGGATGTCGATGGAGGAGGGCGGCTTTTCGCTGGGGTAATTGCGGTACTGGTGAATGGAGAGGGTGAAGACCGAAGCGTCGCCGGCAAAGATCGCGGCCGTGCCGTTGCCGTGATGCACGTCAACGTCAATGATCATGGCCTTGCGGATGACGCCTTCGGCCTGCAACGCGCGTACCGCCACGGCGACATCATGGATGGCGCAGAAGCCTTCGCCATGGCCGGGGAAGGCATGATGGAAGCCCCCGCCCACATTGTAGCCGGCGCCTTTCTCCATCGCCAGGCGCGCCGCCAGCAGCGTGCCGCCGGCGGCCAGCCAGAAGGCCCTCACCATCTGCTGGCTGTAGGGTACCTCCAGCTTCAGGATCTCGGCGTAGGTGATGGTGCCCTTGCGCATCTTCGTCACCCAGTCTTCGGTGTGAACACGGCGAATGTTGTCGTCGGTGGCGGGCTCCGGTTTGGAAAAACTCTCCTCGGTAGCGAAGCCATCGGCCAGCATGCGCTCGCGAATCAGCTTGTACTTGACGCTGGGAAAGACGTGATCGCCGAAGTTCAGGTCGTAACCGTCGTGGTACACCAATCCGATGCGAGACATGTTCTACCCATTGTCTGCCTGCAAGGCGGTCAATAGCGAGACGACGTAGACATCTTCTTCCGAACAGCCGCGCGACAGATCGTTGGCGGGCTTTGCCAACCCTTGCAGGATGGGCCCGAAGGCGACGGCGTTGCCCAACCGCTCCACCAGCTTGTAGCCGATGTTGGCGGCCATCAGATCCGGGAAGATCAGCGTATTGGCCCGGCCAGCCACGGCTGACCCTGGCGCCTTCGATTGCCCGATGGCGGCCACCAGCGCGGCGTCGGCCTGCAGTTCGCCGTCGACGGCCAGGTCCGGGGCGCGTTCGCGAACCAGTTTCAAGGCTTCGCGCACGCGCTCCACCTGCTCGCCGGTACCGCTGCCTTTGGTGGAGAACGCCAGCATGGCGACCATGGGCGTTGCATCCAACAGGGCCGGAACGTTGCGCGCCGTGGCGATGGCGATGTCGGCCAGTTCCGCCGCGCCCGGCTGGATAACGACGGCACAATCGGCGAACGCCAGCAGTCCGCCGTTGCCCATGGCAGGGTTCTGTACGGCCATGACGAACACACTGGAAACGGTCTTCACACCAGGCGCGGTTCCGATGGCATGGAGCGCCGCGCGGACGGTTTCGGCCGTGGTGTTAGCGGCACCGCCGACGAAACCATCGGCATCGCCCAGCGCCACCATCAGAGCTGCCTGGTAGAGCGGCCGGCGCGCGATATCGGCGGCCTCCGCCTCCGTCACGCCCTTGGCCTTCCGGCGCTGGTAATAGAAATCGGCGTATTCGGCCTGGCGCGCGGGCGGCACGTCGAAGGTGCCGATCAGCAAAGGCTCCACGAGCCCTTCGCTCTTGAGCCGGGCCGCTGCCCCGGCAATACGCGGATCCGCACCTTCCGGGAACACAATCCGCTGGCGCCGGGTCTGGGCCCGGACGCGCTGTTTCTGTCTGTCGATGTAGGCAACCGCTGCTTGCGGTGTAGTCATGAGGCTGGTTCGCGTCCTTTTACGCGACGGCGCAAGGTGCGGCGGCACCCCGTGCCTATCTCTATTCTAGAGTTGATCGTGGCGAATGGATCGCACAGCGGCTATAATTCCCCTTCAGGGATTTCACGTTCGCAAGCAGTAATCAACCACAGATCATACGGGAGTCTTATGCGTAAGAAAGTAACTGTCGTCGGTGCCGGTAACGTTGGAGCCAGCTGCGCTCTGCGCATCGCCAACAAAAACCTCGCCGACGTTGTCCTCGTCGACGTGGTGGAGGGTGTTCCTCAAGGGAAGGGCCTGGATTTGGCCCAGTCCGGCCCGATTGAAGGGTATGACGTCGCCGTCACCGGCGCCAATGACTATGAGCCCACCGCCAACTCCGACGTGGTCGTCATCACGGCCGGCTTCCCCCGCAAGCCCGGCATGAGCCGCGACGACTTGCTGATGGCCAACTACGAGATCGTCAAGAACGCCACCGAGCAGGCCGCCAAGTACTCGCCCGAAGCCATCCTCATCATCGTTACCAATCCGCTGGACGCCATGTGCTGGACGGCCAAGCAGGTCTCCGGCTTCAGCCGCAACCGCGTCATCGGCATGGCCGGCGTGCTCGACACCGCCCGCTACCGCACGTTCCTGGGCATGGAACTGGGCGTTTCGGTCACCAACATCCAGGCTATGGTGCTGGGCGGCCACGGCGACACGATGGTGCCCCTGGTGCGCCTGACCAGCGTCAGCGGCATTCCGCTCACCGAACTGCTGTCGAAGGAACGGATTGACGCCATCGTCGACCGCACCCGCAACGGTGGCGCCGAGATCGTGAAGTTCCTCAAGACCGGCAGCGCCTACTACGCCCCGTCGGCAGCCTCGGTGGA
Source organism: Bryobacterales bacterium (assembly GCA_016789745.1). GTDB lineage: Bacteria > Acidobacteriota > Terriglobia > Bryobacterales > Bryobacteraceae > CADEFT01. The sequence goes on from JAEUQF010000452.1 coordinate 22,291, forward strand.
GATGGTCGAGTCCATCCTCTGCGACCAGAAGAAAGTTCTGCCATGCGCCGCCTATCTGGAAGGCGAGTATGGTTACAATGGCTTGTTCGTTGGCGTGCCGGTGAAGTTGGGCGCCAATGGTGTAGAGAAGATTTATGAAGTGCAGTTAACTCCGGAAGAGAAGACGGCCCTTGATAAGAGTGCCGGCGCTGTTCAGGAGCTGATCAACGTGATTCAACAAAAAATCGGATCGTAACGGAGACTGACTCACATGACCGAACAAACGGTACAAATGGTTGCGGGCGTGCTCTGCGTGCTGCTGGTGGTGGTCATCATCATGCGCCGCAAAGCCAAGAAGAAGACCACGGCCCAGGACGACTTCTAAACCGCGACCGCGCCCAGGACAAGCCCTCGTATGCCATCCAAGCGGAAAGCCGCCCCGGCGAAAGCGGCACCTATCAAGGACCCGGCCGCCGGGAAAACCCCGCAGGTGGACGAACGCTACGCCTGTTTCAAGCTGACACTCGCTCAATCGAAGATCCACCGGTGGGGGCTGTATGCTCTCGAAGAGATACCCCCCAACCGGAAGATCATCGAATACACGGGGGAGAAGATCAGCCGCAGGGAAACAAAGCGTCGCGACGGCCGCGAACTGCACTATCTCTTCACTCTCGACAACTATTGGACCATCGACGGGGCCGTGGGCGGTTCCGGCGCTGAGTTCATCAATCACTGCTGCGAGCCCAACGTGCGGGCCACCATCCTCAAAGGCCACATTCTCTACTTCAGCAAGCGCAAGATCCGGAAGGGCGAAGAGCTCACCATCGACTATCACTTCGCCAAGGATGTGGAGACGGTGTACTGCAAGTGCGGCGCAAAAAAGTGCCGCGGCACCATCAATTTGAAGGAGTGAAGGCGAGCAGAACGTTTCCCGGCATGCCGCCCAGGATGCCGTAGCCGCTATTCACGAACAGCATTCCGTTGGCCAGCACCGCGCCGGAGCCGGAGATCGAGCCGCCGTGTCCCTTGCCGTTCACGGCATCGAAGGGGCGGTTGGTATCGAAGCTCCAAACAGGCTTGCCGGTGGCGCGGTCCAGCACGCGCAGCATGCCGTCCATGGAGGCTGCGAACACCGCGGTATCCGTTACCGTGAGAGGCGCCATCACGGCCGCCGTGCAGCCGCGCTTCCCTTCACAGGCAGGCTTCACCGGAGCCGCATGCCACAGGCGTTCCCCGTTGTTCAGCCGCAACGCCACAACGCCGCCGGCCTTCGCCGGGTTATGCACGTCGGACACACCGATGTAGACGCGCCCGGCATCGGCCGCCATGCCCCACTGGATGCCGCCCAGCATGCCGCCTTCGGCGACGCGCGTCTGCCATAGCGTGCGGCCATCCGCCGGATCCAGGCCATAGGCGACCCCTGACTTCGACCCCACCAGGAGCACGCGCCGCCCGTCCGGCAAGGTGCGCAGAATGGGCGCCGCGCCGATATCGAAGTCCGGCCCCGGGTTCTGCGGGCAGTTCGGCTCGCCCGGAGCATTGCAGCCCATGTGCCAGCGGTCGGCTTCGGTCAATTGCTTCGACCAGCGGATGGCGCCGCTATCCATGTCGAGCGCGAGAACCGCGTTGGTGGTCTTCACGGGCGGGTCGGCATAGCCGTTGCCGGTGCCGAGATACAGCGTGCGCCGGGCCACGTCCAGCGCCGGCGAACTCCACACCGCCGCGCCCGCTGGGCCGTGCTGTTGCACTCCGGCGGTGTTCTTCTTCCCCGGGGATGGGGGTTCGGCGATGGTATACGTCTTCCACACCTGCTTGCCGCTTTCGATATCGATGGCCACCACGCTGCCGCGGAAAGTGCAGCATTCGTACTTTGGCGAAGCACCCGCCACTTCCTCCACGCTGGACACCGGCACATACAGGCGGGAGCCCGATAGCTTCGGCGCACCGGTCACGCGCGCCAGGCGGTGCTCGTCAGCGTGCAGTTGCCACACTAGCGAGCCATCCTTCACGTTCACGGCGTACACCCACGCCTGCGTATCGCCGAACAGCGCCGCGTGCCGCGCATGGCCTACCGTGCCGATGACAATCGGGGACCGCAACGCCGACCGCGCCTTAAACTTCCAGAACCAGCAACCCGTGGCGGCATCCACTGCATACACCATGCCATCCATGGATCCGAAATAGAGACGCCCGCCCACCACCGCCGGCTGGCCGATCGCCGCGGTCGCACCTGGGATCGCAAACGCCCATCGCAGTTTCCATGCCGCTGGCGTTTCGCCCGCCTGGTAACGGCTGTTGCTCTCTTCCCCTCCCCAGCCGTTCCAATAGGTGGAATCCGATTGCGAGATGACGTCCGCGGCACAGCGGCCCCCATCGCCGTGCGCCGCGGCAGTGGCCTTACGGCTGACCCAGGCCGCCACCGCCATCCGCTGCGCTTCGGTCATCTCCGCCCCCTGCGCCTTCATGGACCCATTGGTCAACGCGGCCAGCACCGCCTCCCGTGGCATCTTCTCCAATGCGTCCGGCAGCGGTGCGCGGTTCACCGGCGGATCCTTGTGGCACTGCGCGCAACGGGCGGCAAACAACGCCGCGCCATCCTCATCGGCGCCCCACAGGCTGGCGGCCAGCAGCAACAGAAATAGCTTCGACATCGGAGAACGCCATTATAATGGGACATGCTGAAACGGCGACAGCTTTTGCAAAGCTCCGCGCTTGCCGCTTCGATGTTCGGACTGCCCCTGTCCGCCTCCACCTCCAAGCCCCCAGCGCCCCTCCCTGACCCGAAACTCCGTCAATCCGACCCCGAGAAGTATTGGCGTCGCATCCGCGAAGAGCAGTTCCTGCTTCCCAACTGGCGGTCGTTTCTGAATAACGGCAGCCTCGGCGTGGCCCCGCGCCCCGTCGTCAAAACCGTGACCGACTTCATCGTCAGTTCGGCCGGGCTGGAGATGGACTGGTACCCCCGTTGGGGCTACGAGACTATGGACGAGCATCGCCAGGAGTTGGCCGATTTCTACGGCTGCACGAAGGACGAACTGGCGCTCACGCACAATGCAACCGAAGCCCTGTCCATGCTTGCCAACGGCATCGATTTGAAGGACGGCGACGAGGTGCTGCTGACCGACCAGGAGCACCCCAGCGGGCGGGGGCCCTGGCAACTGCGCGCGGCACGCCATCCCATCACCCTGCGCGAGGTGAAGATCCCGACCCCGCCCAAGGACCCCGGCCAACTGGCCGACCTCATGGTGAGTTCGATCGGGCCAAAGACGCGCGTGCTGGCTTTCAGCGGCATCATGTCTCCCACCGGCTACATCATGCCCGTGAAGGAGATCTGCACGGCGGCACGCGCCAAAGACGTGATCACGATTGTCGACGGCGCGCACATGCACGGGCAGATCCCCTTCCGCATCGATGATCTGAACGCGGATTATGTGGTGGGGAGTCCGCACAAGTGGGCCTATGCGCCGGCCGGCTGCGGGCTGCTCTATATCCGCGAAGAGAACCTCGATCGTCTGTGGCCCACCATCTGTACCGGCAGTTGGAACCAGAAGGAGCTGAAGGCGGCACGCTTCATGGGCTTCGGCACGAACAATCGCGCCATCATGGAAGGCCTGATCGCCGGCCTGCGCTTCCTGAAGGACCTGGGGCCGGAAGCCGTCTACGCCCGCATTCATACGCTGGCGAAGCACTACTGCGAGCGGGCAGCGAAGTCAAAGCATGTCGAACTGCTGACGCCGATGGACGACCGCATGTTCGGGTCGCTGGTCGCCATTCGCTTCAAGAGCGATAAGCTGGATGCGTTTCATGAGGTTCTGAAGAAGAAGCGTATCTGGGTGAACATGGCCAAGCAGATCCGGCTCTCGGCGCATATTCATACCCGGCCGCAGGATATTGACCAGTATTTCGAAATCATGGACCAGACATTGGCATAAGGCTGCCAGCATCCGGCGAAAACCCCTGCTATACTCCCGGCCAGGAGGCTTGTTGAGGATGCTGTTGCAAGTAGCCGTCTTCCCGATTCTGCTCACAGGCTGCATGTGGGCCGCGGCGGGAGCTGTTGTTGAGTCACCTTCCCCTGCAAAGGGCAGTACCATCGCGGTTGCGGATAATCACCTCACGGCGGTCGCAGTAACCTTGGCTGAGGCAATCCAGTCACTGCAGCCGCGCATCCGGCTCAAAGTCGCCACTGAAATCGCCCAGCGGCGCTACGATCTGCGGATCCAAGCTGCGGAAGGGGAAACGCTGACCGACGCGCTGCAGCGGAGTTTACTCCAGGATGTTGGGCTGAAGCTTGTACAAACTACTGAGCCCGTTCCTGTCTGGGTTTTCCGTCCAACCAGCGAACGAGTGCAGCCCATGAATCCGTATCCTCCGGGCGTACCGCGAGGCCATTTCTCCTGCCGTTCCTGTTCGGTGGACGACTTGGGAAGTGCGCTGGAACGAGGACTCAACGCTCCAGTAAAAGTTGAACCTAAAGACCTGATCTTCTCCGGCATCATGGTGGAATGGCTGGACCAGACATCGCTGCTTGCTGCCGTTCAATCGGTTCTTGGACTGCGTGGGTCGTTGGAGACGAAAGAACTGCCAGTCATCAACGTCTCGCCCGTCAACTAATGCGAGTCATGGCAGAGATCGCATTTATTTGATGCCTTCCTCTGCTCATGGCACGCCATGCAGGCCGCCATGTGGATGCTCTTCTCCAGCCCTACGGCCTCCCGTTCCCCCACCGGCCCATGACAATCGGCGCAGGCTACGCCCGCCTGCTTATGATGCACCTCATGTGAGAAGTACACGGTCTTCGGCAGCCGGTAAACCCGCACCCACGGCACGCGCTTCTTGTCCGCCGCAAATGCCGCCAGCTTCTGAATGGCCGGGCTGTCTTTCTTAATCGCGACATGGCAGCCCATGCAAGCCGCCTCACTCGGAAAGCCCGCCTGATCGCCGGGGTCCTTGATGGCATGGCAATCCAGGCACTTCACCCCAGCCTGCCCCGTATGCACCTTGTGGTTGAACGGAATCGGCTGCTCCGGCGGCGGCTTCGGCTGAAACACCTTCGCAGGGGGTATTACCTGCGCCCCTAAGAGCAGCGGGAACACGAGCAGCAGCAGCCTCATCCGTTCACCGCAAAAGCCACGAAATCCCCGATCTTATACGGCCCGGGCTCGGCCGGCTCTTCCGGATTCAGATCATCACTCACAGGTACCACGACAAACTGCCGCCCGCCCGCCTCATACGTGCTCGGCGTGGCGAAGGTGCCACCGCCCATGTACTTCTCCCACAGCACTTCGCCGTTCTTCGCATCGTAGGCGCGGAAGGTGCTGTCCAGCGTGCCGCCCGCAAACAGCACCCCGCCCTTCGTCGCGATATTCCCACCGCGAATGTAGGTACCCGTCCGCTTCATGCCTTTCGCCGACAGTTTCTTAAACTCGCCATGCGGCACCTGCCACTTGATCGTCGCGTTCTTCAAATCTATCGCCGAAATCATCCCCCACGGCGGCGTGATCACCGGATGGCTGTTGTCATCGTGGTTGCGGTTATAGCCGGTGAACTGATAGGGGTAACCCGCATCCTTCGGCGCATCCACAATCGCCGTGCTCCAGGGAATCTCGTTGTGATTCACATAGAGCCACTCGCTCTCGGGATCAAAGCTTGCCCCGCCCCACAGGCCGCCGCCGTGATACCCCGGCATCGCGACGCTCTCCCGCCGGCCCGGCGGCGTGAAGATAGGACCGAGTTGATAATCCTTCAACTGCTCCCGCACCTCCGGCCGCAGGTCTTCCTTACGAATCCCCTGGCGCGAGAACGGCGGCGGCGCGGTGGGAAACGGCTGCGTCGGCCAGGCCTTCTCGCCCGGGATCTCCGAAGGCGGGACCGGCCGCTCCTCAATCGGGTAAATCGGCTTGCCGGTGGCGCGCTCAAACAGGTACACCCAGCCCGTCTTGGACACCTGCGCCACCACGTCCACCTTGCGGCCCTTGTGCGTCATGGTCACCAGCGTGGGCTGGCACGGGATGTCATAATCCCAGAGATCATGATGCACCGTCTGGAAATGCCAGATGCGCTTGCCGGTCTCGGCATTCAAGGCCAGAATCGAGTTGCCGAACAGGTTCATGCCGACACGGTCGCCGCCATAGAAATCCCACGTCGGCGATCCGGTGGATACGAACACCATGCCGCGCCGCTCATCCACCGTCAACCCGCCCCAGCAGTTGGCGCCGCCGGTCTTCTTCCACGCATCGGGCGACCACGTCTCATAGCCAAACTCGCCCGGATGCGGGATGGTATGGAAGATCCAGCGGCGCTTGCCGGTTCGCAGATCATAGGCGCGAATATGGCCAGGGGCCGCAGGTTTCGGCCCCTCTTCCGTCCGCGTCGTAATGATCAACAGATCCTTATAGACGGCACCAGGCGTGGTGGATTGTAGCGACAACCCCGTCATGTCGCGATCCACGTCCTTTTCGACGTCGATGGCGCCACCTTCTCCGAAGCTGTCCACCACCTTGCCGGTCTTCGCGTCCAGACACCAGATGCGGCTCTGGATAGGAGCGTAGAGCAGGCCCTGGTGATACACCATGCCGCGCGATACGCCGCTGGCGCGCCGGCCGCCCCCGCTGACTCCCGGAGGCTCCCAGGTCCACAGCAGCCGTCCGGTCGCGGCATCCAGCGCCTGCACGCGCAACGCCGCGCCGACAATATACATTACGCCATCCACCACCAGCGGCGTGCATTCCACGGACCCGCGATACCGCGAGTTCGACGCCGCGCTGTGGTGCACCCACGCCACGTCTAGTTTCCGAATATTGCTCCGGTTGATTTGCGCTAACGGCGAGTAACGCGTCGCATGCTGGTCGCCACCGTAGTAACGCCACTCGGCGGCAGGTTTTTCAGGAGCAAACGCGGCAAGCGCGGACGACTGCAGAAAATGGCGTCTTTGCATGTAAGAAGCCAGTGTAATGCAGAACGGCCGCGCGCCACGAACAGCGACTAGATGGAGTTGGACATTTCCACGGCAAGGGCCAACGACTTGCGACCGGCCTGCCGCGACGCGCGCGCAGGCGTGGCCGCTTCGGCAGCCGGGGCCAGGGTGGTGTAGACAGCGCTATCCCACGCGGCGGCCTGACCTGGCGCTCGCGACGGGCTCCTCCCTGATTCGGTCAGACCAGCACGCCGGACCTGCCGCATGCTCTCCATACGAACACGTGCCCGGTCCGCACCGTTACGCAGAGCCATCGAGTCTTCCCGCAACCCGACCGTGCCAATCCGCAGCTCATGGGCACAACTCCGCAACCATTGCATCTTCTCGGAACGGCGCTGCATACGCGCGCGAGCCAAATCCACGTCCTTCTTTAACATCTCCAGGTTGAGTGCCAGCGAGTCGAGGCGCTCTTCCAAGCTCATGGGTTCCCAGGGCCTCCTGTATCTAACTTGAGCATAGATGCAAAAAAGCACAAAAAGATCGGGAACTATTTATTTTTTTTGCGACCCGCTAAATTTTCCCCGAAATGCCGCTCCGATACCAATCCAATGTCCGCCGCAGTCCCTCTTCCAGGGTGAACTGCGGGGCATGGCCGAGTTCCGCCACCGCCAGCGTCGCATCCGCCTGGGAATCCCGAACGTCGCCGGCCCGTGACGGTCCGTAACTGGCCGGTAACGACACGCCTTCAATCTTCTGCAACGCGTCCCACACCTGGTTCAGCGTATAGCGGTTGCCGTTGCCGGCATTGTAAACCTTGCCCGCCACCTGACTGCCGGCTTCGGCCGCCTTGATGCACAGCCCGGCCACATCCTCCACATAGGTGAAGTCCCGAGATTGCTCGCCATCGCCATGAATCGTCGGCGCCACGCGTTTCAGCAGACAGGAATTGAAGATCGACAGCACACCCGAATAGGGGCTCGATGGGTCCTGCCGCGGCCCATATACATTGAAGAACCGCAGGCTCACCGTCTCCAGTCCATAGCAACTGAAAAACACGCTGGCATAGTATTCGCCCATCAGTTTCTGCGCCGCATAGGGACTCTTCGGGCTGGGGGCCATCGTTTCCACCTTCGGCAACACCAGTGTGTCACCATAAGCCGAAGACGACGCCGCGTACACCACGCGCCGCACCTTGGCCTCATGGCAGGCGCGGAACACCTGAAACGTGCCGTCAATATTCACTTCATGCGAAGGCACCGGTTCCACAATCGACCGCGGTACCGACGGAATGGCCGCGAGATGAAAGACCGTATCGGCCCCGGCTACCGCGGCGGCCACGGCGTCGAAATCCCGGATATCGCCCACCTGGAGGCCGACACCTGGAACCCCCGCGAGGTTCGCCTCTTTCCCTGAATACAGGTTGTCGAAGGCGACGATGTCCCGGTGTCCCTTCTCCGCCAGGCACCGGATCAGCCCCGACCCAATAAATCCCGCTCCCCCCGTTACGACTACTTTGCCCTTTATACTCACAGTTTCGCGATCTCTCCCTCCAGATAACGTAGCGACTCATTGGCGATCCGCTCCGGCCCGAACGAGAAGTCAAATGACTCCAGCGACACCCACCGCTGGTACCCCTTCTCGATCAGTTTGCGCAACACCGGCTTGAAGTCATAGTCGCCCTGACCGCAATGCTTGCCGTCCATTTCATTCACATGAACGTGACAGATCCACTCGTAATACCTATCGACCAGAACCTCATGAGGCTCCAGTTCTTCGACGGCATTATGCGTATCGAACATGGTTTGCACACCCGGGCTGCCGATCTGCTTCACAATGCCCACGGCTTCTTCGAGCGTCTGCACAACATCGCATTGCGCGCTGGGCAGCGCTTCTACCAGAACCGTCACGCCGCGGGCGGCCGCGTGACCCGCCACCCCCGCCAGACCTTCCGTATACCGCGCGGTAGCTTCCGCCCGCGTCGCCCCGTCCACCGTGCACCGCTGGAACGGCGACCCGAACACCATCACACCACCATCTCCCAGATCCGCGCACAAGTCGATCAGGTTGCGGATATGCAGCCAGCTCTTCTCCCGAAGCGCCTGGTCGGGCGTCGTAACGTGCAACCCCTTCGGCGACACCATGAGCCAGTGCAGGCCAACAAACTCCAAGCCGGCATCGGCGATGATGCGCTTCACCTCCGTTCGCCGTGCCGCCGGCAGCTGGGCCGGATCCTCGGCCAGCGTGAACGGTGCAATCTCAATGCCCGTATACCCGGCCTTCTGGATCGCAGTACATTGCGCCGCAAAGTCCCATTCCTGAAAGTATTCGTTACAAGTCGCCTGTCTGAGAACAGCCATTCCCGTTTAGTGTAACGCGGCCCCGGCTTGCATTAGAATCGGGAGGCATGGCACAGCCGGACGACGCAGAAATCCGCGCCCTTCAGGAGAAGATCGCCGCGCTCGAGCAGCAGGCGCGCGAATCGCGGCGCGCGCAGAAGCGGCTAGCCGTACGTGACGCCATCACACGGGCCCTGGCCGAATCGGCGTCGCTCGCGCAAGCCGCCCCGCGCGTACTGGAGGCCATCGGCGATACGCTCGGATGGCAGACCGGGGCATTGTGGCTGGTGGAACCGCACCTGGACCTCATGCGCTGCGTGGAGTTCTGGCACGTGCCGGGGCTGGAGGTGCGAGCGTTCGAAGCCGCCACCCGCCACGGTGCCTATGCGCGCGGAATCGGCCTGCCCGGACGCGTCTGGGAGCAACGCCACAGCGTCTGGATTCCCGATTTCACCGGCGCCGTAAACCTGAGCAATGCGCCGCGCGCCGCCGTGGTGGTGGAGAGCGGACTGCGCGCCGCGCTGGCATTCCCCATCGAACTGGGTGACGACCTGCTGGGTGTGCTGGAGTTCTTCAGCCGCGAGATCAAAGAACCGGACGCCGACCTGGTAGAGATGTTCCGGGCCGTGGGCAGCCAGATCGGCCAGTTCGCCGAACGCAAGAAGGCCGAAGACCTGCTGAACCGCTTCTTCATGCTCTCCATCGACATGTTCGGCATCGCGGGCTTTGACGGTTGCTTCAAGCTGGTCAACCCGGCCTGGGAGCGGACCCTGGGCTACACGCCCGCCGAGGTGGCCGCCAAACCGTACCTCGACTTCGTGCATCCGGACGATCGCGAAGCCACGGCGGCGGAAACGGCGAAGCTTTCGAGCGGCGGCGACACCATCTCCTTTGAGAACCGCTACCTGGCAAAGGACGGCAGTTGGCGCTGGCTGCTGTGGAACGCCACGCCGGTGATGGAACAGAAACTCATCTACGCCGCCGCGCGCGATGTGACCGAACGCAAGCGCGACGAGGCCAACATCGGCCGCCTGCGAGAAGAAGCAGAACAGGCCAACCGCACCAAGAGCGAGTTCCTGGCCCGCATGAGCCATGAGATCCGCACGCCGCTGAACGTGGTCATCGGCATGGGCGACCTGCTGGACCGCACCGCGCTCAACGCCGAACAGCGCCAGTATGTGCGCATCTTCCAACGCGCCGGCAGCACGCTGCTGGCGTTGATCAACGACATCCTGGACCTGGCGAAAGTGGAATCGGGGCGCATCACGCTGGAAGAGTTGGAGTTCGAAGTGGCCGCCGCGCTCGAAGCCAGTGCCGAGATGCTGTCGGAACAGGCCAAAGCCAAGGGGCTGACGCTGCGCATGGAGGTGGGCGCTGGAACGCCGCGCCGCGTCAAGGGCGATCCCGACCGTCTGCGCCAGGTCCTGATCAACCTGCTATCGAATGCCGTCAAGTTCACCGACACCGGCCGTGTCACCCTTCGTGTCGAGCCCGAAGGCGAAGCCGACCTGCTGCGGTTTTCGGTCGCCGACAGCGGCATCGGCATCCCGCCCGAAAAACTGGAAATCATCTTCGATGCCTTCACCCAGGCCGATGCCTCCACCACCCGCCGCTACGGCGGCACCGGCCTCGGCCTGGCCATCTGCAAGAGGCTGGTGGATCTGCTGGGCGGGCGCCTCTGGGTGGACAGCACACCCGGCACGGGCACGACGTTCACCTTCACCGCGCATCTGCCGCCGGCCGGCGACGGGCTTGCGCACGTCGAGCCCATGCCTGCCGCAGTGGCCGCCCCTTCGCCGCAAGCCGCCGCACAGCCCGGCACGCGCATCCTGGTGGTAGACGATTCGGAGGAAAACCGTTTTCTGGTGGCCGAGTACCTGCGCGACACGCAGGCACACGTGGAGTTTGCCGCCGACGGCGCCGAAGCCGTGGAGAAGTTCCACGCCGGCCTCTTCGACCTTGTCTTCATGGACCTGCAGATGCCCGTGATGGACGGCTATGAGGCCACGCGACGCATCCGCGCCTGGGAACAGGAACAGCAGCGGCAGCCGACACCGGTGATCGCGCTCACCGCCAGTGCCATGGAGAGCGAACTGCACCGGTCCCTGGAAGCCGGCTGTACGGCTTACCTGCGCAAGCCCGTGCGTTTGGCTACGCTGCTGGACGCCGTACACCAGTACGCCGCCCCCGCCGAGCGTATCGTGGTCCGCCCCGATGCGCGGCTGCGCCACGTCATCCCTTCGTATCTGAAGAACCGCAGGCGCGACCTGGACAAGATTGCCGCCGCACTCGACCAGGCCGACTTCACCGCCATTCGCGACATCGGCCACAAAATGAGCGGCACCGGCGGCGGATATGGCTTTCCGCAGGTGACCAGCATTGGGCGCGGCCTGGAGGCCGCAGCCAAGCAGAAGAACGCCGCGCGCATCCGGCTGCACCAGGCCGAACTCGAACGATTCCTGGAGCAGGTGGAGATTCGCGAAGCTACTTCAGATACTTGATCAGCAGCACTTCGTTGCCGGCTTCGTTGTAGATCACCTCATCCACCAGTTTGCGCGTCATCAGAATGCCGTAGCCTCCGGGCCGCATGCCCATCTGCTGCCGGATCTCGATGTGCTCCACCGGGGATTCCAACGGATTTGAGATCGCCGCGTGCGTGAGGTTATCCATGGAGAAGCCCTTGCCGGGATCGCGCACGTAATAGAGCAGCGAATGCTCGGCCCGAATGTAGGACACCACCACGCGCTTGGCCGGATCGTGCCCGCCCCCATGTTCAATCGCATTCAGCAGCATCTCGCGGAAGGCCATCGCCACCGACTCGCGTTCCTCCTGCCCCAGCCCGGTCTGGATGGCGTTCAGGAAGTGCAGAATGCGGTCGGCCGTGTCCATCTTGCAGCGCAGCCGCAGCGACAGCCAGTTCGCGCACGCCGAGAGGATCTGGATATCGTCATCGCCGGCGGTACCGGCCAGCGCATTGTCCACCACCTCGGCGACAGCGTGCAGCGAGAACGGCTTGCTCAGATAGGTGTAGGCACGATCGCGGATGGCGCGCACGATGGTCTCGGGCGTATTCGCCACCGTCATCACCACCACCGGCACATCCGGCCGCACGCGCCGGATCTGTTCGAGCAGCGACAGCCCGTCCAGATTCGGCATATTCACGTCGGTGATCACCAGGTCGAACGGCTCGCTCTCGATGCGCCGCATCGCTTCGATGCCGTCAGATGCGCTCTCCATCTGGCGATCCGACCCGGCCAGCCCCGCGGCCAGCAAGTCCAGGATCTCGGGATCATCGTCCACCACCAGAATACGTTTGGAGGAACTCATAGCCGTTGTGGTCATTTTGCCATGCGGATGATCGGCAGCGTTTCCCCATTCCCCAACGCTACATCCAGGCGCTCGATCTCCCGATACCCGTGCCGCTCATACAACGGCACGCCGGTCAGCGTGGCACCCAACTCAAATCGCCAAAACCCGGCCTCCCGCGCCGCCTGTTCACACGCCTGCAGGATGCGGCTCCCCAAGCCCCGGCGCGCAAACTCCGGATGCACGAAGAACGCCCGAATCCGCGCGGCGTCGACAGCCGGATCGAGATAGCTGTCTTCCCTGCCCTGCATGGCATCGGCACCGAACAAGGTACGGAACCGGCTCCAACCGCCGCACGCCGCCAGGCGCCCGTCGGCGGTTTCCACCACGAAGTACGTGCCGTCGGCAATGAGCCGGGTATCGACGCCGAACACCGACCCCAGCGCGCCGGCACGCTGCGCCGCGCTGTAGTCACCCGCCTGCAGCCCGTTCACCGATGCCGTAATCAGCACCCGCAGCGGCGCCACATCGGCCAGCTTTGCCAGCCGCAGCGTCACGCCAGCAGTTCCTTGATCAGTTCGCCACCGGTTTGCGAAAGCTGCTTTTCACGCCCCGCGTGCAGGTACCGCAGCTTGTTGTCATCCAAGCCCAGCAGCCGCAACAGCGTAACGTGGAAGTCCTTGACCGGATGCACCACCTCCACCGCCTGCAGACCCGTCTCATCGGTTGCGCCAACAATGTGCCCAGCCTTCACGCCGGCCCCAGCCAGCCACACGGCCATGGCCGTAGCGTTGTGGTCCCGCCCCCAAACCGCGCCTTCCCTGCGGATGCCGTTATCCGGCGACCGGCCAAATTCACCGGCCCACACCACCAGCGTGTCCTCCAGCATGCCGCGCTGCTTCAGATCGCGCAGCAGGCCGCCGATGCCCTGATCAATCGCTCGAATGCGCGCGCCATGGGCCTTGTCGATGTAATCATGCGAGTCCCAGCCCATCGCGATCACCTGCACGAAGCGCACGCCCGATTCCAGCAGCCGCCGCGCCAGCAGGCAGCGCCGCCCGAAGGCTTCCGCCTCTTTGTCCGCCCCGCCGATGCCGTACATGCCGCGAATGGACGCCGGCTCCTTGTCGAGATCCAGCACGCCCGGCATCTCGGCCTGCATGCGGAAGGCGAGTTCATAGCTCTCAATGCGCGCCGCCAGTTCTGCATGATCCGGATGGTGCCTTTGGTGATGGCGGTTGAGGCTGTTCAGAAAACCGAGATTGGCGGCCTGCTCCTTCGCACTTACACGCGGCTGCATGTCCAGCACCGGCGCGCCCTGCGGACGCAGCGGCGTGCCCTGGTAATGCGGCGGCAGATAACCGTTGGACCAATTCGCCGCCCCACCCTGCGGGTAGGCCAAGTCCGGCAGCACCACAAACGATGGCAGATTCTGATTCACCGTACCCAGCCCGTAGCTGACCCATGCCCCAATGGCCGGGTCGCCCCCGAACTGATTGCCCGTGTTCAGGTGATAAAGCGCCGTGGGATGATTCACGCTTTCCGCCCGTAGCCCGCGATAGAAACACACATCATCCACCACACCGGCAAAGCTCTGGAATAGCGAGTTGATCTCGATCCCCATCTTCCCGGCACGCTGGAACGAGAACGGACTCTTCACGTAGTACCGCTCGCCCGTGTTCATGTTGGCTTCAAACTTCGTCCGTTCCTTCTGGAACTTCGTCATGTGAAGCTGTGTCAGTTTGTGCTTCGGGTCGAACGTGTCGATGTGGCTGGGACCACCTTCCATCAACAGAAACAGGCAGCGTTTGGCCTTCGCCGGCACCTGTTGCGGACGCGGCGCCAGGGGGCCGTTCGTCTCGGCCGCCAGCATCGCCGACAGCGCTACCGACCCCAAGCCCATCCCGCCACCGAACAGCAACTCCCGCCGCGAGGGCCGGGCGGTCAGCATCCGCTTAGTAAACATAAAGAAACTCATTCGAATTGAGCAAACCCAATGTTACGCCCGCCAGCGCGCGCACTTCCGCCGTCACCTCACTGGCGTGCAGGTTATGTTCATACTTGGCTGGACTGGCAAACTGCTCAAACGCGAAACTCTCGCCGGTGAGTTCGCTGGTCAGCTGATGCACGATCGGCTTCGCCGCCGGCCGCGGCGCCGCCGGCCTGCCTTGATACGCCGCCAGCAGTCTCTGGTAATGCGCCAGCGCCAGCCGCTGCTCGACCGCATCCGGCACGCGCCCGAAGGCCTGCAGGAAGGCGCTCCGGACCCACTGCTCGGGCTTTCCGGCACCTGCCAGCCGGTTCGCCCAAGCCAGCGCCATATCATTCACGAACTCGCCATTGAACAGCGTGAACGCCTGCGTCGGCAGCACCGACGCCTCGCGCCGCTCACAACTCAGGTCCATCGTGGCCCCGTTGAACACCTCCATCATCGGATCCGGCTGCGTGCGCTGCTGGAAGGTGTAGATGGTGCGCCGGTTGCGTTCCCGCCGCGTCGGCGACGCCTGATAGGCCGGCGCCAGAGACCCCATGCGATGCTGCGCCTGCCGGGCCACATCTTCGTTAATCTGCGGAAACACGCCCGGCCCCCCGCGCTCGTCACTGAGTTCGCCCGAAACCGCGAGTATCGAATCGCGTACGGCTTCGGCCTCCAGCCGCCGCGGCATCATATACGCCAGCAGATCATTCGCTGGATCGGCCGTCCGCACCGCGTCCATGGCCGGGTGCGACGACGCCCTCTGATAGCCCTCCGACAGCAGCATCATTCGATGCATGGCCTTCACACTCCAGCCACTCTCAATGAACTTCGCCGCCAGAAAATCCAACAGTTCCGGATGCGACGGCTTGCGGCCCATCTTGCCGAAGTTGTTCGCATCGGCCACCAACCCGCGCCCGAAGTGATACTGCCAAATCCGATTCACCATCACCCGAGCCGTAAGTGGATTGCGCGCGTCGGCCACCCAGTTCGCCAACGCCGCGCGGCGCCCTTCCACGGCTTCCGGGATGGCGGGCTCTTCCAAGCCCGCATAGCGCGCCACCAGCGATAACACCCCCGGCGACACCCGTTCGGCCGGCGATTGCACATTCCCACCAGGCAGCACATGCACCGCCGCCGGCTTGTACTCGGCGCGCTTGGGATAACGCAGCGCCGGACCGCCATCGGTGGCCCCATCCAGCGGCCCATTCGACACCGCGAACACCTTCGGCTCAAAGCGGTCCACCGAGTCCCTATAGATGCCCATGTGCTTCTGGTACACCTTGTACTCTTCGAACTGCTGCGGCGTCACACCTTCGTTGGTGCGCCGCGCCTTTTCCGCCACTCCTGGCGGCAGATCTTCCACCCTTGTGACGCCGTGCTTCTTCATCGCATTCCGCACGCCCATTTCGCCGAACCGGTCCATGTTCGCCTGCGTGCGGCGCACAATCTGGTCCAGGATCTGCCGCGACTCGGCATCTCCCGGATTCTCCGCCGGCAGGAACGGCAGCTTCGGACGCGCGAATTCGGTTGCCGCAAAGACGGCCTGCAGCCGGTAGTAATCCTTGGTGGGAATCGGGTCGAACTTATGGTCGTGGCAGCGGGCGCAGCCCACCGTCAGCCCCAAAAACGTCGACCCGACCGCACTGGTAACGTCGTCCAGAAACAACTGCCGCGTGACGGCCTCCACCGACATCGCCGTATGCTCCCAGGGCCCGGCGCGCAGAAATCCCGTGGCGATCAGCGCCTCCGCGTCACCTGGGAACAACTCATCGCCGGCGATCTGTTCCCGAAGGAAGCGATCATACGGTTTATCGTTCTGGAAGGCGCGAATGACATAGTCGCGATAACGCCACGCGTTCGGCCGTTCAAAGTCATTCGAATAACCGGAGCTATCGGCATAGCGCACCACGTCCAGCCAGTGCCGCGCCCAACGCTCGCCGTAGCGCGGCGAAGCCAGCAGCCTGTCCACCGCGCGCGCATACGCCTGCGGGGTGGTGTCCTTCAAGAAAGCATCGGTTTCCTCCGGCGTTGGCGGCAGGCCCGTCAGATCGAACGTTACCCGCCGGAGCAACGTGCGCTTGTCCGCCTTAGGTGCGGCCTTCAGCCCCTTCGCCGCCAGCGCCCGGTCCAGATAGGCATCGACTGACCCCAGCCGCGCCTTCTGTAGCGGGCGAAACGCCCACAGATCGGCTTCTTTATAGGTACCCCAACGGTCACCCGAGGACGCTGCGGCAGGCCACGGTGCCCCACCATCGATCCACTTCGCCACGGCTTCCACAAAGGCAGCATCGGGCTTGGCGCCCACAGGCGGCATCTGCGGCACACCCTCTCCCCGCAAAACCCGCACCAGCAGGCTCGACTCCGACTGGCCTGCCACCATGGCAGGGCCGCGCTGGCCGCCCTTCAGCACCGCATCGCGCGTCCGAAGATCGAGCTTCGCCATCGTCTGCCCGTCACCATGGCAGCCCTGGCAGTCCTTCCGGAACACCGGCTCGATGACACGGGTAAACAACTGCGCGGCGTCCTGCGCCGAAGCTGCGGCCGCCGTAAACAAAAGAAGAAGCAGGGTCGCTTGCATGGCCTATCCCCAGTGGGCTCTAAGGCAGTCTATCCCATTTCCTAGTTGTACTCTGCAATACTTACGTAACAGCCCTGTCTCGCTTTACAACTTGCAACCTCCAGGAGTCTTTATGAAGCGTCTGCTCGCCGCGCTTTGTGCCATCCTTTCGTTGGCCCATAGCCAAACCTCCACTTCTCAGATCTCCGGCACCGTATCCGATGCCTCGAACGCCGTCATCCCCGGCGCCACGGTCACCGCCACCAACGAAGCTACCGGCATCAGCCTGAAACAAACCACTACCGATGCAGGCCTCTACGCTTTCCCATCCATCCCGGTTGGTGTGTATGCCGTCAAAGTGGAGGCCACGGGATTCAAGGTCGCGGTTCGCACCGGCAACCAGGTGCTGGTGAGCACGCCACTGGTAGTGGATATGCGCCTGGAGGTTGGCACGGCCACCGAGAGCGTGCAGGTTATGGCCAACGCCGAGACACTGCAGACCTCCTCCGCCGTGCTGGGCAATGTCGTGGAACAGAAGGCCATCGTCACGCTCCCGCTGAACGGACGCAATCCCTTGAACCTGCTGATGTACGAGCCCGGCGTCACTCAGCGCTCCGGCAACACCGTGAACGTCAACGGCGCACGCTCCGGCGCGGTCAACGTCACCATCGACGGCATTGACGCCAACGAGTCCACCAACCCCAACCCCACCAACAACATCTTCCGCCTGAATCCCGACAACGTCCAGGAGTTCAAGGTCACCACGCAGAACCCCACCGCCGAAGAGGGTCGTAACTCCGGTGCCAACGTGAGTATCGCCACGCGCTCGGGCACCAACCAGTTTCACGGAACCATGTTCGAGTTCTTCCGCAACACCGCGCTCAACGCCCAAGAGTTCTACTCCAACGCGCAGGGCAATCAGAAGCCCGTGCTGCAGTTGAACCAGTACGGCTTTGAAGTGGGCGGCCCCATCCGCAAGAACAGGACTTTCTTCTTCGGCTCCTGGCAGGGACAGAAAGTGAACTTCGCCGACCCCATCGACAAAGCCTTCGGCGAGACCGTTGATCTGTACTCGCCCTCGGCACTCAATGGGCAGTTCCGTTACCTGGTGGTGAACCCCGCCAGTCCGCTGGTGATCAACGGCCAGCGCGTCCTGCAGAACAGCCCCATCCTGGTGGATCCGCGTACCGGCCAACTCGCGGCCGGGGTGCGCAACTGCGCCTCCAACACCGACGCCAACTGCATCGCCACCTACAACATATTCGGGCAGGGTCTGGGCACGGGGCTGGACTCGGCCGTACGCTCCGTACTGGGTGCCTATCCCGCCCCCAATGCCTACTCCGCCGGCGACGGGCTGAACACCGGCATCTACACCTGGAACAGCCCCGTGCAGGTCCGCGGACCGCAGTACATGCTCCGCATCGACCACAACATCAGCGATAAGCATTCGCTGTTCGGCCGCTACCTGGCCGCCGACCAGAACACCCTCGGCGGCGACCCCCTCAATGGCCGTCCAGCCGTGCTGCCGGGCTTCCCGCCGCGCGGCGAAGTCTTCCGCCCGGCCAAGAACATCGCCATCGGCCTGCGCAGCGTGCTGTCGCCGCGTGTCGTCAATGAACTGACACTTGGCTTCGCCCGCTGGCAGTTTCTGTTCACCCAGGGCGAGGCCAACCCCAACTTCCCAAACTCCCCGCGCTTCACCTTCAATAACTCCGACGTCGACTACACGGCCAATCCGCGTACCTTCCGCGCCGTCAACACACCGCAGATCGTCGAATCCCTCAGCGTCATTACCGGCAACCACGTCCTCAAAGTAGGTGCCAACCTGCGCTTCTACCAGCACAATGACCAGCGCGGCGACGTCGGCGGCACCTCGCTGACGCCATCCATCTCGCTATCGCGCACCGTACGCCCACCTTCCGGCATTGCTTTTCCCAGCCCGGCTGCCACCAATAGCCCCGGTATCGCCGCCAATGACCTGAACCGCCTCCAGGGCACCATCAACGACCTGCTCGGCATCCCCGCCGGCCTCACCCAGGTCTTCCTCGGCGACCTCAAGAACGACACCTTCCTGCCCTTCCAATCCGGAAACGCGATCACGCTTTGGGCGCAGGGCCAGCGCGCCAAGCAGTTCAACTTCTTCGCCCAGGACGAATGGAAACTGCGCCGCAACATCACTCTTAGCCTGGGCCTCCGCTGGGAAGTGAATCCCCCGCCCACCGAGGCCGGCAAGCGCGTTTACGTTCCCAATAAATCCATCGATGGCCGCGAGGGTCCCGTCACCTTCGTGCAGGCCGATCGCTGGTTCAAAAACTACAACTGGGGGGCGCTGGCGCCGCGCTTCGGCATCACCTGGTCCCCCGGCAACTCATCAAGGATGGTACTCCGCGCCGGCTACGGCATGGCGTTCGATGCCCTCAATTCGTTCAACGTAACGTCCGTGGCCACTGCCGTCCCCGGCCAGTCGTTTCGCTGCAGTTCGCAGTTCTCCGGTGCCGGCGGTACGCTCATAACCACGCCCGGCTGCCAGGCCGTTGCCAACGTGCGCCTGGGAGCAGGCTTCCCCAACCAGATGGCCGCCCCTACGGCCAAGCCCTCCAGTTTCCTTACGCCCCCGGCACAGACGTTATCCAACGCGCCGCCCGCCCGCGTCTTCGATCAGAATCTGAAACTGCCTACCGTCCACATGTGGAACATGACGCTGCAGCGCGAGATCGGCCGCGGCTACGTGTTCAGCGCAGCGTATGTCGGCCGCCGCGGCACGCGCCTCTACCGCTCCTGGGATGCCAACCAGTTGGACGTTCGCCCGATTCTGCCGTCGTTCCTCGCCATGCAGAGCAACGTCGCCATCGGCGGCGGCTGCCGGCCCGACGGCACATTGCCCAATGGCACCCGCTGCAACGGTGCCGTAAATGTCCCGCTGCTGCAGCAGGGAATCACCAACGCCACTTTCCTCAACACCGCCGCCAGCATCACCGACCTCAACCAGAACGCCGCCGGCAACTTCGCCGGACGTCTGGAACAGTCCACGTTGGCTGCCGGCCTGCGCCCGAACAACCAGTTCGCCCAGATCCTCATGATCGACAATGGAGGCGACTCCAACTACCACGCCGGCCAGTTCACCATCCGCAAACGATTCGACCAGGCAGGCCTGCTGTTCCAGGGCGCCTATACGCTGGCCAAATCCATTGACAACCTCTCCATCGACCCGGTTGCGGCAACCGTCGGCGGCGGCCTCACCACCACGAACGCCCGCACCCCTGCCGATGCCCGTAACTACGACAACGAACGCGCCCGCTCCGACTTCGACCAGCGCCATGTCTTCAATGCCAGCGGCATCTACGAACTGCCCATCGGCAAGGGCAAGCCGCTGTTCAGCAATGCCAACCGCGTGCTGAACACCATCATCGGCGGCTGGAGCATCAACGGCATCTACACCTACCAGTCCGGCGAACCCTTCACGGTGCGCTCCGGGGTGCTGACGCATAACTTCTCGGCGCAGTCCCGCGCGGCCCTGCGGCCCGGCGTCGCGCTGCCGAAGGCGCAGTTGCAGGATAAGGCCGGCGTTGTCGGCCCCGTGCTCTTCGCCAACGCCGATGCCTTTACCTTCCCGGCTCCCGGCGAGGTGGGCATGGGCCGCAATATGTTCCAGGGCCCCAGTTACTGGAACCTCGATTCGGGTATCTCCAAAGGGTTCGAGATCACCGAACGGGTGCGCATGGTCTTCCGCACGGAGATCTTCAACACCTTCAATCACGCCAATTTCCGCAATCCGCGCGATGCCTCCTCCGGCACGCCGACTATCACCTCCACGCTCTTCGGCCAAGCCTGCTGCATTACGTTGTCTACGGCCAGCAGCGCGACTACGAATCAGAACGGCGAGAGTTGGCGGGTGGTACAGTTTGCCCTGAAGCTGAGTTTTTAAGGGCGAGCGGGACCAGCGCCAACACTCCCATTACCGCCAGCGACAAACTCCCCGGCTCCGGAACGCTGGCAGCCGACCCCACTAACGCTCCGCTGAGCAGCGGCACGGTCACATACGAGACCTCGCCGTTGCTCAGTTGCCCGTTGCTGCGGGTGAGGTCGAGTGCCACCGTCCCGCCCGCATTGGTCAGAAACGTAACCGGATCCAGGTACAGGAGTTGGAAGGCCAGCGGATTGCGCCGGAACGGATTCAGCCGCTGTACCAGTTCCCCGTTATAGAAGTAGGCGTAGAGCTGCAGTTGCGAGAGCGGATTCGACGGCGTGTAGACAAAGTCGGGCAGAACGCTGCCACCGCTCACGGTCAACTCAAAATCCGTTAGAATCGCCGGAATCGGCTGATCGGCATCGTAAACGAAGTATCCGGTCAGCGACGCTCCATCGCCGAACCGTACATCGGATAAGGTCCAAGCGACGGGCGCGGCCTGCAACCCGCAAGCGGCAAGCATAGCCCAGATTAATCCTCGGCCGACAATAGACATAGGCGCAGTCTACTGAAGGGCGGCTGCCTGCGACAGTGCGCACGGACTCCATAGGTACGGAAGGGAACGCGGCTCCGGACCCGGATGTCGGTTGTCATACGTTGCCGATTCGCCCGTCTCCCCGTAAGTATTTTGCCCTAAAGTTCCCTCATCGCCCCCCCGATAAAGTAGGTGTGGTTGCCGCAGACCAATCCCCGGTACTGGCTGAAGCCGCTGACGTATTGAGCGATCAACTCCGCTCGCACCTCAGGCGATTATCCGTCGTACTACACCCGCATACACCTCACGTCGAACGCCGCTTTGAAAGCAAGCTGAGGGCGATGAACCTCGGTGTGCGCGAACGCACCGCGCTCACTGCTATCACGCCCGGCGCGGTGGCACGCGCCCTCTCCACTGCCGGCGCCGACTTCTTTGAACAGGTGGAGTATCACGGCCGCCGCCTGGCGAAACTCAACCTGCCGCCCAGCCAGATCGTGGCCGCGCTCGAAGAGTATGACCGGCTGTTGACCCCCGTCCTCAAGCGGGTCTTCCCGGAGGAGTACGCCAACTTCCAGTGGGTTCGCGAACAGCTGCATTTTTGCGTCATTCTTACCCTGAACAACGCGTATTACCAGGTGCGCGAAACCGAAACCAAGGCCTTCTACGAGTTGTTCCGGGTAGAGCTGGAATCACGCAACCTGGACGACTTGCTGGAGCGCTTCCTCGCCACCTTGAGCCAGTTCTGCCGCGCCGATGCCGCCCACCTTTACCTGGTGGAGCCTGGCACCGGACAACTGGAGCATCGCTGCGGTCTCGGTGACCCGCAAACGGCGCGCCGCAGCGGCCATGGACTGCCGGCCGATCGCAAACTTCGCCGTACCCTCGAGAAAGCCAAGTGCTGGAGTTGGAGCCGCAAAGAGCCGCCGCCCGAGGGCGTCCTGCTGGACAACACCTGGAAACGCCGCTTCACCACCTGCTGGTCCATCCCGCTCACCGAAGGCAAGCAACTGGCGGGTGTGATGCAGTTCGGCTTCAAGAACAACTATGCATGGCTGCCGCGGGAGCAGGAACTGCTGTCGGCCGCCGCCGAACGTTGTCTGGTGGCCGCCGAAAAGGCCCGCCTCGTCGAGGACCTGGCGCGTCGCGAAGAGCAGGTGCGCACGCTCGCCGAACACATGCTGCATGTGGAAGAAGCCGAACGCCGCCGCATCAGCCGCGAACTACACGATGAAGCCGGCCAGTCGCTACTCACCGTGCGCCTGCAACTGGAGATGATCGAGGCAACGCTGCCCGAACAGGCCGACACCCGTCTGCGCCTGCGCGAAGTGCGCGAGGTTACCGAACGCACCATCATCGAGATCCGCCGCCTCATCGCCGCTCTCAGCCCCGCGGTTCTCGAACAACTTGGCCTGGGGGCCGCCCTGCGCCAGTTGGTGACACGCTTCCGCGCCGTGCATCCGGCCAAGGTAAAACTGCAACTCAGCCGCATCCAGCACCTGCCCAAGAAGCTCGAGATCATTGTCTACCGTCTGGTCCAGGAGTGCTTCAACAATATTGCCAAGCATTCTGGCGCGCGCAGGGTAAACATTTCCGCGACAACCGCCGATGGAATGCTCAGATTGTCCGTCGAAGATGACGGAAAAGGATTCTCGGTCCAAGAGGCGCTGGCAAAGAAGAATTCCTTCGGTTTGGCTGGACTTCGGGAACGCGTCGCTCTCATGGGTGGCAAGTTCGAAATCGAGAGCGAGCCTGAATCCGAACCGGACGCCGCACCGGCAACCACCGCGTCCCGGCGAAAGACCGAACCAGAACGCAGCCGCCTGAGGCGGGGAACACGCATACGCATTGAACTCCCGGTAGGGATGGAACCGTTGACTTCGCTGTAAACAAGAAAGAAACGTCGGACGAACACTATGGCAAAAACTCGTATCATGCTGGCGGATGATCACACGCTATTCCGCCAGGGCATCCGCACCCTGATCGCGTCGGAGACTGACATGGAGGTGGTTGGAGAAGCATCCAACGGCGGAGACGCTGTCGACAAAGCGGCCGAAGTACGTCCCGACCTCGTCCTCATGGACATCGGCATGCCCGGTCTGTCCAGCTTCGAGGCCACTCGCCAGATCAAGAAGAACCGCCCGGAGACGAAGGTCCTGTTCCTCACCATGTACGACGATGAGGATTACCTGGTGGAAGGCATGGAAGTCGGCGCCTCCGGCTATGTGCTCAAGGATTCCCCCGCCAACCAACTGGTGGCCGCCGTCCGCGACGTGGCCCGGGGCGGCAGCTACCTCAGCCCGCGCATGCTCTCGCAACTTGTCGACGACTTCCGTTCCCGCATCAAGACCGCCAATCGCCTCCCGCGCTTTGCCACCCTCACCACCCGTGAGCGCGAAGTGCTGAAGATGCTGGCTGAAGGCAACTCCGTGAAGGAAATCGCCTGCGACCTCAACCTCAGCGTGAAAACCGTCGAAGCGCACAAGTTCAATCTCATGCGCAAACTCGACATTCACAATAAGGCGCAACTGGTGCAGTACGCCATCCAGAAAAAGATCATCAAGATCCCCAACCTCGTCTAACTCTGTTGGAGGGCGGGCTCCCAGACCCCGGTCCGCCTCTCGCCGGTCTGCGGTACAAAGAAGGAAGGATGCTCCGTTCCCTTCCCCTGCTCGCCCTGCTCGCGGCCACGCACGCCTACGCCGGCTGGGAGGAGGTGCGGTCCGGCCCCTTCCAGGTCTGGTTCGACGGCCATGAACGCGAAGCCCGCCGCCTGCTGGTCCGCCTCGAGCAGATCCGCTACATGATGGGCGTTTGGCTCGGCAAATCCGAGCCCGTTACCCTTTGGCCCATCCACGTCATCCTCCTCAACGAGAAGAACGCCAAGCCGCTGCCCGTCACCCTCGGCCGCTCCACCTGGCTCGCCGCCCTCCCCTACAACGCCGAACCCTCGCCCGCCTGGCAAGCTGACATCGTCCGCAAACTACTCGAATCCAACGCCCGCCTCATGCCCCCGCATTGGGAATCCGGCCTCATCAGCTTCCTCTCCACCCTCACCGCCGACGGCCCCAAACTCACCCTCGGCACGCCCCCGCCCACCCCCGAACGCACTCTC
This sequence comes from Bryobacterales bacterium, assembly GCA_016789745.1. Lineage (GTDB taxonomy): Bacteria > Acidobacteriota > Terriglobia > Bryobacterales > Bryobacteraceae > CADEFT01. Next base: position 46,917 of record JAEUQF010000452.1, read on the forward strand.
GACTGGGCCCGCTTCCAATACCTGGCCACCAACCCCGAATACCAAAGCCGCTTCCGCGTCCTCATGAATAACCTCCAGCAGGGCGCCGATGAGCAGGTGGCCTACCGCAACTCGCTTGGAGCCACCAAGGCCGAAATCGAAAAGATCGTCACCACCTACTTCCAGGCCGGCAACTTCCCCCCCGCCACCATCGCCGGCCGCGCCATGTCGGAGAAAGACTTCTATGTCCGCCCGCTGGAGCCAAACACCGTCGCCGCCTCCCTCGCCGACCTCTCCGGTAACCCCAGCCGCATCGCCGCCGGCTCGCTCGAAGCCATGGAATTCCAGGGCCTTAAGGGCGACGCGACGGCGCTGCAACAGGCTGTCGCCAACGGCAGCAAAAGCGCCCGAGTCCACCTCGCCCACGGCCGTCACCTGAAAGACCCCAAGCAGAAACTCGACGCCTACGTCCAAGCCGCCAAGCTCAACCCCATCTGGGCGGAGCCCTACGTCGAGATGGCCAACCTCGAAAAGACCCCGGCCCGCGCCGCCTTCTACCTGAAGCAAGCGGCCCCGCTCGACGCCCGCAACAGCGCCCTCTGGCAGCGCCTCGCCAAGATCCAGTCCGAAGCCAACGAATTCAACGACGCCGCCAAATCCTGGTTTGCCGCCGAACTCAGCGCCCCCACCGCCAAAGAGAAAGAAGCCGTCCGCCAGGCCCGCCTCCAGTTCGAGGAGGAGCGCGCCGAAAAAGAGGCCGCCGAAAAGAAACGCATTGCCGACGAGCGCCAGCGCGAACTCGACCGGCTCCGCGAAGAAGCCATGAACCGCGTCCGCGAAGCCGAGGCCAAAGCCAACAAAGGCGGCACGCCCGTCAGCGGCGAGGTCGTCCCGTGGTGGGATGAAAAGCAGGAGATGAAGAAGCTCTCCGGCACGCTTGATAAAGTCGATTGCCTGAAACCCGCCGCGCGCCTCTGGATCGCGGCGCACGGCGCCAAACCCGTCGCCCTGCTCATCCCCGACCCCACCAAAGTCGTCATCCTCAGCCAGAACGGCGAAGCATCTTTCGGCTGCGGCGTACAGAAGCCCGCCCGTCAGGTTACGGTAGAATACGTGCCTCGACCGAATGCCAAGCTTGCCACCAGCGGAGATATCACCCGGATTGAATTCCGCTAAAGAACCGCCGGCCGCCGGCCTGCGCTGGATCGCGGTGGCCACCTTCGCCCTCTTCACCGCCCTCAACTACCTGGACCGCCAGACGCTCTCCGCACTGGCCCCGGAAGTGAAGGCCGAATTCCGCCTCTCCAATGAAGACTACGGCTGGCTGCAATCGGCCTTCTACCTGGTCTACGCGCTGGCCTCGCCCTTCGCCGGCCTCTTCATTGACCGCGCCGGCTTGCACGCCGGAGCCCTCCTCTGCATCACTGCCTGGTCGCTCGCCGCCATGGCCACCGGATGGGCCGCCGACTTCGCCACCCTCGCCCTCTGCCGCATGGCGCTCGGAGTCGCCGAAGCAGGCGGCATCCCTGCCTTCGGCAAAGCCGGCGTCCTCTACCTCCAACCGAAAGAGCGCGCCCTCGGCACCGGCCTCAACTCGCTCGGCGTCAGTCTCGGCAGCCTCTCCGCCCCGCTGGTAGCTGGTTTCTTCGCCGTCCGCTACGGCTGGCGAGCCGCCTTCGTGATCTGCGGCGCCGTCAGCCTCCTCTGGCTCCCCCTCTGGCTCACCGTCCGCCGCCGCATCCCTCCCCCCGACCCCACCCTACAGTCGACCAACCCTGCCCAAACCCCCGCCGAAATGCTCCGCGACGCGCGCCTCTGGATCCTCGTCGTCGCCAACATCCTGGTCATGAGCACCTACCAGCTTTGGACCATCTGGACCACCCTCTTCCTGGTCCAGCGCTATCAACTCCCCGCGCCCGAAGCCAACCGCATTTACGCCTGGATCCCGCCCATCTTCGCCGCCGTCGGAGGACTGTTCGGAGGCTGGCTCGCCCTGCGCTGGATGAACGCCGGCGACACCTGGGCCGCCGCCCGCGGCCGCGTCATCCTCTACGGCGCACTCGTGTCCCTGCTCACCATCGCCGTCCCGCTCATGCCCACTCCGGCACTGGCCACCGCCATGGTCTCCCTCAGCTTCCTCTGCGCCAACGCCGTCAGCGCCAATGTCTACGCGCTGCCGCAGGATATCTTCGGCCCTCGCCGCACTGCGTTCGCCGTCAGCGCCATCACCTCCGGCTATGGCCTGATGCTCACCCTCTACCTTCCGTTCCTCGGCCGCATCATTGACCGCTACGGCTTCTTCCCTGTCTGCGCCCTCAATGCCGCCCTGCCGCTCGCCGGCTGGCTCCTGCTACATCACACCGCCCTCCGCCCGGAGCGCGCCCGGTGAAGTCCGCCCTGAAGCGCCTGCTGCTCAGGCTCCTGGGCAAGGAAGAGCAGCCCATCGTGGTCAGTTTCGCCAGCGGCGACCCCCACCGCGCCGAAACCATGCGCGCCGAAGCCCTCCGCCTGCTGCCGGACCTCCGCCACTTCGTCGTCGAAGCGCAGCCCGGCAATGCCCTCGCCCTCTGGTGGCGCCTGCGGCGCCGTTTCGCCCCGTACCGCATCGGCATGGCCCCGGTCCTGTTCGATAACACACCCCAACACCGCCACCTGCGACTGGCGGCGTTCCTGTTGGCACCCTTCAAAATCCTCGCCTATAACGCCGCCGGCGAGCGCCACCACCTGCACCCGAGCTGTCCTATCTCTTCCTGGCTCTTCTTCCGCGGCATCCCCTTAGACCGCATCCACCTTCGCCCGCGCTGGCTCCCCCTGCCCACCCACGACCGATCCACCATCCCCGACGACCCCTCCTTCCACCCCGGCCGCCTGCCGCGCCTCCATGTCCCGCGCGTCGCCGTCCTCACGCCCTTCCTGCCCTGGCCGCTCTCCCACGGCGGCGCCGTTCGCATGCACGCCCTGCTCCGCCAGCTGGCCAAATCCGCCGACGTCTACCTCATTGCCTTCCGTGAAGAGCCGAAGCCCGACATGGGCCCGCTGCTCGAGTTCCTCACCGGCATCGCCCTGATCGGAAAGCCCCGCTACCGCGAGCCCCGCTGGTCTTCCCTCCAACCTCCCGAAGTACGCGAGTATCGCTCCCCGCCCATGCTCGCCCTGCTCCAACGAATCCGCCGCGACTACCACATCGACATCGTTCAGGTGGAGTTCACCCAGCTCGCCGCCTACCCCGGCGACATCCTCGTTGAACACGACATCACCTTCGACCTCTATCGCCAGATCCTCGACCGCAACCACACGCTCGCCGCCCTTTGGGACTGGCTCCGCTGGCGCCTGTTTGAAACCCGCGCCGCCCGCCGCTTCCGCCGCGTCATCACCATGTCGCCCAAAGACGCCGCCCTGCTCCAACACCCCGGCGCGCGCACCATTCCCAACGGCGTCGACCTCAGCCGCTTCCAGCCCGCTCCCGAAACGCCCGGCCGCCACCTGCTGTTCATCGGCAGCTTCCGGCACTTCCCCAACGTGCTCGCCTTCCAATTCCTCTGGCACGACGTGCTACCTCGCCTCAACGACGTGCACCTCACCGTTGTCGCCGGCCCCGACCCCGAGCGTTACGCCCCGCTTCCAAGAGACCCGCGCCTCACCCTCCACGCCTTCGTGGCCGACGTCCGCCCCCTCTATCACGCCGCCAATCTCGTCCTGGTTCCCACACTCGTGTCGGCTGGCACCAACCTCAAGGTGTTGGAAGCCATGGCCATGCAGCGCGCTGTCGTTTCCACCACCTCCGGCTGCGGCGGCATCCCCGTCACACCGGGCGTGGAAGCAGCCATTGCCGACGGCGCCGAAGCCTACGCCCAAGCCATCGAAACGTTGCTGAACGACACACCAGCGCGCCTCCGGATGGCCTCTCTCGCGCGCGACTTCGTCCAGAAGCACTTCGATTGGGATACACTTGGCGAAATGCAGCGCGAAGTCGTCACGGAGATCCTGCCGGAACGAATTGAGGTGCGCAAGGGCGGCGCGGTCGACCTTCCCAGAGTGCGTGCCCTACAGGCCGACGCCCTCCCCTCTTCCAAGTGGGACCCCATCCACTACCTCTCGCACGAGTTCTACACCGCCTACTACGACGGCACCCTGGCCGGTTTCCTCGTGGCGCGCCGCACCGCCGATGACGAGCGCGAGATCCTCAACATCGCCGTGGCCGAGTCCTACCGCCGCCTCCGCATCGGCGAACGGCTGCTGCGCACCATGATGGAAAACCCGGTAAAGGGCGAGATTTTTCTGGAAGTCCGCGAATCCAACACCGGCGCGCAGAGGCTTTATGAAATGGTCGGCTTTGCAACCGTCGGCAAACGCCCCAATTATTACGATGACCCGCCGGAAACCGCCCTCATCATGCGCATCAAACTGTGAGTCAATCCTTCCAGAACAACTCGGCGTCGCTCCGCCGCACATAGTTCGCATCCACACCCACAGGGTCCACCGCCAACCCCGCCGTAAACCGCCCATGCGCCATCCGCGCCACCATCGCCGCCAGACTTCGGGGCGCCTCGCGAACCTCCGCGCCCCCCAACAACGGCGCAAATAGCCCCACCGCCGGCGTCACAAACTCCACCTCCGGCGGCAAAGTCTCCAACCAGGCCGGCAGCGCCATCACCACCTCATCCGCTAACGCGCGGCCCGAGGCATCATACAAGCCACCGTAGACTTCCCCACGCCGCGCATCCAGCAGAGCCGCCCGCACCGGCCCCTCTCCGTGCGCCGCCACCGCCGCCAGATTGCTGATCGCCACCACCGGCTTGCCTTCGGCATCGGCCAATCCCTTCGCCGCCGTCAACCCTACCCGCACGCCCGTGAACGACCCGGGTCCCGAAGCCCCCGCATAGCAATCCACCGACGACAGCGTCCACCCGGCGCGCGTCAGCAACTCCCGCAACGCATCGAATAGCAAATGCCCGAACCCATCCGGCGAATGCAACAGCAGTTCGTCGCGCAGTTCTCCATCCTCCACCAGCGCGAGCCCGCCAAACTCGCTGGTGGTATCAATTCCCAAAACTCGCGCCATTTACTTGGTTAACCGCAGCACGCGATCAATCGCGTACACCTTCCCTACCGCATTCAATGCATACAGGCGAATGTTGAACACCGCCGGAAACTGCTGCGCCAGAGTCTCCGGTATCTGTAGCGTGCCGTCGGTCCCGATGCCGATCACCCGATAGCCGCGCCCTTCGGTCGGCACCTCGCCGGTCCACAGATACCGCATCTCGCGCGTGCCGCGCGTCTCGCGCTTCACCTTCACCGAAAACTTGGCGGGCTTGGCCAACGACAGCGTCTCCACCGCCGGCTCGATGATCTCGAATGGCGCCTTCAACGGGCTTTGTTCGATCTCCTGCATGAAACTCGGCCGCGACTCAAACTTGTACGACCGCAGCATCCCTTCCTTCCGCCCTTCGCGCGACAAGTGCAGAACCCAGTCATGGGATTTGTCCGGCGGCTCGCCCATCCAGCGCTCGCCCTTGAATTCTTTCTTTTCCTTCGTGAGTTCCCCGGTCACCGGATTGAACCAGAACACGTCATAGCCGTGCTTGGCCACCAGCACTTCCACAGGGCCCGGCTTTTCGATGTAGATGATGTACTCGGTATCCGGCAAAGACAGTGCCTTGCCGCCATCCACATCGTAATGCGGCTCCAGATCCCAATAGCGCGTGCGTGCCATGAACTCCTGCCACGCCTTCATGGCTTGCAGTTTCGCCTCCGAGTTGCCGGTGATCGCCGTCGGATACTGCCCCGTCATCGTGGCATTCCAGAGGTTCTTGCGAAACTCATCGGCACTGGCGCTCTCAGCGGCAAAGCCCGTGTTCACCATCGGCGTCGCGAACACGTGATGCTCAATCGCGCCGATCGTCGTGGTCTGGTCATGATGGGTGACGAAGTTCATCCACTGATCGGGCAGTGCGGGCGCCGACGTGGCTGTTGTCCCCGTCGAACGCGGATGCTGGTACCCGTCATACTTCTTCACCTGTTCGCCGATTTCCTTCAACAGCGAACGCCCCTCAGCATGCGACTCAAACTCGCGAAAGATGTTCCAGGTAATGTGAAACGCCGAATAGCGGCTCACCAGGTAACGAATCAGTTTCTCACGCTGCTGCCACGCCCCGAACTGCGCCAACAGCGCTCCCGGCGAGTCGAACAGCACCAGGTCCGCGAACATGCCCGCCTTGTTCAGCGCCAGAATCCGCCTGTCCATCTGCTGGAAGTACGCGGCATCGGGCTGCTCGGCGCTCTGGAACGCGCCCTTCCCCATCACCGCCATTCGCACATGCGTGAACTTCAGTTTTGACCGCGCGTCAATGAATCCCGCAGCTTCCGCGTCCGGCGCCGCACCTAATCCCAGAAACGTATCGCCCATCCACAGATGCGCCTTCAGTGATTCGGTCATCCGCCAGTGATGCACATTCGCCGGCATGATAAACCCGGCATCCTCGGACGCCGTCGCCTGCACCTGTCCCAACTTGTTCTGAAACCGCGCCAGGTTGCCGCTCAGCCGGAAATCCCACGTGCCCGGATCCACCGGCGAAAAGCGGATCACCAGGCGCCGCCCGCCATCCCAGAATGCCGGCACCAGAATCGTCTTCGCCTTCGGCGATCGCAGTTCGGCCCGCAGGTCCACCGTTAAATAGGGATTCGGATGCGCCGCCGCCTCCTGGTCATCCAGTTCAATGACGATATCGCAGACCGAGTAGATCGGTGTCGGAGCGCACACCTGCTGCGCCAGCCCAACGCCGGCGCTCAAGAGCAGCAGGAAACCCAGACGCGTCATACCCATAGTTTAACTGGGAAGCCGTGTTCCCACCTTCGGTAAAGTAAATACCATGCGCTTCGTACTCTGCCTGTTCGCCGCTCTGCTGCTTGCCCCTGCGCAGGAAGTCTCCCAGAGCGGACTGCGCATCGAAGCGGCGCGACCCATGGTCAGCCAGCCCCTACGCGCACAGCGGGCCATGGTCGCCAGCGTCCACGAACTGGCCACCGACGCCGGCCTCGAAATCCTCCGGCAGGGCGGCAATGCCATCGACGCCGCGGTGGCTGTAGGCTTCGTGCTCGGCGTGGTGCACCCGGAGGCCGGCAACCTCGGCGGCTCCGGCTACATGCTGCTCCGCACCACCGACGGCAAAGTGCACGCCATCGACTACGCCGGCACCGCACCCGGCAGTGCCAAACCCGGCATGTTCGCCAACTCCATGGAAGCCAACGTCGGCTACAAGTCCATCGCGGTGCCTGGTACACCCGCCGGCCTTGGCCTCGCGCACGACAAGTTCGGACGCCTGAAGTGGGCCCAATGCCTGGAACCCGCCCGCCGCCTGGCGCAGAAAGGCTTCCCCGCCAGCATGCGCATGGAGTTGATCCTCAAACTCCAGGTGCCCGTCATGAAACGCTACCCAGAAAGCGCGCGCATCTTCCTGCACGGCATTGACAAGCCCCTCAAGCAGGGCGAACTCGTCCTTCAACCGGAACTGGCGGCCACCTTGAAACGCATGCAGAAGAAAGGCTGGCGCGAGTTCTACAATGGCGATACCGCGCGCCTCATTGCCGCTGACATGGCAGCCAGCGGCGGCCACATCACCACGCAGGACATGGCCGGCTACGAAGCCAAACTCCTGGAACCGCTGCAGGTGAAGTTCCGCAATCATGCCATCTACACCATGCCGCCCTCCTCCAGCGGAGGCATTGCCCTAGCCGTAGCCTTGAATGTGCTTGACCGCTACCCCGTCGGCCTCAACATGGAAGGCTCCGCCGCCAGCCGCCACCTCCAGATAGAGGCCCTCCGCCGGGGCTTCGCCGCCCGCGACCGCCTGATGCGCGAGGGCCTCCAGCACCTGCCCGAACTGCTCTCAAACGAATACACCGAACGCGTCAGCGCTACCCTTACACTCGACCACGCCACCGCCGCCCCGCCCGCCGCCGCCTCGTCCGAATCCAACGACACCACCCACTTCACCATCGTCGACGAGAAGGGCAACATCGTCACCAACACATACACTCTGAGCGGCTTCTACGGTTCACAAGTCATTGCCAAAGGCACCGGCGTGCTGCTGAACAACCACATGTCGGTCTTCTCCAACCGCCCGGGCAGCAACAACTCCATCGCCCCCGGCAAACGCTATCAATCCACCATGGCGCCCACCATCGTCATGCGCCCGGACGGCCAGCCCTGGGTCGCGCTCGGCACCCCCGGCGGCGCCACCATCCCCAGCACCATCGCCCTAGTCATCGAAAACATGATCGACTTCAAAATGTCCCTCCGCGACGCCGTAGAGTTCCCGAGGCTTCACCTGCAGAACGGCCGCATCGAATCCGAACCCGCCGCCCTGGTCTTCGAAGTAGCCGAAAAGCTCAAGTCCATGGGCCACCAACTCAACCCAAGGCTAAGAGCCCAAGGCGACGTAAGCGCCATAGCCCTAGAAGACGGCTGGCGCGTAGGCTGGGCCGACGGCCGCCGGGGAGGCATCGTCCGAGGCTACTAATCCCCATTCCGTCTGCTGTATTCCGTCTCCTGAATGCCACAATAAAGAGATGCGTCTCTGCCTCCTCCTCCTAGCGGCGGTCTCCGTTGTATCGGCGCAGAGCATCTCTTCCAAACTCCCCGGCCTCACCCGTCAGGAGGGCTTCCTCCCGTACTACTGGGACAACAAAACCGGCAAACTCTGGCTCGTCCTCCCGAAGCTCAACGAAGAGCTTCTCTACGTCAGCAGCCTCCCCGCAGGACTCGGCTCCAACGACATCGGCCTTGACCGCGGCCAACTCGGCCGCACCCGCATCGTCCGCTTTGAACGCTCCGGCAACAAAGTCCTCCTCGTCCAGCCCAACTACAACTTCCGGGCCACCACCGACAACGCCGACGAACAACGCGCCGTCGCGGAATCCTTCGCCTCCGCCGTCATCTGGGGCTTCACGGTCGAAGCCGAAGAGAACGGCCAACTCCTCATCGACGCCACCAACTTCTTCCTCCGCGATGCGCACGGCGCCCGCCAGCGCCTGCAACAGGCCCGCCAGGGCACCTACACTCTCGACGCCTCCCGTAGCGCCTTCTACCTCCCCCGCACCAAAGCCTTCCCCAACAACACCGAAGTCGAAGTCACCCTCACTTTCACCGGAGACCCGCAAGGCCGCTTCGTCCAGGACGTCGCCGCCAGCCCCGATGCCCTCACCCTCCGCCAGCATCACAGCTTCGTCAAACTTCCCGGCCCCGGCTACACCCCCCGCCGCTTCGACCCGCGCTCCGGCTTCATCGAGCGCTCCTTCTTCGATTACTCCACCCCCGTCAGCGAGCCCATCAAACAGCAACACATCATCCGCCATCGCCTGACCCAAGAGAAGCCCATCGTCTACTACCTGGACCGCGGCACGCCCGAGGCCATCCGCTCCGCCCTCCTCGACGGCGCCCGCTGGTGGTCCGAAGCCTTCACATCCGCCGGCTTCCCCAACGGCTTCCGTGTCGAAATGATGCCCGAGGGCGCCGATTCGATGGATACGCGCTACAACGTCATCCAGTGGGTCCATCGCGCCACCCGCGGCTGGTCCTATGGCTCCGCCGTCGTCGACCCGCGCACCGGCGAGATCATCAAAGGCCACGTCAGCCTCGGCTCGCTCCGTGTCCGCCAGGATTACCTCATCGCAGAAGGGCTGCTCGCACCCTACGAACAGGGCAAGCCGGCCAATCCCGCCATGCTGCAGATGGCCCTCCAGCGCCTTCGCCAGCTATCCGCCCATGAAGTGGGCCACACCATCGGCCTGGTCCACAACTACGTCAGCAGCGCCCAGGGTGATGCGTCCGTCATGGACTACCCGCATCCCAGCATCGGCCTGAAAAACGGCATGCCCGATCTGTCGGCGGCCTACACCAACGGCATCGGCGAGTGGGACAAAGTCGCCATCCGTTACGGCTACGCCGAGTTCCCCGCAGAACAGGAACAGGCTGAACTCAACCGCATCCTCGCCGACGCCTACAAACGCGGTCTCTACCTGATCTCCGATGACGATTCGCGCCCGGAATCCAGCGCCCATCCGCAGTCGCATCTGTGGGACAACGGCAAGGATGCCGCGGCCGAACTCACCCACATCCTGGAAGTCCGCCGCACGGCGTTGTCCCGCTTCGGCGAAAACAACATCCCCCTCGGACGCCCCTACAGCACGCTGCAGGAATCGCTGGTCACCACCTACCTGCTGCATCGCTACCAGACCGAAGCGGCCGTCAAATCCGTCGGCGGCCTGACCTACACCTACGCCACCCGCGGCGACGGCCAACTGATCACCAAAATCGTCGCCCCCGCCGAGCAGCGCAAAGCCCTGGCCGCGGTTCTGAAAACCCTGGATGTCAATGAACTCACCCTCCCGGAACGCATCCTGCAACTCATCCCGCCCGTGCCCGAAGGCTTTCCCAAAACCCGCGAATACTTCCGCTCCCGCACCGGCCTCACCTTCGATGCACTCACCGCCGCCGAGTCCGCCGCCCACATGACCGCCGGCCTGCTATTGAACGGCGAGCGCGCCGGCCGCCTCATCCAGTACAAAGCCCGCGACCCCCAAAATCCCGGCCTGGAAGAAGTCATCCGCGGTCTGGTCAAAGCCACCTTCAGCCGGCCTGCCGCCACGGGGTTAGCCGCGGAAGTCGGCCGCACCGTCGACCACGTCGTCCTCACCCACCTGCTGAATCTGTCCATCGACGACAATGCCGTCCCCCAGGTGCGCGCCATTGCCCGGCAGGAACTCGCCAACGCCACGCGCAATCTGTCGGCAGCCGACCCCCACCAGGCCCACCTCGCCGACCGCCACAAGCGCTTCCTCACCGACCCCAAACCGATCGCCGTGCCGCGCCCCACCGAACCGCCGCCCGGCATGCCCATCGGCATGGACGACCCTTACTGTAACTTCCCAGGTAACGCATGGACTTACTGATCTTCGACCTTGACGGCACGCTCATTGACTCGCAGCTTGACCTCGCCAACTCGGTGAACGCCGCCCGCGCCCAGATGGGCTTCCCACCCCTTGCCATCGAACTCATCCAGAGTTACGTCGGCAACGGCGCCCCGGTGCTCATCCGCCGCGCCATGGGGCCTGATGCGTCCGAAGCGCTCGTCGCCGAAACGCTGGAGAGATTCCTCGTCCACTACCGCGCCCACATGCTCGACCACACGCATCTTTATCCCGGTGTCCGCGAAACCCTGGACCAACTCCGCGACGCCGGCAAAGCCATGGCGATCCTGACCAACAAGCCCATCATCAACACGGTCGGCATCATTGAGGGCCTGGGCCTCAGCGGCCACTTCTTTCGCCTGTACGGCGGCAACAGCTTCGACCAGAAGAAGCCCGATCCCATCGGCATCACTACGCTCATGGCCGAACGCAACACCACCCCGGACCGCACCGTCATGATCGGCGATAGCGGCGTCGACATCCGCACCGCCCGCAATGCCGGCGTCACCGCCTGCGGCGTTACCTACGGCTTCCATCCCGACAGCCTCAAGTCCGATCCGCCGGATTGGCTGCTAGACGACATGCGCCAGCTACTGGGCTACCTACCCTGACGGAAAATCCCCATCCAGAACGACTTGCCGCCCGCCAGCGCGCACTCCCGCTCGCGCACCAGCGCCAGCCCCATCGCCGACACCACCGAACAAAACTCCGACGGCTCAATCAGCCGGAAGTTCTCTTTGAGGTTCTGGATGGAGGCAAACCCCGTCGGGGCAACTCCAGCCTGGCTGCGGCTCGGCAGTTGCAGCACCACCGTCAGGTATCTCTGCCCGGCCACCAAATCCACCGCGTTGCGCAGGCAGCCGTCCATGCCCGCATGCTCAAACACCAGCGCCGCATGCACCATCTGCACCGGTTCCTGCACCGGCAGTTCCCGTTGCAGGTCGGCACACAGCAGCGTCAGAGGTAGCTCGGGGTGCCGCTCGCGAACGGCCTCCAGATACTCCGGATGAATATCGACACCGACGATCCGCCGCGTCACCGCCCCATCCACGCGGTCCAATCCGTTCCCTCCGGCAATCCCGAGAATGGCCAGCGACTCCGGCCGGCAAAACGACAACGCCTCGGCGAATAAGTCCGCCAAGGCGTTCAGTTGCTCCACACCCGGAGCACGCATGTGCCCCTCATAGTCTGCCAGCGGGATTCCAAGCCAGGGATTCGACATCCATCCAGGCTACCAGCCAGCCAAGCTTACATCGACCCGGCAACCCAAACCGCCGCCGCCGGCGCCGCCACCGCCGTCCACGCTCCATTGGCCCAATACATCACCTGGTTTCCGCCTGGACTCGTCGACTGCGTCGAGATCATCCACGGCATCTTATCCGGCCCGATGCCCACCTGCAGTGCCGTCCCCGCCGGGCTCATCAACTGGCTGACCCCGTTCATCTGGACATTACAAATCGAGTTCTCCGACGTCACCACCCACGCCGAGTTATCGTACTGGCCGGCGATCTGCACGCCTGCCGCCGGCGCCGGCACCGGCGTCCACTGCCCGTTCGCCTGGTTATAAAACAAAATCTCATTGCCGCCGCCCGTTTCGTAGGACTGCGTGCCGATGGCCCACGGCGGACCGAAATTCCCTACACCCACCTGCAGCGCGAAACCATCCGGCGACATCCGATCGGCCGTGCCATGAATATCCACCGCCCAAACCGCGTTGTTTTCGTCCACCAGCCAGCAGAAGTTGTTCGTCGAACCCGCCACCTGCACCGCGCAGATCGTAGGCGGCAAAGTCTGCCATCCCGAATTACCGTAGTAATACTGCACCAGATTCCCGGCACCGCTGCCGCGTTTCGTAGACACAATCCACGGAATCCCGTCGAAACCCAGCGCCACCTGCAGCGCCGATTCCGCCGGCGCCATCAATTGTCCTCCGCCTTGGGGATGCAAGGTCCAGACCTCGCCTTTCGAATTTACGGTCCATGCTGTCGCCATAGCCTTTTATTCCTTTCTCTTTACCAGATCGGTGCTCTATTATACAGAATCATCTAGAAGTATGTCGTGAAATCCCCAAGTCGTTTCCGCCGCGTTACCATGGCGAGTACATGCTCCAGTGGACTGACATCCTGAACCTCGCCCGCAACGGCAACCCGGCTCCCGCCAACAAAGTCGCCCATACCGATGCCGAGTGGCGACAACTCCTGTCCCCGGAGCAGTACCACGTCACCCGCCAGGCCGGCACCGAACGCGCCTTCAGCTCCGCCATGTGCAGCCTCTTTGAGCCCGGCCTCTATTCCTGCGTCTGCTGCGGTACGTTACTGTTCGACTCCAACGAGAAGTTCGAATCCGGCACCGGCTGGCCTTCCTTCACCCAACCCGTGGACCCGGCCGCCGTCGCCTATCACTTCGATGGACCGGCCATCTTCCAGCGCGTCGAAACCGTCTGCAACACCTGCGACGCCCATCTCGGCCACGTTTTCCCCGACGGCCCGCCGCCCAGCGGCCTGCGCTACTGCATGAACGCCGTCGCCCTGAAGAAAGCCGCCAAGCCCTGACCGGCCAAACACTCCCAGGCGCGGAAGCATTTTATACTGGTCTACGTCTTTGTAAATGAAAAGGAGAACGACGATGAACCTGGCGGGAGCAACTCTGCTTCTCACCTTCGCCGCGGCAGCCTCGGCCCAGACCAACGTGGGCGTTACCAAGCCGGAGGCCAGCCTGCCTTTCAAGCTGACCACCACCGCCACCTTCGGCCTGCCCTGGCGCATCGCCTTCCTGCCCGACGGCCGCATGCTCGTCACCGAAAAGATCGGCCCCATCTGGCTGGTCTCGGCGCAGGGCGAGAAGATTGCTCCGCTGGCCAATACCCCGCCCGTCTACTGGCAGGGCCAGAACGGCATGCTGGGCATCTATCTCTCGCCCAACTACGCCACCGATGAGAGCGTATACATCACCTACATCGAGCCGGGCGACTACGGCGGCGGCCAAGCCCTTGCCAAAGCCAAGCTGAACCTTGGCCGAATCCCGCGGCTCGACAACTTCGACGTCATCTGGCGCCAGATGCCCCGCGGCAAGGGTGGCCAGGCCGGCGGCCAGATTGCCTTCTCCCCCGATGGCCAGTATATCTACATGACCGTCGGCGACCGACAGCGCATGACACCGGCCCAGGATCCCAATCAGCCCGTCGGCAAGATCGTCCGCCTCACGCTGGACGGTAAGCCCGCCCCCGGCAATCCGAATTACGGCAAGACCGGCGCGGCCACCATCAACCTCATCGATCCGCCCCGCGATACCGAACAGGCCAAAACCGCGAAGGTCGTCAGTACCTATACCTTCCCCAACGGTAACCACACGCCGGCCGAAACCTGGGCCAGCGGCTTCCGCGCCCCTTACGGTCTGGCCTTCTCGCCCACCGGCGAACTCTGGGAAGTTGAACACGGCCCGCGCGGCGGCGACGAGTTGAACCTCATCCAGAAGGGTAAGAACTACGGCTGGCCCGTAGTCTCCTTCGGCATGAACTACAACGAAACCCCGATCCCCAGCCACGACTCGCGTCCCGAATTCACTGCGCCCGTGCTCTACTGGGTGCCCGTGGTTGCCCCCGGCAACCTCATGTTCTACCGCGGCAAGAAGATGTTCCCCCAGTGGGATGGCAATGGCTTCATCAGCGGGCTGGGCACCAAGAGCCTCAACCGCATCATCTTCGATGGCAAGGGCGGCGCCAAGGCGGCCGAGCGCTGGGACATCGGCAAGCGCATCCGCGACGTCGAACAGGCCCCGGATGGTTCGCTCTGGCTGTTGGAAGATGCCAACCCCGGCGCGCTCATCCACGTAACTCCCAAGTAGGGAGTATCCCGTGCATCGCGACCTGGAACTTCTCAACGAACTGGCACCATGGGACTGGCCGGAGCAGACGCCCGAGGTTCTGCTCCGGATTCTCCGCGACACCGAGAGCCCTCTCGATGACCGCCTCGCAGCCGTCGGCTTTGCAGGTGAAACCACGAGTCATCAACGACGACCTCGCCACCGAACTGCTTAAGATCATCGACAACCCCACCGAACCCGAAGAACTGCGCGCCGAAGCCGCCATCTTGCTGGGGCCGGCACTGGAGTATCACGAAACCTCTGACGAGGATGACGACATCGACGAACCGCCGTTGAGCAAGCCGACGGTCGCCAGCATCGGGGAAACCCTCTTCCGCGTCTACCAACAGCAGGACGCGCCCAAACTGGTGCGCCGCCGCATCCTCGAAGCCTCCGTGCGCTCCCACCAGGATTGGCACGCGGCCGCAGTCACCGAAGCCTATAACAACGGCGACGAAGACTGGCGACTCACGGCCGTCTTCTGCATGCAACATGTTCCGGGTTTCGACAAGCAGATCCTCGAAAGCATCGAGAACCGGAACAGCGACATCCGCTGTGAGGCCGTCGCGGCCGCCGGCCAGTTTAGCATCCGCGCTGCCTGGCCGCGCATCGAAGCCATCCTCAAGGACCGCCGTGCGCCATTGGCCCTGGTGATGGCGGCCATCGGGGCGGCGGGCTATGTAAATGCCGAGGAGGCCTGCCCCCTGCTTGCCGAACTCACCGACTCGCCCAATGAGCAGATCGCTGAAGCCGCCGAAGAAGCCTTGATGGAAGTGGATGCCACGCCCTTCGATGACGAGGATGACTTCGACCTCGAAGACGACGAGGACGACGACAAGCCGTTCTAGTCCCCGCTAGGCAGCGCCAAAGTCGAAACCCAACTGATCGCCGTCCACCGGCGCCCATCCCGCGCCGCGATACGGCAGCCCGCGAATCCACGACAGCTCCCAGGAACACTCATCCGATACCTGCCACTCGCCCTGCTGGTCGGCCGCCTCGCGCAAAGCCACCAGCAGAGTCGCGGTCTCGGCCAATCGCCCTTGCTGTCGTAGGAAGGCCACCGTGTTCCGCGCCAAGCTCAGCGCCAACCGCCAGTCAGCCGCAGCCGCCCAGCGAAACGCCGCCTGCCACTCGCCATCCAACCGCTCCCGGAACGCCGGCTTCTCCGCCCACTCGGCCGCCGCACGATGCACCCGTTCCACATGGCGGCGCCGCTCCGGCTCCAAATCACCGCCCGCCGCCGCGTTCCGCCGCATCCAACCGTTCGTATCATCCAAAGGATCCACCAGCCGCGCCTCCACCAGCCGACGACAGGCACCGGCGGCCTCCTCGGCATCCAGGCCCGCAATCGACGCCGCCAGTTCCAGCGGAAAACCGTCCGCCCGGCATACGGAAGCCGCCTTCCAGAGCCGCACCTCCCGCGGGTCCTCCGGCATTACCGGCGCCGCCGCCGGCGCGCCCGCCAATGCCAGCACTGTGGCACCCGCCGGAACATTCCCGGGCGTCCGCGTCGTCACCAACACCGAAGCCCGCCCATGCCGCGCCGGCAACATCACCCCCTCGGGCAGATCGTCGAACACCAGCAACACCCGGTGCTTGCCGGCACGCTCCAGCAGATCGGCGAACACCTCGTCGGTCTCGCCCGGATAGCTCGCCCCAACCTGCTCGGCCAACTGCGCCACAATCGCCGCCAGTGGCCGGTCCCCACAGCGGATCCACAACACATCCCGAAAATGCGCCGCTGCCCGCCGCGCGAACTCCTGCGCCAGGCTGGTCTTCCCGCCCGCGCCGTGATGCACCAGCGCGACGCTCCCCGGCCCGTCCACCAGCGTCTCCCACAACAGCGCCAGTTCCGCCTCGCGACCAGCAAACCACGGCAGCCGCGCCGGCACAAACGTTCGCCGGTCCGGCAGTTGGTGCAAGCTGATCACCCATTGGTGAATAGCCCGCAATACCGCTGCCGAACCGCTCTCCCAGCGGAAACACAGCTTTCGATCCAGAATGCGCGGATAGCCGCAAGGCCTCACCAGCACCGTGCCCACCGGCGGTTCGGCATGGTTGGCCGCATGATCCAGCAATTCGCCCCAGGCATCCCGGCTTACCTGCTTCGGAACCGAATCCGGCGACAACAGGAGCAGCACCCCGGCCGCCGCCAGCCCGCCTTCCCACTTCTCGGCCACCGTTCCCGAATCGGTGTCGTCCACAATCACCCGCGCCTCGGCTGCCGCCTCCAGACGCGCCGCGATTGCACTTGCCACCGCGCGGTCCGCCGGCGAACAACAGAGAAAAACTTCGACCATCGTTTCATCTTAGCGGCCAGGATGGCCTACCGCGAGAACTCCAGCACCAGGCCCGCCGAGGGCAGAATCGGGAACATCTGGTCCAGTCCCACGAAGGCCTGCCCGGTGCGCACGTTGTAGCCGTTGAAGGAGTCGAAACGATAGTTGGCGCGGTTGGTCACGTTGACAGCCTCGGCGTAGAGCGTGAGTTTCCAGCGGTCGAAGGTGAAGTCCTTGTTGGCTCGCACGTCCACCCTCGCATACGGGTCCAGCCTCGACCCGTTCCGTTGCCGGGCCAGCATGTACTGGTTGCCGTTGCGGAGCAGAAAGCCGGGAATGGGGAAGCCGCTGCCATAGGTCAACCGCGCGCTGAGGTTGGCCGTGGGCCGCAGGCGGTAGCCGGCATAGACGTTCGCGGTGTGACGCTGGTCGAAGTCGGCATAGAACGAGCCGGCGACGGCATCGCGCTGGCGGGCGGCGCCGTAGGCATACGAGACCCAGCCGGTCAGTTTGTTGGCGCTGCGGCGTTGCAGGAACACCTCCACGCCCCGGGCATAGCCGCGCAGCGAGTTGCGGACCGGCGCATTGACGGGCGGGTTGAAGACGGTGTTGCCGATCAGCCGCGGCTCGAACAGGGAACGGAACAGCAGGTCGCGGTCGGCGCGCTGGTAGGCTTCGACGCGGAGGCGCGTGCGCTGGTCCAGGCGCTGCTCCAGGCCAGCCGTGACATGCGTGGCGCGTTCGGCCAACAGCGCGCGGTTGCCGAAGACGGAGTAGAGGAACAGCGGCTCCGGCCATTGCACGGCCTGCCCCCAACCGGCATCGAATGAGGCGCCGCGCCACAGCCGCAGCCCTGCCGCCGCATAGGGGGAGAGAGCCGATTGCGGCACCACGCTATGCCTGTCCAGCCGCGCCCCGCCCGTCAGATGGATGCGGCCGGCGGTCCACTGCTGCTGGAGGTAGGCGCTGGAGACCCGCGGGCCTCCCCGGTAGTTGTTGAGCGGACGCACGGCGAAGGGGTTGAACTGGTACTGGTTGGTGAAGCCGGCATCGCGCAGGCGGCGCACCGATGCCCCGGCGTCAAAGGCATGGCGCCCCCGGACCATCGCCGTGAGCCCAGCGTTCCAAACCCACTCGCCATAGTGGCCGCCGGCCAGCGGCAGCAACTCGCGGTTGCGGTTCTCGAAGCGCTCGCGCATCCAGGCCAGGCGACTGGTGGCCAGCACGCCGGAGCGCGGCGTGTAGCGCCAGTCGGCGGTGAGCAGCGTCGAACGATACTCGGCTTCCATCACGGCATTAGCGCCCAGGCGGTCGCGATTGCGCGAGCGGTCGCCGCTGGAGTAGCCGTCAATGATGGAGAGCCCGCCGCGGTGTTTCGAGGTGAAGTCCCAGGTAAGCCGCGCCTGCCCGTCGATGAAGCCGAAGGTCAGCGGGGTGTTGGGGGCGGTGCGGTTGATGATGTATTGGAGGTAGCTCTTGCGGGTGGACAGGAGCCAGGAGCCGCGGCGTTTGCGGTCGAGCGGGCCTTCGGCGGTGAGCGATGCGTTGGAGGCACTGACGCTGCCGCGAAGCAGGATCTGGCGGCGGCTGCCTTCCCGCAGGCCGAGGTCGAGGATGCCGGCCGTGCGGTCGCCGAACTTCACCGGCCATGCGGAAGGATAGAGCGACATCTGTTCGAGCAGATCGCCGTTGAGCAGCGTCAGCGAGCCCGAGGCGCCCTCGCCCTGGATGCTGTGGAATGGCTGGTGGAGCAGCACGCCGTCGAGATACAGACCGAGGCGGCGGTAGTCGGCGCCTCGGAGGGCAAAGCGCGCGTTGAAGTCATCATTGGACGCGACACCCGGCAACCCCTGCACGGCACGCAGCGGGTCATCGGCCAACACGCTGGCCAGATTGCGGGCTTCGGTTCCCGAGAGGGTGCGTTGGGAGGGGACGTCGGCGCGTTCCAGTTCGAAGGGCCCGGCATCGACGGAGAGTTCTTCCTTGCGGCGGAGGATCTCGGGTTGGAGAAGGATGTCGAAGTCGAGGGCGGAGCCTGCCTGGAGGGTGAACGGGCGGCGGAGCATGCGATAGCCGACGGTGGAGACCGTCAGCGTATGCTCACCGGGAGCGATAGCGGGTAGCAGGAAACGCCCTTCGTTGTCGGTGACGGCGCCCCATTCGGTACCCGCCACCTGTACGGCGACCCGCGAGAGCGCTTCGCCGGTACCCGCATCGCGCACGACGCCGCGCACCTGGGCTGCCGCACTGCTGAGGGCGAGGAGGAACAGCAGCCCGAGGCGCCACACAGCCGTCAGTAGCTCTTCTTGTTGCCGTTACGGGAGTTGGTAACGGTGAACTTGCCGTTCGATTCGGCCTGGAGCATGAGGTAGTGGCCGGCATCGGTGCCCTTGGGGTTGGCGATCATGGCTTCGTCGACGTTGCTCTCGGTGCCGCCGGCGGCTGAGTGATGCGTCTGCCACAGGTCCTGCAGGCCAGGGGTAGACTTGATGATCTTCCAGGCCGGCGGCGCACCGCCCTTCTTTTCGCCGTTGTTCATGATGGCCACCTTGGGGCTGATGGCGTGCACCAGGGCGGCCGGACCGCTGGCGTCCATGCCGTGGTGGGTGGTCAGATAAACGTCCACCTTGCCGATGCGGTTTACCGGGCAGACCAGGTCGAGTTCTTTGTTCCAGGTCAGGTCGCCCAGATCCAGGAACTTGAACTTGCCGAAGGTGATGAGGGTGCCGAGGGAACGGGCGTTCTCCGTGGGATCTTCGGCGCGGCGTTCGGCGCCCTGGCAGAGCGGGTTGGGGTCGCCCTTGCGGCTGGTGATGTTGCCGTCGGCGGTGAGCACCTCCACCTGAAGTCCCTTGACGGGAATCTTGTCGCCGGGCTTCACAACGAGCCGCTTGGTCTTCGCCAGCACCTCCTGGTACATCGCCCACAGCTTGTCGGGATTGGCGCCCTTTTCCTGGTTGGGGCCATGGTCGACGAGAGTGCCGATGGGCATGCGGTCGGCCAGTTGCTTGATCCCGCCCACGTGGTCGGTGTGATAGTGCGTCGTCAGCACATAGTCGATCTTCTTGATGCCGGCTTTCTTAGCAGCGGCAACAATGCGCTCGGCATCGCGGCCGTCAAACCCCGGCCAGCCGGTATCGACCAGCAGGGACTCCCCGGCCGGCGACACCAGCAGGGTAGCCTGGCCGCCTTCCACGTCGACGAAGTAGATATCCAGAGTCTTGGCGGCCCAAACCGGGAGCGCCAGCAGCAATGCGAGAATCAGGCGTTTCACAGTTCTGGATCGTATCATGGGCGCGAAGCAAACGTCAGCGTTTGGCTTCAACGTGGAACTGCGCCCGCATGTCGTCCTTGGTACCGGCCAGGCCAAAGCCCGCGCTGGGCGGCTTCAGGCCAAACGAGGTGATCTTCAGGATGGCGTTGCCGTCAATGGTGACCGCACTCTGCGCCAGAGCCGCTTCCAGAACCACCGGGCGCCCATTGCCACGGATGGTGAGCGTGCCTTCCACGGTGAACTTGTTATCGCCCTTGGGCGTGATCTTCGAAGACACGAAGCGCATCTCGGGATACTGCTTCACGGCCAGCATATCCGTGAGCGTGTAGTCGACCACCTTCTTGCGATCGCTGTCCTTGAGCCAGGTGTCGTTGCAGATCACCGCCGCCGAGTCGATCTTCAAATCGACTCGCGAGTTCTGGGGCGCGGCCGCGTCGAACAGCAGTTTGCCGTCGAACTTGGGGAACTCGAAATTATGCTTTTTCCCGCGCATGACGCCGGTCTTGTCGGCTTCGAGGGTAATCTTATTGGGCCCGCCGGAAACTATACGATATTCAACAGTTTCTCCACAGGCCGTTGGGAGAAATCCTAACACCAATAAAGGCAATAAAAATTGACGGATCATTCGACTCCATCCTTGTATAACGGCCGCGCGGTGTTCGGTTCCGCACTTGTTACCTATTATGGGAGCGTTCGGCGCGGTACTCAAGGGAACAAAGTGAGCTGCGGGTCTCCGGGGTCATCTGGGGGCAGGTAGATGTCGGCGCGACGGGCCAGGCGAAGTTGCTCGCGGATCTTGGAGATGCGCTCCTGGATGAAGCGCGGATACTGCCCTTTCAGGAAGTCGGCCTTGCCGTAGTGCTTCTCATAGCGGGCCACCAGTTTGGGGTAGCGCTGCTCGAGGAACGGGAACCAGACCTGGCGGGAACAGGGTTTGAGGAACAGCGGATTGCCGCCATAGCTGGTGGCTCCGGCTTGTTTGGCGGCGTGGGCGACGGCGAAGAGGCTGGCGTAGCTGTCATTGAGCAGCGGCAGCACCGGGGAGCTGAACACGCCAACGGCGATTCCGCAGCCGGCCAGGCGGCGCACCGCGTCGATGCGCAGATCGGGGCGCGGCGCCTTTGGCTCCAGCAGGCGGGCCAGGTCGCGGTCCATGGTGGTGACCGTAAAGGTGACATGCAGCATGTTGCGGCGGGCGATGCGGCTGAGCAGGTCGGCATCGCGGGCCATCAGGTTGGACTTGCTGATGAGGCTGATCTGGCGCCCGCGGTCTTCGGCCAGGACTTCGAGGATGCGGCGGGTGACCCGGAAGCGCGACTCGGCCGGCTGATAGCAATCGGTGGCCGTGCCGATGGCGATCATCTCATCGCGAGGGATGGCGGCGAGTTCGCGGCGGAAGGCGGCGGCGTCGAAGTCCTTGGCGTAGATGCGGTTTTCGAAAGCCTGGGGATCGCGGATCTCCAGGAACTCATGGGTGTAGCGGGCGTAGCAGTATTTGCAGCCGAACTCGCAGCCGCGGTAGGGGTTGATGGTCCAGTCGAAGAAGACACGCATGCGGGCCTGGCAGCGGGTGATGAACTTGCGGGTGGGAAGCGGGTGATAGGAGGTGTGGCGTTTGGCGAGGAGGGTGGGGGCGGCGGCGGCGAGGATGGGGAGGGTGGCCGACATGCGGATATTTTCGCTTTTATTTCGCTTTTCCGTCAAGCCCAGAAACCGGCGCACCTCCGCTACACTAAAAGGGTGCGCTTAGTCGCCACCATTTTCCGCAATACCGAAATCCTCCTACTCGTCGCAGTAACCCTCACGCACTGGCTGTTTTGGCTGCATTGGCGGAAACAGGCGCGTGCGCAGGGGTCGCCGTACCGCCGATTGGTGAAAC
This sequence comes from Bryobacterales bacterium, assembly GCA_016789745.1. GTDB lineage: Bacteria > Acidobacteriota > Terriglobia > Bryobacterales > Bryobacteraceae > CADEFT01. Next base: position 69,157 of record JAEUQF010000452.1, read on the forward strand.
TGGCGGTTGGGTTATCGCTGTGCTGGGCATCGATTTCGATCATCGGCAATCTCCGTCCGGTGGCGATGCGTTTCGAGACGGGTCCAACCGCGACCTGGATCAAAGGGATGGGCGAACTCTGGGGGATCACGGTGGGCGCGGCGTTGACGCTGTACCTGATCGTGGTGAATCTGGAGCAGCGGTACAAGCCGGAGCGGCGTGAGTTTCTGGACGCGGCACGAACGGCGATTCTGGCAGCGCCGGCGGTGTTCACGGCCTATGGCACGGGGATCGGCCGCAGCGACTATGAAATGAAGGAAATCGACATCCGCATTCCCGGGTTGCACAAGGACCTGCAGGGACTGCGAATTCTGCACCTGAGCGACATCCACCTGAGTCCCTTTCTGAGTGAGCGGGAGTTGGCGCGGGTGATCGACATGGGCAACGAAGCGCGGGCGAAGTTGTGCGTGGTGACGGGCGATTTCATAACCAACGGGCTTGATCCGCTGGAAGCCTGCATGGATCAACTGGCACGGATCCGCTGTGAGGCGGGGGTGCTGGGGTGCAACGGCAACCACGAGATCTTCGCGCGGGCCGAGGAGCGGACGCGGCAACTGGGCGGGGCGCGGGGGATGCGCATTCTGCGCGACGAGACGGCGGTGCTGCGGTTCGGCGATGCGCGGCTTAATATCGCCGGAGTGGACTACCAACGTTTCCATGAGCCGTACCTGGTGCACACGGCGCGGCACAAGCAGGAAGGCATGGTAAACCTGCTGCTGTCGCATAATCCGGATGTGTTCCCGGTGGCGGCCAAGCAGGGGTGGGATCTGACACTGGCGGGGCATACGCACGGCGGGCAGATCACGGTTGAGATCCTGCACCAATGGGCGAACGTGGCGCGGATGTTCACGCCGTACGTGTCGGGCAAGTATGAGCAGGACGGCAAGAGCCTGTATGTGACGCGGGGAATCGGCACGGTGGGTGTGCCGGCGCGCGTGGGAGCGCCACCGGAGGTAAGCATCATCCGCCTGTGCGCTTCCTGATCCTGAGCGACATTCACGGGAACAAACATGCCCTGGATGCCGTGCTGGCGGACAGCACGGGACAGTGGGACCAGGTGGTGTGTTTAGGCGACATTGTCGGCTACGGCGGACACCCGAACGAGGTGACGGCCTGGGTGAAGCAGAACGCTTCGACGGTGATCCGCGGCAACCATGACCGGGCCTGTTGCGGGGATGAGGCGCTGGAGTGGTTCAACCGGCCGGCGCAGCAGGCGGCGTTGTGGACGCTGGAGCATCTGGAGCCGGCGCACCGGCAGTACCTGCAGGAGCTGCCTCCAGGCCCGGTGGCGGTGGCGAACTTCTGGGCGGTGCACGGATCGCCGGCGGACGAGGATGAATACATCACGGATCGTAGCGATGCCGAAGTAGCGGCGCGCTACATGCCTGGTGAGATCTGCTTCTTCGGGCACACGCACTATCAGGGTGGATTTGGGGTACGACGCGGGCGGGTATGGGAGTTGGCGCCGCCGAAGGGCAAGGAAGTGGAGCGCTGCCATGAGTTGGAGAACGACACGGTGTATCTGTTGAACCCCGGCTCGATCGGGCAGCCCCGGGATCACGACCCGCGGGCGGCCTATGCGCTGTTCGACAGTGTGACGAAGACGCTGGCGATGCGGCGGGTGGCGTATGCGGTGGAAGCGGCGCAGAAATCCATTCGCGATGCGGGATTGCCGGCGTGGCTGGCGGACCGGCTACGCGTTGGGCGCTGAGCGGCCCTGTTCCAGCAGCGTTCGGAGCGAAGCCTGGAGCTTTGCCTGCAATGAATTGCCGGCGAGGTTGCGGTTCTCTCCCGGATCTTCGTTGTAGTCATACAACTCGGTGAGTCCGTTGCTCCACTCGGTGTAGCGATGGCGTTCGGTACGCACGCTGGCGCCGTTGACACCACCGGCGCGGGTCTGGAAGGTGTAGGCCGGTTTCTCCCAGCGGGCGTTGGGATTTTCCAGCAGCGGGCGCAGGCTCTTGCCCTGCACACCTTGGGGGGCAGGCAGGCCGCAGAGGTCGGCGAGGGTGGGATAGAGGTCGATCAACTCCACCGTGCGCGGGCTGGCTTTGGCGGCAGCTTTTCCCGGCGCGCTGATGAGGAATGGCACGCGCGTGGCGGGTTCAAAGAGGCTCTGCTTGGACCACATGCCTTTCTCGCCGAGGTGGAAGCCATGGTCGCCGAAGAAGCTGATGACGGTGGTTTCGCGCAGGCCCTGGCGGTCGAGTTCTTCGATGAGGCGGCCGAGCTGGGCGTCCATGAAAGACGTCGCGGCGTAGTAGGCGGCAATGGCCTGGCGGGCAAGTTTGGGCGAGGCTTCGCGTTCGATGAAGAGGTCGAAGTTGTCGCGATAGGCCGGCGGTTTGCCGGAGGGGAGAGAAGCGAAGTCTGCCGGCAGTTCCATGCGATCCGGGTTGTAGAGATCGAAGTGCTTCTTAGGAGCGAGGAACGGCACATGCGGTTTGGCGTAGCCGGCGGCGAGGAAGAAGGGCTTGTCCTTGGGGCGGTTGCGAAGCAGTTCGATGGCCTTGGAGGTGTTGCGGAAGTCGGGCTGGTCTTCTTCGGAGTCCAGGGCCAGCCAGCGGTCGGCGATGGGCTTGCGTTCGGCGAGCGACCGGGCTGGGGGATTTTCGTTCAATCGGGTAGCACCTACATCCCAGGCCCTGTCGTCATCCAGGCCGCCGTGGAAGATCTTGCCGCTTGCGGCCGTCCAGTAGCCGTTGTTGCGGAAGTGTTGCGGCAGGGTGACGACGTCGGGCATGCGGCGGCGGAACCAGACGTTGTTGTTGACGATGCCGGCGACCGGAGGGCGGCGGCCGGTGAGGAGAGAACTGCGGCTGGGATTGCAGAGCGGGTACTGGCAGTAGGCACGGTCGAAGCGCACGCCCTGGCGCGCCAAACGGTCGATGTTGGGGGTGAGCGCGCGGGCGCCGTAGCAGCCGAGGTGGGTGTTCTGGTCGTCGACAGCGAGGAAAAGCACATTCAGCGGCCGGCGGGTTTGGGCGGCGGCAGCGGCGGCTGTGGAGAGCAGGAAGGATCGGCGGGTGGACATGGGGAATGGATCAGGGTTATCACAAAAGCCACTTCCCTGCCCCGGCGGTGCGTCTAAGAAGGTGGATGCGGAATCTTGTGGTGGTATTGGGCGACCAGCTTGACCGGGAGTCGGCTGCATTCGATGGCTTCGATCGTTCCTCGGACCGTGTGTGGATGGCGGAGGCGGCGGGCGAGTCGACGTATGTGTGGAGCCACAAGGCGCGGATCGCGATCTTTTTGGCGGCGATGCGGCACTTCCGCGATGGGTTGGATGTGCCGGTGGAGTATCGCCGGTTGAACGATGCGGAGAACACGGGCACGCTGGAGGGGGAGTTGCGGGCGTCGCTGGCTCGGTTGCAGCCGCAGGCGGTGGTGGTGGTGGAGCCAGGGGAGTATCGCATCGAACAGATGCTGCGGCGGGTGGCCGGCGAGGCGGGTGTGCCACTGGAGATCCGGCCGGACCGGCACTTTCTGTGCTCGAAGGGCGAGTTTGCTGAACATGCCAAGGGGAAGAAGAAGTTGCTGCTGGAGTTCTTCTATCGCTGGATGCGGCAGCGGAGCGGCGTCCTGATGGAGGGTAGCAAGCCGGCGGGCGGGGACTGGAATTTCGATACGGAGAATCGGAAGAGCTTTCCGAAGACGGGGCCGGCGTTTCTGCGGGCTCCCGTGACGTTCGCGCCCGATGAGACGACCGCTGAGGTGTTGCGGCTGGTGGAGGAGCGATTCCCGCAGCATCCGGGGCGGCTGGCGCATTTCGATTGGCCGGTGACACGGGCGCAGGCTTTGCAGGCGTTGGAAGATTTCGTGCGGCACCGGCTGCCGCTGTTCGGGCAGTTTCAGGATGCGATGTGGACGCGGGAGCCGTACCTGTATCATTCGCGGATATCGGCGGGGCTGAACTTGAAACTACTGCGGACGCGGGAGGTGTTGGAGGCGGCCGAGAACGCCTATCGCCAGGGGCATGCGCCGATTGCTTCGGTGGAGGGCTTCGTGCGGCAGATCCTGGGCTGGCGCGAGTATGTGCGCGGCGTCTATTGGCAGTTCATGCCGGGCTATGAGGAGAGCAACGCGCTGGAGGCGCATGAGCCGCTGCCGGGCTTTTACTGGGATGGCGAGACGGAGATGAACTGCCTGCGAGAGGCGATCGGGCAGACGTTGGATTACGGCTATGCGCAACATATCCAGAGGCTGATGGTGACGGGGCTATATGCGTTGCTGTTGGGAGTGGAGCCGCGGCAGATTCATGAGTGGTATTTGGCGGTGTACATCGATGCGGTGGAGTGGGTGGAGATGCCGAACGTGATCGGGATGTCGCAGTTTGCCGATGGGGGCAAGATGTCGACGAAGCCGTATATTGCGAGCGGGAAGTATGTGCAGCGGATGAGCAACTACTGTGCCGGGTGCCGGTATGATCCGGCGAAGGCGACGGGGGCGGAGGCATGCCCGTTCACGACGCTGTATTGGGACTTTTTGGATAGGCATGAGGCGTTTCTGGCGGGGGTGCCGCGGATGGAGATGCAGTTGCGGAATCTGCGGAAGATGAGTGAGGGAGAGCGGGCGGCAATCCGGGCGCAGGCGCTGCGGCATGTGGAGAGTTTGCGGGCGTAAGGCCAGCCCGGCCGCCGGGAAGTATTCGGTTGTGAAAGATCGGTGCGCCATCTCAACGCGGGTTACGGGGTGAGGGTTGCGATTGGCTTCGCCCGTTGAGCGGCGGAAGAAGCGGCCTAAGGAGAAGCCTTCTTGTTCGTCGCCGTTTGGCTTCGCTTGTTCCTGTTTGGCGAAGTGATCGCGGAGCGTCTGTTCGGCGGTGGCGGCGAGGTGGACGTCGCGGCGGTAGCGGCCTTTGTCGCTCTTGTCGATGGCGGCGTCGACTTTCTGCACTTCGGTTAGGACCGAGGGTTCCGATTTGGCTTCGGTCTCACGGCGGTAGCGGGCCTCGTTCTTGAGGTCGCGGAGTTCCTTGACGTACTTGTGGAAGGAACGCTCGGCGCGGGTGGCGTAGGTGGCCAGGGTGCGGACCTTGCGTTCGAGACTTTCGGTGAGGAACGGGTCGCGGGTGGGGGTGGCGGACTCGGCATGGAGTTCGACTTCGGCACACTCGCACCGGTGTTGGGTCCAGGCGGCGTGAAGGATGCGGTTGAAGACGAACTCCTGGTAGCCGGCGTCGGGAGCGAACTGCTGGCGGAGGGTGGATTCGAGGGTCTCGAAGGCGGCTTCCTGGCCGGGGAGAATCACAAGGGTTTTGGCGGTGAAGCCGTGTTTCGTGGCGTTCTGCGACGAGGCTGCCTTTCCGGCTTCGGTCCGCGGCCCCGTGGAGTGCTGGGCGTTTGCCTTGTTGGCGATCATCTGAGCGGCGGATGCCATGGTGGTTTCTCCTTTTTCGTTTCGGGCGTTGTGGGCGATGGCGACCGCCCGACTGAAATGTACACCCGAGGGTCGGAAAAGGTGGGGTGCGGCGGGGGTTAGCGAGATGCTGTTTTCGTTTTGGAATGAGTGAGTTTCGGGATATTTTCAACTCTTGTGAACGACAGGAGCCGGCATACATTGCCCGACCGCGCATTTGATGCGCGGTTTCGCCGCATTTTCCTGCCCCCTTATCGGCGCCCCTTCAACACCACGCAAAGGGCAGGCAGTGCCAGGAACGTCAGAAACAGAGTAGAGGCCAGGCCACCCACCACGACTGTAGCCAGGGGCCGCTGCACATCCGACCCGATGCCGGTCGCCCGTGCCGCGGGCACCATACCGAGCAGCGCCACCACGATCATCATCAAGACCGGGCGCAGTTGGGAGAGCGCTCCTTGCACCACCGCGTCATGCACCGTCGTATCCGGAACTCGGAGCCGCTGGTTAATCTCGGAGACCACCAGCACCCCACTCATTACGGCCACGCCGAACAAGCTGATAAAGCCCACCGCCGCCGACACACTCAGGTTGATCCCGCGCAGCCACAGAAACAGAATCCCGCCCACCAACGAAAACGGCACATTCAACAGCACAATCCCCGCGTCCTTGGTGTTACCAAAAGCAAAGAAGAGCCAGACAAAGATGATGCCGACAGTCAACGGCATCACCATACTCAACCGCCGCTTGGCGCGGGTGAGGTTGTCGAACTGCCCACCCCACTCCACGCGATACCCTTCCGCCAGTTTGACCTGCGCCGCGAACTTTTCCTGCGCCTCCGCGGCAAAGCTACCCTGATCGCGGCCGCGGATGTTGGTGCGCACGGCAATCTGGCGGCGGTTCTCCCGCCGCGCAATCACACTCTGCCCGTCGACAATCTCAATCTTCGCCAGTTGCGAAAGCGGAATGCGCGCGCCGGCCCGCGTGGGCACCAGCATAGACCCAATGACGTTCGGATCCGCACGAGCCTCCGGCGTATAGCGCACCGCCAAGTCAAAGCGCCGCTCGCCTTCAAAGATATTCGAGACGACCCGTCCGCCGATGGCCAACTCGATCTGATCCTGCACATCGCGCACGCGCACACCGAAGCGCGCCATCTTCTCGCGGTCCAATTGGATCGTCAGTTGCGGCTGCTCGGCTTCCTGTTCGATGGCCGAATCGGCAGCGCCGGGAATGGACCGGATCATTTTCAAGGTCTCCTGGGCACGCGCCCGCAGCACGCCCAGATCCGGCCCCACGAGAATCACCGCCAGGTCCGCCGAGGAGCCCGTAACCACTTCGGTCACCGTGTCGATGATCGGCTGCGTGATGTTGAAGGTGGCACCGGGAATCACCTCCGGCATGAGCCGCGAGAGATCGTTCACCAGATCGGCCTTCGTGCGCCCGGCCGGCCACTGGTCATACGGCTGCAGGGTGACGAGCAACTCAACGCGATTCGGCCCGAAGGGATCCGTACCCGCATCATTTCGTCCTGACTGAGACCCCACCGCACGAATCTCCGGGAATTTGCGCAGCGTCGTGCGCATCTGTTCGGCGACGCGCGCTGTTTTCTCCAGCGAAGTTCCCGGCGGCAGATTGGACCGGATCCAAATGGTGCCCTCATCCAAGGTGGGCAGAAACTCGCTGCCGAGCGAGCCGCCCAGCACGAAGGCAGCGGCAACAATCGCGCCGGCCAGACCCACCACCACCCAGGCTCGTTTGAGAGTCACTTGCAGCACCCGCTCATAGGCGCGCGCCAGCCAGACCAGCACGGGATTGTCCCAATGCTTGGCGCCGTTGCGGAACAGGAACGTGGCCAGCACCGGCACCAGCGTGAGGGCGATCAGCATCGCCCCCAGCAGGGCGTAGCAGACGGTAAAAGCCATGGGGGTAAACAGACGCCGCTCCACACGCTCCAACGTGAAGAGCGGGACGTAGGCGGAAATAATGATAATCAACGAGAAGAATAGCGGCGACTCCACCTCCAGCGCCGAGTCCCGCACCGCTTTGAAGACGCCGTCCGGCCCCTGCGGCTTGCGCTTGTGGAAGGTGTGGAGCACGCGCTCCACCATAATCAGCGAACCATCCACGATGATGCCGAAGTCAATCGCGCCCAAACTCAGCAGATTCGCGGGAATGCCCGTTAAATACATGCATCCGAACGCGAACAGTAAGGCCAGCGGAATGGTCACCGCGGTCAACAGGGCCGCCTGGAAGCTACCCAGAAACAACAGCAGGATGAACACGACAATCAACAGCCCTTCCACCAGCGTCTTGGCCACGGTAGCCAGGGTGTTGTTCACCAGCTCGGTGCGGTCGTAAATGACATTCATCTTCACGCCGCCGGGGAGCGACCCATTCAGTTCGTCCACCGCATCGTGCACGCGAGTCAACACCTCGCTGGGATTCTGTCCGCGGCGCATCAGCACGATGCCTTCCACGCCGCCGGTGCGTTCCTGCAGGCCAAAGATGCCGGTGGGCGGCGCCGCTCCCAGCGATACCCGGCCAAGGTCTCGCACATAAACCGGCACGCCCTTGTTTTCCGCCACGACACTGTTTTCGATATCGGCGACCGACTTCAACAGGCCCACGCCGCGCACCGCCAGCGACTGTTCGCGGTTGTCGAGCAGGGCGCCGCCCGCGTTCTGGTTACTCTCCTCCACCGCCGTGGCCAGATCACTGAGCGACAGGTTGTATTTCTCCAGGGCCAGCGGATTGATCTGGATCTGGTACTGCTTGACAAGCCCTCCGAACGGCACCACGTCGGCAACGCCGCTAGCCTGCAGCAGGCGCGGATAGACCACCCAGTCCTGCAGTTCGCGCAATTGACGGGATTCGAGCCCGCCGCCCTCCAGGCTGTAACGAAACAGCTCGCCGATCGGGGTTGCCATGGGGGCCAACGTCGGTGTCAGGCCTTCGGGCAGTGTTGCCTCGCGCAGTTTCTCAATGACTACCTGCCGCGCGAAGTAGTCGTTGGTACCGTACTCGAACGTGAGCTCATTCGACGAAAGGCCGAAGATAGTTCGGGAACGGCGGGAGATGACGTTCGGCACACTGTTCAGCGCCCGCTCGATGGGAATGGTTACCTGCTGCTCCACCTCTTCGGCGGCCAGCCCGGGCACCATCGTGATGACCTCCACGGTGGTGTCGGAGATATCCGGATAGGCCTCAATCTTCAGTTGCGTGAAGCTCCAAACGCCAAACAGGACCAGGGCAACCGCCGCAATGATCGACAGAAAGCGCTGTTCCAGCGCCAGACGCAGCAGCCGCGCAATCATTCGCCTGCATCCCCGCGCAAGCCAACGTGCAGCACCTCGCCATCCACCAGGAACACCAGGCCTTCGCTGACCATCGGCCGCAGCTTCGGCAGGACGGCCCGCAGTTTGGCTTCTTCCTCGATCACCGTGATGGTCACCGGGCGTTCATCGGTAACGCCGAACAGTCCCTTGCGGTGCATCTGGCGGTTCGCGCCGAAGCCCATGATGCCGGTGTGCACGGTCGCGCCGGAGATACCCGCATGCAGCAGGAACTCCACAATCCCCTCATACAAGGGCACCCGCGATCCGCCCAAGGTATCGGTCTCATCCACAAAGATCAGCATCATCTTCACCGGTGGATTCATCGTTAGTACCCCCTCAGCAGCATGGCCCCGTCCACCACCACGCGGTCTCCCGCCTGCAATCCCCTGGTCACCGGCAACAGGTCACCGGAGCGCCGCCCCGCCTCCACGGCAGTCTCTTCGAACTTGCCCGGACCTCGCTCCCGGTACACCACGGTCTTGCCCTGCGTCTGAATCACCGCCCGAGCCGGAACCACCGGCACATCGTGATAGCTCTCGATGTGCCGGACCTCGCCGAACATTTCCGGCCGCAGTTTGCCGCCCTGATTGCCCAACTCGGCCCACACCTTCAGGGTGCGCGTCTGCGGGTCAACGGCATCGGCCATCCGCGCCACGCGGCTGTGAAACACTTCGCCGGGATAGGCAGCCAGGCTCAGATCAAAGATCTCACCCGGTTTGACCAGGCGTATGGAGGACTCCGGCACTTCCGCCGACACCCACACGCTACTCAAGTCCGCGATGGTCAGCACCGGCGCACTCAAGTCATTACGATACTCACCCGCCACCACATTCATCTCCGTCACCTTGCCCGATAGCGGCGCGCGCACCACCATGCGCTGGCGAAAGGCGCCAGGCTTCAACCCAAACAACTCCAGCCGGGCGGCGGCCTGCTGTTGCGCAGTCTGGGCCTGCCGTAGGGCCGTCCTGGCCTGTGCCAGTGTCGTCTCCGCGGCCACCACATCCTTCTTCGCGATGGCATCGCCCTTGAACAGCTCCGAGACACGCTCGAAATCCTGCTGCGCCTTGTTCAACGCCGCCTGCGCATCGGTCACCTGGGCGTCCGCCTGCAGGGCCGCCGATGTCGCCGCGTCGGCCTCCGGGCTTTCCACGGTCAACAGCGGCTCGTTCTTCTTCACCGCGTCGCCAAAGCGCACCATGACTTCGGCTACCCGGCCAGGCACCGGCAGCAGCACCTTGGAAAGATGGTTCGGGTTCAGCTCCACTTTGCCCGGCGCGGTGAACTCATCGGTCGGCATGGAGGCCAACTTCACCTCGGCAATCGTGAGTTGCTTCAGCTTGGGAGAATCGGCCGGGATCTCGATGCGGCCCGGCTCTGCAACCGCTGCTGGAGCCACATCGGATTTCGGCGCCCCTTCCGGCGCCCGACCGCAGGCCGTTATCCACAGCAGTGTTCCGAACAGCCACGCGTATCTCATTTTCGCGGCCCCTTCCCCGTAATGGCGTCGATTAGAAACAGCGTCCGGCCGTACTCGGCGCGCGCTTCGTTATACCCCTGCATGGTCTCGTTGTAAGTGCGTTGTGCATCCAGCAACTCCACGAAGGTCGCCTCGCCGCGCCGGTACGAAAAATCCGTTACTTCCCGCACGCGCCTGGCACGCTCCAGCAGATCCGCTTCCATGCGCTCCAACAGTTGCTTCGCGGTTTCGTACTGCTCATATGCGTTCTCCACCTCCGCCTGGATTTCCTGCTCCAGGCTGCGGATCCGCGCCAGGATCTGGTCCTGCTCCCGCCGTGCGCGCTCAATCTCACCCTGATTCTTGTTGTTAATGGGCAACGGAATAGAGAAGAACACACCAACCGAGTTACCGCTGGTTAGCCCGCCCACACCGAACTGCCGATTTACGCCCGCCCCCACGGTGTAGTCAACCTTGCCTTGCGCCAGTTGCAACCGCAGTTCGGCCTGCGATCGGGCCTGATCCCGCCGCAACGCATCCAAGTCCGGCCGCGCCGATAAGGCCAACTGCGCCAGTTCCAGCTTGGTGGCACCCAGCGCGTCACGCCGCAGGTCTCCAGTTACATCGAAGGCAGCGTCATACCGAATGCGCCCCATGAAAGCCTGCAAGCGGTTTCGCGACAGCCGCACTCGCGATTCGGCCTGTCGCACCTGGTTGGAAAACTGCAACTGCGCCACTTCGGACCGCACCAGTTCCACCCTCGCCAAGTCTCCTGAGTCGACGCGCGTGCGGTTGATCGTCACGATGCGGTCAAACGCCTCCAGGCTGGCCCGCGCCAGCGCCACGTTCTCCTTGGCAAGCAGCAGGTCGGTGAATCCGGCCTGCACCTCCAGCACCAGGTTCCGTGTCGTGTTCAACAGTTCCAGTTCCGACACCGCACGGCTCGCCTCGGCCACCGCGATGCGCTCCTGCCGCTTCTTACCCCGCTCCAACACGTAATCGACACGGGCGTTCACCTCGGTTGGTCCGGCGGCATTTGTTGCCGGGTTGAAGCCCGAGCCGACGATGTCCAGATAGTTGCCGCCCAGGCTCAACACCGGGTTTGGCCGCAGCCGCGCCTGGATGATGCGTGCCTCCGCAATCGTCAGGTTGAAGCGCTCGGCCAGCAGCCGCAGATTGCGCGAGATCGCCTCGGCCAGGACCTGTTCCAGTGTCATGGGGGAGGCGGCGGTCTGCGCCACTAGCAGTTGCGAGCCCACGAGTGCCGCCAGCAGGCTGGAAAGAAATCGCCGCATGAAAGTCGCAGTGATGTTGCAATCGCAGTACCAGCCGGATCGCTGCGTTGTTTCAGCTGGATAGAGGGGATCCCGGGGCAAACTCGCGGATGGAAAGCGTACACTAGTTGTACGGAAAACGTACAACACGGATGTTTCTCCCACGGATTGTCGCCGCGCAACGTCTGCAGGTCTGGCTCTCGATCACCGCTCTGGCTGCCTTGGCCTTAACCGGCGCGCTGGTCTTTGATCTGACCAGAAATCTGCGCACGGTCGTCATCAGCGATACCAGCCGCAACCTGGCCAATGCGGTGAACGAACTGCAGGAGGCAGCGGCTTCCAAGGGCGCCTTGCCGGAGGGTGGCGAGGAACTCGACCGGGTGCTGAAGCCCGTCTCGTACGAGGTGCTCAGCTCCCACGCCGATATTGAAGGTGGCTATGTCTGGCGTAACCAGGTTGTCGGACATACGTTCCCCACCTACACCGAACCGGAGAGCACGCTGCTGCAGCCGGAGGTGGAGAGCCGGGAGGTGCAGGTAGCCCTCGCCGAGAGCCGGCAGAGTGGGGGCGGCATTGCGCACCGGGTGCGACAGGACGGCTCAGACCTTCTGGTGATCGCTGCCGTGGCTGGCGTCGATGGCCGTCCGGGAGCCTGGTGTGTGCGGCGAATTCTCAGTTTCAGCGAGTCCAGCGAGTTGGGCAAGCGTTTATTACTGGTAGGCGTTATGGTGATTGCGCTGGTGACGATCGGAGCGGTGCTCACGTTCAGCTTTCAATTGCAGCGCGGCTTTGCACAGATCCAACGCGGGCTGTCGCAATTGGAGACCGACGCCGCGTATCGCCTTCCGGATCAGAATCACGAGTTGCGGCCGATTGTGCAAGCGATCAATGCGATGGCCGAGCGGCGCCAGGGCATGGAACAGGCGCTACGGCGCGAAGACCGCTTGCGCGTGATGGGCCGTGTTGTGGCAGGTATCGCGCACGAGATCAAGAACCCGCTCAACAGCCTGCGCCTGACCACCCGACTACTTGCCAGAAGGCTGGAGGGCCAAGCTGGCGTGGAGGAGTGCACGGGGCTGATCACGGGCGAGATCGACCGTCTGGACACGCTGCTGCAGAGCCTGCTGGTATTCCGGGACGAGGAAATGCGCCGCGTGCGCACACAGCCGCTGCGGCCCATTGTAGACCGGACGCTGGCGCTGGTCGGCCCGCATGCCCGCGACCGGCGCGTGGAGATTGCCGTACAGGCGCCCGCCGATTGCACCGCCTTCGTGGATGGGGATTACCTGCAACAATCGCTCATGAATGTGCTGTTGAATGCCATTGATTTCGCCGGCGACCCGGGCCGCGTTGATCTCACGATCACGCAACGGGGCCAGCGGCTGGAGATTCGCGTGGAAGACAATGGGCCTGGCCTGCGGGAAGAACAGCGGGAGCGCATCTTTGAGGCTTTCTATACCACCAAGCAAGGGGGCACTGGCCTAGGGTTGGCCGTCACCCGAACGCTGCTGGAGAAGATGGCTGGAACTATCGAAGCCGGACATGGCGCGCGCGGGGCGGTATTCACGTTATCGGTACCGGCGGAGCGCCCCGCATGACGCGTGCCAAGCCGGTGCTCCTGATTGTGGAAGATGAGCGCACGGCGCTGCGGGCATTGAAGCTGATATTGGAGGATGAAGGCTACTCCGTATTGGAGGCCGCGTGTGGCGAGGACGGCCTCCGGTTGGCCCTGTCCGAACAGCCGGAGCTGATCCTGCTGGATATCCGGCTGCCCGACATTGATGGGTTGACCGTCCTGCAACGTCTGCGCGCAGGCCATTCCGATGCCGCCGTCATCATCATGACTGCCGAGACCTCCAGTGCCAACGCCATTCGGGCCACCCAGTATGGCGCCTTCGACTACCTGTCGAAGCCCATCCATGATGAGCACCTGCTGCTGCTGATCCGGCGCGCCCTGGAGTACCGCCAATTGGAGATCGAGGTGCGTTCGCTGCGGACCGGTGGCACTTCGGCGGAAGCGGGCGTTCCCGGCATGGTGGGCCACACACCGGCGATGCAGGAGGTCTATAAGACCATTGGGCGGGTGGCGGATAGTGCCGCGACGGTGCTGGTGACAGGCGAATCCGGCACGGGCAAGGAACTGGTGGCGAATGCGCTGCACCAGTTCAGCGGCCGCAGGGGACGGCCGCTGGTGAAAGTAAACTGCGCCGCCATTCCCGGCGAACTACTGGAGGCGGAACTCTTCGGCCATGAAAAGGGAGCCTTCACCAACGCCGTTTCCCGCCGGATCGGGCGATTCGAGCAGGCTGAGGGCGGCATACTGTTCCTGGACGAGGTGGGCGACATGCCGCTGGCGCTGCAGGCAAAGCTGCTGCGTGCCGTGCAGGAGCGGACCATCGAACGGCTGGGCAGCAATGCCCCCATTCCCGTGGATTTTCGATTGGTAGCGGCGACGGCACGCGACCTGAGTACGGCGGTGGCCGAAGGAAGGTTTCGCGAGGATCTCTACTACCGGTTGAACGTCGTCGTGATCGCACTGCCCCCGTTGCGCGACCGCCGCGAGGATATCCCGCTGCTGGTGCAGCGATTCCTGGCGCGCTCGGAGCGCCCCGTCACCATTCGCCAGGATGCGCTGGATAAGATCCTGAATCACGACTGGCCCGGCAACGTGCGGGAATTGGAGAACGTGATCACACGCGCCGTGGTTCTGGCACCCGGCGGCATCGTGACGCCGGAGGTGATCGAGTTCCCCACCCTCCCGTCCGCCACCGCCGGTGCGCGTTGTAGCTTCTGGGAAAGCCAGGTCCCGTACCGCGATGGATATTGGGCGGTGCTTCGGCGCGTGGAATCCGCGCTGGTGAAAGCCGCGCTGCGAGAGGCTGGGGGAAACAAGACGGAAGCCGCGCGGATCCTGGGGGTGCAGAGGCGGCTGCTGTATCAAAAAATGGCGGAGTTGGGCATCTGAGCCGTTGGCGTCGGCGAGTGGAGGCAGGCGAACCAAGTGCCAATGTTCTGCATGGCGCTCGACGGAATCGGGCAGCGGCCGCCCTATTTCACGGCAAGGATCCTCTCCGGCAGAATAGCCGTCAGAGATGAGCTTACGGACATTGCGGCGATCGAGGGCAGCCGTCATCGGACTGTCTGCGCCGTGGCGCAGCGCGGCAACCAGATCTTACGACAAGTGATGATTCACGATCGTATCTTAGGTCGCGCGGGCCCGGCCGTGCTCTGTGGCGTGCGGAAACATAGTTGGTAAAGAGGTTGCGGCAAAGCGCCGGCAACCGAACCCTCACGCGCGCGGTTCAGTAAGCGAATCAGAAACGCTGTGCGCTTTAGAAAAGCAGCTTGAGACCGAACTGGAGTTGCCGGTTGGGGTTCGCCGTCCCGCCGATGGTTCCGAATTGTGGTGTCTGCAGCGTCGCACCCGGAATCCCGAATTGCGGCGTATTGAAGGAATTGAAAGCCTCGGCCCGGAACTCCAGGCGCGATGCTTCGTTGAGCGGCAGCTTGAAGTTGCGCTGGATGGAGAAATCGAGCGTCTTCGTGCCAGGTCCAGTCAGGTAACCGCGCCCGGCGTTGCCGTAGGTGTACTGGGCGGGGAAAGTGAAGGCCGCGGTGTCGAACCAGCGGTCGATGGTGGGATTGTCGAGCCGGCCGTCGGCGATGCGATTGGGCCAGTTCACGTTGCCCGTATTGGCGTTGTCGAAGGGCAGGTTGAGTGTGAACGGCAGCCCGCTGGAGAGCGACAGAATGCCGGACAGCGTCC
>JAEUQF010000465.1 GCA_016789745.1 Bryobacterales bacterium
GCACCACCACACGCGGCTGGTTATCCTGTTCCGGATTCAACTGCCCGAACCGCGTGTCCTGTACGTTGGTGGCAACCAGGCGTCCGAAGTACGGCTGGTCGAAGGCATTCTGGAAGTCCGCCCGCAACTGTACCCGCAGCCGTTCCTTGATCGGAAACTCCTTCGAGCCTGACAACTCCCAGCTATCCAGAATCGGGCTGCGCACGTCCGGGAAACGCGTCGGGAAATCCCGCAGCGTGAACGCCGCCTGCGCGCGATTCGGGAAGATGCTCGTGTCGAACCACTTGTCGAAGAACGGATTGAACTTGTCGCGGCCGGCCTTGCGGGCCAGGTCGTCGCGCTGCGCATCGCTGAGCTTTGCGCTCTGCGCCACCAGCGGCGTCGCGTTCGGGAACTCCAGCGGCTGTCCCGATCGCCGGATGTACATCCCGTTGATCTTCCAACCGCCGGCAATCGCATCCAGCACCTTGTTGCTATTGGCCCATTTGCGACCCTTGCCGAACGGTACGTCATAGCCAAACGCCATCGACAGCGTGTGCGGAATGTCAAAGTCGTTCAACCGCTGCTCCAGCGGCGTCGCCGTCAGGTCTCCCAACACCGTATCCTGCGCATTCAACAACGAAATCCGCTCCAGCGTCTTCCCCCACGTATAGGCCACCTGCATGGCCAAGCCGTTGCTGAACCGCCGTGTCGCCTTGGTCTGCCACGAATGATACGTCTGTGCCCCAACCGGCACGTTGCTGATCGTCACTCCATTGAACTGCGGATACTGCGTCAGAGACTGTTGCCGCGGATAAGTGGCACCATTGAACGCCGACCCGGGCAGCGCACCCGCAAAGGGATTCGCAACGCCCGCGTTGAAGTACGCCGGACGATCCGCCACCGGCAGGCGCGTCAACTCGGCCAGCGGGATGAAGTTCTGGCCCAGCGCAACCGGAAGCCCGCGGGTCAGGTTGCCGACATACGACGTGTCGATGACCCAGTTCCACGGCAGCGCGCGCTGGAAGCCGAACGAGAACTGATCGGTGCGCGGCAGCCAGCGATCCCGGTACTGGCCCGTGACGCCCAGCCCCAGGTTCGTCGCCAGCCCTTGTGAACTGCCGATCGGCTGCAGCAGGCCTGTGGGGAAGAGCGAGCGCGGGAAGGGATCGGTCAGATCCACAGCCGGGCGGAGGTTGTTATCGGTGGAGGCGATGAGGTCCGTGCGGCGGCTGAAGCCGGTATCGGCGCCCGCAGCGTTCTGGCCCAGGAAGTAACGGCCATACCCGCCGCGCACCACCCACTTCGGCCTTACCTGCCAGGCCACGCCGACGCGCGGCTGGATATTGTTCAGGTCGCGGTTGAACGCCAAGCGGTTGTTGCTATCGGCATAGGTCAGGCCGCCCTTGAGGTTCGGCACGCGATTGGCAAGCGGGCTGGCGGCGTTGGTGTCGAAGCTGGCCACCTGCCGGTTGTAGCGCTCGTAGATGGGCCCTTCGTAATCCCAGCGCAGGCCCAGGTTCAGCGTGATGTTGCGGCCGATCTTCCAGTCATCCTGGAAGAACAGGGCGAAGTAGCGGTTCTGATAGGCGGGGTCCATGTTGCGGTCGACAAAGCCGCTGGAGGGATACCCCAGCAGGAACGTCGCCAGCACGTTGCCGGAGAGGGCATCGGCGCGCTGCGCGTCGGCCTGCGTCCAGTTGCGGTTGAACGTATAGTTACCGGACGCCGAAGCCGGGCGAATGGCGTTGCTGTTGTAGAGCCGGGCCTCGACGCCCATCTTCATGCTGTGCTTGCCGCGAATCCACTGCAGGTTCGGCTGCAGGCTGTAGGTGTCCTGGGTCTCGTAGCCGCTGGTCTGTGCAGCCCCCAGCGGGCTGTAGTTGTTACCGCCCAGGTTGAAGCGGGGATACTGCAGGCCGACGAACTGGCTCACCAGCGCCTGCGGGAAGCCCAGTTCGGTGGGATTGAAGCCGCGGCCGAAGGTGTTGCCGCTGAAGCCTTCGTAGCGGGCCAAGCCGCCGCGCAGGTTGAAGTCCATCGCGGGGTTGAGCGTCCAGGTCCAGTCGGCGCCCCAGTTGCGCGAGATGCGTGTGGACGGATATTCGCTGCTAGGCTCGGCGGCGTTGGTGCCCCACTGGACGCGGGCGAAGTTATACCAGGGGGTCTCACCGTAACGGCCGCTGACGCGATGGTTATTGGTGAGATTCCAGTCCAGCTTGCCCAACCACTGGTTGTAGCTGTTCTGGCTGCTGTTCACGAACAGGTAATTGTTCTGGCCGTCGGGACTTTCGCTCACGCGGTTCGGCTTCGGATAGAAGCTGGCGGCCTTCGCTGCCACCGGATTCAGGCGGTTGGCCGGGATGCGGTTGCCGGCGAACGGCTGGCGCGCTCCGGCGGCGGTGGTGGTCAGCGGATCGTAGATGCCAATGCTGCGCCGGTTGTTGTCGACGATGGCGGAGAAGTCGCCGCGCAACTCCGCTTCGGTGGGCACCGTCCACAGTTGCGTCTGCGGATTGCGTTCGCGCAGGAACTCGGTGGAGATCATGAAGAACATCTTGTTGCGGCCGTCGAAGAGTTTCGGGATATAGATGGGGCCGTCGACGGTGAAGCCGAACGTGTTGTTCTTGAACTCCGGCTGCTTCAACCCTACGGAATTCCGCGAATACCCGTTTGCGTTCAGATTGTCGTTCTTGAAAAACTCAAACAGCTGCCCGTGCAGTTGATTGGTGCCGGTGCGGAGGGTCACCGATGTGACACCGCCGCCGATGCGCCCATACTGCGAATCGTACGAGTTCGTCAGCACACTCACTTCCTGGATGGCGTTCAGGGCGGGGGCAAAGGAGGCGCTGCGGCTGCCGCGAACGGAGCTGATGCCGTCGATCAGCGTCTCGTTCTCGCCGGAACGCCCGCCATTGATCGAAATTGAATTAATGTTGCCGAAGGCATACAGCTCAAAGGACCCCCAATACCGGCTTGACTTCGTCACCCCCGGCAGCGTGAACAAGAACTGGTAAAGGTTGCGGCCGCTGGCCGGCACATCGTTTACCAGCCGCTGTTCGATCGTTGCCGACCGCGATGCGGTTTCGGTCTGCAACGCCGGTATTTCGGCGCTAATAGTCACGCTGTCGGCCACCGTGCCCAACTCCATGCGCAAGTCCAGGCTAAGGCGGTCCACCGCCGACAATACCAGTTTCTCTCGAACCAGCTTCTTGAAGCCGTCCTTCTGCACCACCAGGGTGTACTCGCCGGGCGGCAGGAATCGCGTCAGGTAACGGCCGGATTCATTCGTCTCGCCCGTGTAGGAGACGTTGCGCTCCACGCTGGTGACATCCACTTGGGCACCAGTGATAGGGGCGCCGCTCGGGTCAGTCACCAGTCCCGAAATCGTCGCCCGGTATTCCTGCGCCACAAGCGAGGTAGCGGCGCAGAGCAGCAGGGTGTACAGCGATTGCTTGAGTCCCATTGAGGGCAAGCATACCACCGGAATGTTACAGTGTCTTCTACAGCGTTTGTGTCACTTTGCTCAGCGTGCGTGGTTGATCCGGATTTAATCCCTTCTCCAGTGCCAGGCTCGCCGCAAATAATTGTGCTGGAACAATATAGGGAATCGGCGTAAAGACATCCTCCGGCAGCGACCCTTTGTGCGCCAGCTTCGCCGGAATGCACACCGTTCGCTTTCTATCCCCCTCCATCGCCGCGCGGTTGCTCTTATCGGTCAGCAGCAGCGCGTCTGCCTGCAGCCCGATCAGCTTCTCCCGCATCTCCGCGATGGACGGCCACGTCACTCCCGACGGCCCGAACAGAAACATCGGGAAGGCCTGTTCGACCATAGCGATGGGACCGTGCAGGAAGTCAGCGGAGGAAAACCGCTCGGCCACGACATAGCAGGTCTCCATCATCTTCAACGCGAACTCGTAGGCATTGGCGTAATTCAGGCCGCGGCCCACCACCACCGCATGCTCCATGAAGCGGTACCGGATCGCCCGCTCGGCAATCTCATCCTCCAGCTTCAGCGCTGCCTGGGCCCACTCCGGAATCCGCTCCAGATCCGACATCTTCAAATCCGCCCCGAGCGCCCAGGCGATCATGTACAGCACCATCAATTGCCCGGTGTACGTCTTGGTGGCGGCCACGCTCCGCTCCCGCCCGGCGCGTACCAGGAAAGCCTCATCGGCGATCTTCGCCAGCGTGCTCTCCGCCTCATTGGTGATGCCGATCGTCAGCGCCCCGACCGCCTTCGCCCGCTCCAGCACCAGGTTGGTATCGGTGGACTCCCCCGATTGCGAAATCGCGATCACCATATCGTCGGCGCCCAGCCGCACCTGCGCCCCGTATAGCGTATAGATCGACGGCGCCGCCAGCGACACCGGTATCCCCGTCGCGATCTCCAATAGATAACGGCCGAACTGCGCCGCGTTGTCCGAGGTGCCGCGCGCTACCAGCACAATCAACTTCGGCCGCTTTGCCTCCAGCCGCCGGCGCAGCCGCTCCATCGCCTTCTTCTCCTGGCGCAGCGTCTTTTCCAGCGCCGCGGGCTGCTGCCGGATCTCATC
>JAEUQF010000084.1 GCA_016789745.1 Bryobacterales bacterium
ACGGCTGCATACGTGCGCTCGTATAGGGAGTAGGGAAGAACATAGGGGTGTCCCGTAACCTGGTAGTTATACCAGCCCAAGCAAAGAAGTGCGGGGGCAAGGGCAGCACCGGAGCGGCGGAAGGCTTGCCGCAACCCCCGAGTAGTCCACGCCCGGAGGGCGACGGGGATAGTGAGCAATAGGACGAGCACGCCACCCTCGTAGGGTCTGCTGACGAGCAGCAGTGCGGCACCAAGCCCGAGCAACCAGCCTGACCTGACGTCAGCCCAACGCAGCATGCGGATTGCCGAACCGAGGACGATTGCCGCGCCGGACAAGGCAACCGCACCGCCCCAATAGGATTGCATCCAGTAATGAAGGGAAGAGAAGACGACTGCGACCTGCAAGCCTCCAATAAGCGCTACACCGGGAGGCACAAGGGCCAGCAGCATCCAGAAGACGGTCACGGTGGCGAGCCCCGCAGAAATCACCACACCCGCATAGGCGTGTCCAAAGAGCAACTGGCCAAGGGCAAGGAATATGGCCTGCCCGGGTGGATACTTCGACGCGTAAACCGGAGTGCCAATGACATGGATGGTATCGAAGAACTCCCACAGCGGATGAGCCGGGAGGGCCGCGCGGCCTGATGCCAGAAGGTCCGCGCCTAGCAGGTAACTGAACTCATCGTGAACCTTGGGTATCGGCGGTGGGAAATACGAGAGGGATGCCAGGCGAAGCCCGATGACGATCAGGAACAGGCACAACATCGTAGCTCCGCGATGGCGCGCACAGCGATCGAACGCGATAAGGTGCCCGAACCGCATTCTCAAGGTCGGGGCGCGCCGGCCTACTTGTTGAGCCGTGCCAGGTACCAATCCATTAACCCCTGGGTGACAAACTCCATCGAGGTGAAAGCACGGCCGATCCGAGGAACGAAGACCGTCCTTGTTCGTCGCTCCACGGCGGAGACGATGCGAGCGGCCACAGCCTGCGGCGACACAATGCGCCGGATATCGGAGACGTTGCCTGGCGCCTGGCCATAGAGAACGTGCTCCCGGAATGCGGTGTCGACGATCCCCGGACATACCTTCACGACGTGGACTCCAGTCCCTTTCATCTCGCGCCGCAGCGAGTCGCTCAAGGCGTGCATCGCGAACTTAGTGGCGCAGTACATCGAGGCCCAAGGCAAGGAAACCAATCCGCCGACCGATCCGAGATTGACGATACAGCCCGCGCCCTGCTTCCGCATTTGGGGAATCACCAGCTGGGCGAGACACATGGGCGCGAAGACAT
Source organism: Bryobacterales bacterium (assembly GCA_016789745.1). Taxonomy (GTDB): domain Bacteria; phylum Acidobacteriota; class Terriglobia; order Bryobacterales; family Bryobacteraceae; genus CADEFT01. The sequence continues at coordinate 1,273 of JAEUQF010000084.1, forward strand.
TGACTTCGAACATGCGCCGGGTCAGGTCGACGGGCGCCTCTGATGGGGGAGCATATAGCCCAACGCCTGCGTTATTGATCAAGACGTCCATCCGGCCGAACTTACGCATGGTCTTATCAATCCACGCGCGCCGGATGTTGTCGCAAGTGAGATCGCCCCCAATGACAATGCCCTCCGGCAGATGAAGTGTTGCCAGATCCTCGTCGGGAAGGGCGCAGACAGAGATTGCCGCGCCGCGCTTCCGAAATGCTTCCACGCAAGCCCGTCCAATTCCGCACGAACCTCCGGAGATCAGAACGACTTTGTTAGTAAGTGTCATGCAAGGTGGTATGTCTGTATGGGACTTCATTCTAAAGAGGGAAGGGGCGTGCTTCAAGACATTTGGCGCGCACGGTCAAGCACAGTGTGAACACATATACACGCATAGAAATTTGTTGACTCTAAAGATCGATGGGCGTGGTAGTATCGCATGTCCGACACCCGTACGCTCTAACTGAAGGCATGAAGATACAAGTTCTTCGTCAGCAATGCCCGGTCATGGCAATAGATGGTGCCTACGAGCGATCGCCGCTGCACGTGGCGACACGCTGGTTAGAAGATAGACACCAACTGCTTCTGCTGTTGTACTCGCTGTGCTACTTCGCGTGCGTTTGTGTCCATGCGAAGTGGCGTCCGCTCTGGTACGACGAGTTCTTCACTTACTACTTAAGTAAATTGACACCAGCCGAGTTGTCCATGGCTCTGGCAGGCGGTGTGGACTTAACGCCGCCATTGCTGCACCTGCTGACGAAGTTAGGCCGCGCGGTAGTTGGCGATAACAACATCAGCACCCGCTGGACGGCGATCGCCGGTTTCTGGATTGCCAGTCTGTGCGTGTTTTCCTACACGCGGCGGCGAACCTCGGCGCTTTTCGGCTTCATCGCGCTCTCCGGGATGTTTGTCACGTTTGCCTACAAGTTTGCGTATGAAGCCAGATCTTACGGGCTGATGCTGGGTTTCACCGGATTGGCGCTGGTCTGCTGGCAGAGGGAGGGGGAGCGGACGTCGATACGGGGGTGGTGGACCCTGGGGACTGCCGTGTCCCTGCTCGGCCTTGTAGCATCGCACCTCTATGGGTTGTTCGTGGTTGCCGTATTCGCGGGCGCGGAGGTTATTCGGCAAGTTCGCTTGCGGTCTTTTCACCTCCCAATGTTGGTGGCGCTGTTGTGCAGCGTGATTCCGCTGGTCCTGTTGCACCAGCAGATCGCAAGCGCGCGGGCCTATTCGGCGAACTTCTGGGCGCGTGCGGACTGGGCTGCATTTGTCGGCACATATCATCTCTTCCTGACAAGCGGAATCGTCGCGGTTCTGGTTGCCGCGTTGGGTACGACACTCATGGCACAGTTACTTCCGGGCGAGGGGGAAGGGCAAGACCAGAACCGGCTTCCACTGGAGGAGATTGCGTTACCGCTTGGGTTGACACTATTGCCAGTGGCGCAAATTGTGGCCGCGCGGCTGGTAACGGGCGCCTATGTCGCCCGGTATGCCATCTCCGCGACGGTGGGCATCACGCTGCTGTTCGCGTTCTTCACCGCAGTCGTTACGGCTCGTAGGCAAGCCATGGGATTAGTCGTGCTGCTGTGTTTCGCGGGGTGGACTGGGTTGCAGTTACTGGCCTCGCTGTCGAAGTTGCGGATGCCCGTGGATGCGGTGGCAGTGCCGGAGATGCTGCGTGAGGCATTAGCAGAAGGGCCTCCGGTGGTGATCACTGATGGCGCGCAGTATCTACAGTTGCATCATTATCACCCGGAGTTCGCCACGCGCATTTACTCTCTTGTCGATATTGACTTCCCCGGCGCTTACGGCGAGTCGGATACGACGGAGCGCACCACGGCGGGGCTGGCGCGCTGGACGAGGTTGAACACCGCAAAGTATGCGGACTTCGTTGCCGGTCATCGAACGTTCCTGGTGTTCTATCAGGCCGGCGGAGAGGGGAAGAGCTGGATTCTCTCGAAACTGGCTGATGACAGGCGGGATCTGCGGCTGCGAAAGGCCCTGTCCGGCATGTTCCTCTATGAAGTTGGACCACCACCTCGCGGTGCCAGTTCGGATTTACTCCCGTAGATTGCGAGAACCTCACCATGGGACTCATCTCTGGTAACGGGCTTGGGTTGACTGCGATACTGCTGACGGCCGTGACATACGGCGAAAAGCTTCCAACGGACACGGACTGGCCGCAATGGGGCGGACCGCGGCGCGACTTCCGTGTGCTGGGCGCTAATGTTGCATCTACCTGGCCGCAAGGCGGTCCGCGACAACTGTGGCGGCGTGCACTGGGAGAGGGGTATTCCAGTATCGCGGTGGTTGGGAAGTCGTTGTTCACCATGTACCGGAAGGGCGATGAGGAAGTAGTTACAAGCGTGGATGCAGTCACCGGCAAGTCCCTGTGGGAATACCGGTACGGAGCGCACATTCCGGCGGGGATGGACATGCAGAATGGGCCGGGCCCGCACGCAACTCCTCTCGTTCTGCAAGGCCGTGTGTACTCGGCTGGCGCCACGGGGAAGCTGCATTGCCTGGACGCCCGAAGTGGGAAGCTGCTGTGGTCTCATGATCTTGTCAGCGAATATCGAGCCGCGCTCCCGCAGTACGGCTACTCTTCCAGCCCCATAGCCTACCGGAACACCATCATTCTTCCTGTCGGAGCGAAGGGCGCCGCTATCATGGCCTTCGATGCCGCGACCGGCGTTGTAGTCTGGGCACGGCACGACTTTCCGATTTCGAACTCGTCGCCTGTACTGATTGAGTCCGGCGGAGTCCGGCACTTGGTTTTCTTTCTCGCAAAGCAACTGGTGGGAGTCAACCCGGACCGCGGGGACCTACTGTGGAGCTTCCCGCACACCACACAGTGGGACCTGAACATTGCCACCGCTATCTGGGATGGAAATGGGATTCTGTTCTGCTCTTCCGGCTATGACGGGGGCAGCCGCGCGGTGACATTGCAGCGTACGGAACAGCAGGTGACGGCAAAAGAGCTTTGGGCCAATCGACGCTTGCGCATTCATTTCACAAACGCGTTGCGGATCGGCGAGTATATTTACGGCTCCAGCGGCGACTTCGGATCGGCGTTTCTCACCGCGGTGCACTTGAAAACCGGCAAGGTGGCATGGCAGACACGCGGGTTCGGTAAGGCCAACTTGATCGACGCAGGCGGCAAGGTTCTGCTGCTTGATGAGGACGGCGTGCTTAGCCTTGTCAACCTCTCGCCGCAGGGTGTCACCGTTCTGGCGAAAGCACCAGTACTTCACAACAATGCCTGGTCTATCCCGTCGCTGGTGGGATCCACGCTCTATCTGCGAGACCGGAGAGACCTGGTTGCACTCGATCTGCGTTAAAGAAGCCTATGACAGTACCAGCACTGAACCCGACGCGTACCCGCCGGCGTGCCGCAAAGTGGGTTCTCGTCAGTGTTCTTTCGCTATTTGCCGCCATCGGGTTACTGTTGTTCGTCGTGACGCTGACCCCCCTCGTCCCATGGTGGGTGGCACAGCTTTCCGGACCGGCGTTGCGGGTGCCGGGCGACAGCCTGATTGTGCTGGGTGAGTCCACTTCGCTACTACCAACGGGTGTTGTGCTCGACCAGGCATCCTATTGGCTCTGCGAGCATGCGAAGACTACCTATCGACAGGGCGGCTTTCGGCGAATGGTCGTCTCCAGCAGGCCGGCGGTGGGAACAAGCGCGGCGGTGATCATGGCTGACGTCCTGCAGGCCGCCGGCCTGGCGGACAACGCCATCCGCGTGGAAGCACTTGGCGATACTCCCATGGAGCAGGCCCGACGCCTGGCAGCGTATCATTCGGGCGACGCCGGCGCCGGCCGCATGGTTGTGCTCACCCGGGATTACAAAGCCGCCCGCACCCGGCGTGCCCTACGGCGAGCCGGGCTCAACGCGGTTGTTGCGCCCGCGCCCGATGCGCAGGTACGAGCCGCTCATCGATCCGAGCGGTGGCGGATATTTCTGGAACTCTGTCGGGAGACGGGTTACCTGTTGCGAACTCTCCTGTGAACCCGGTAGGCCGGTGTACATTTGTTGACTGGGTGCAATGCGGCAGCGCAAACAAAATAAGTCTATTGTTCATACAGCGGCGTTCCTCACCCTGGGAAGGTTGCCAGGGCGGCTGAAAAAGGCGGCAAAATGGCATGGAGTTACAATGGTGCGCACGACTCTCTCTGTTATGATGGCGTGGATCCGGGAGAGTGCCCTGTGTCCCGGCCACTTAGCGGGCAAGCCTGGATGTAAGGCAGGTCGGCATGAGTATCATTCTGGTTTTCATTCATTTGTGTGCGTACGCAGCGACTTACTTTGTGAGCCCCATAGGGAGTGATGCGAACGCCGGCGTCACGCCGTCGGCTGCTTGGCGTTCGGTCGCAAAGGTAACCGCTACCCGGTTGTATCCCGGTGACCAGGTTCTGTTCGCACGAGGCGGCGTGTGGAGTGAGCCGATCGTGGCGCGGTGGAGTGGCGCGCCGGGAAATCCCATCGTCTATGACGCTTACGGGAACGGTCCCAAGCCCATGTTCGCCGGCAGCGACACGCTGACAAACAGCCGCTTTGAGCTTGTTCGCGGCAGCATCTATCGCTACGCCATTCCCTCCACGGTGAATGGGCTGATTGCGGACCGCGCCTCCTGGTTCGAGATCACGAACGCGGCCGCCATTGACTCCCGCTCGCAGTCTTTCTACTGGGCTGCCGGCTACCTCTATGTCAACACCGGCGGTTCCGACCCGAGAACCAATGGCCGCAGTTACGCAGCCTGCGTGCGGGAAGACATGGTCCATTCAAACTACCAACACTACCTGACGTTCCGCAATCTGGTAGTTACCGATACTGCGAATCTCCATGCGGGCTACGCATTTCGGGTGATGGGCAGCAGTAACGTGACTCTGGAGGATTCAGAGGCATATTTCGCCGGGCGGCACCACTTTGGCGTAATTAATTCCACAGGCTTTATAGGACGCAACCTCAAGGCCGCCCGAGCTATGCCTGGGCCGGACGCCACATTTTACGTCGCGTTTAGCGACCCCAATCAGGGCAGACGCAACGACACATCCCAGTTCATCAACTGTTCCGGAGAAAAGTTCGAAAACCCACTCGGACGCGGGCACCAGATCTTTTACAATCACGGTGGCGGGCTTGGTCCTATTCTGATTGAGAATATGATCTCGCGGGGTGGCATCCTCTCGGTCGGACAGGATGTTCCGGAGAACACCACCACCATCCGGGGAGGGCTCATTGAGAATGCCTGGCTGGAGATCTTCGCGAACCGCGCCGTGGTGGACGGACTGACGATCCGGGGCCAGCGCGGATCTATCGACAACTGGGGATCGGACAGCCTGTTCCAGAACCTCAAGCTGATGGATCTGAATCCAGCGCAAGGACAGGCCGGAGATACGGCGGCCATCACCATGCGGCCCGGTGCACAACGCAATGTCGTCCGGTTCAGCACCGTTACGCTCAGTCCGACCGCGCCCTTCTGGGCTACGTGTCTGTCGTTCATGAAGAAGGGATTGGCCAGCAAGTGGTACGGCAATATCTTCTGGTGCAACGGCGAGGTGCTGAAAGGGCTGTCCGCGGCCGACGGCACCGATGTGACGTATGCCGACTTCAACTTTTACAACGCCGGCGCTAACATTAGCGGAATGTCTTTCACACAGTGGAAGACCAACTTTGACCAGAACTCCATTTCGGCAGCAGATCCGGGGTTCCGCAACCGGGCCGCTGGGGATCTGTCCCTGTTGCCGGCAGCCATGGTCAGGAATCGCGCCAGCGTACCCTCGCATGTCTTTCAGCCACCGCTCGGCTATGACGTTGAAGGCGTCGTCCGTCCGCAGGGCGGCGGTTATGACATGGGCGCTCATGAAGCGCTGGAAGCGTCCACTGGCCCGCCGATCATCGTGAGTCCGGCAACGGCTAGCGGGACGGTGATGACGCCATTCGTCTATCAGATCTCCGCCAGCAACCTGCCTGGAAGTTACGATGCGCAGTCCTTGCCGCCGGGCTTGGGTGTGCACCGCGGCACCGGTGCGATCACGGGAGTTCCCACTGCCGCCGGAACCTTTGCCGTTACCGTACTCGCGAGCAATGGCTTCGGCGTCGGCAGCGCAACGATCACGATCACGGTGCTGTCCGACATGTCCGGACTATGGAAGTTGGATGAGAGCGGCGGTGCAATACTTGTTGACGCCTCTGGCAATGGAAATAGGGGCGCGATCCGCGGCACGGGGACATGGACGAGCGGACGCACAGGAAATGCGCTCCGTCTGGCAGGTGGATCTTACGTGGAGATAGCGGACTCCGCAACCCTGCGCCCACCTGTCTTCACGGTTGCCTTCTGGTATCGCAGCGTTTCGAATTCCGGCATCCAAATGTTAGTTTCCAAGCCCAGAGGCTCCGGGGCCGACAATTCGTTCGCGATTTACCTCAGCAGCGGGACACTTACGTTTCATGCCGCGAATGCGGTAGGGTTTATGTCGGTCGCAGCGCCGCTCGCTGGACAATGGGTGCATGTCGCCGTATTGCGCTCGACATCCAACTACCAGTTCTATATCAACGGCGTATTGGCGCGAACCGTCACCGGGGGCGACACTGCGTATGACAACAGGAGTCTGCTGTTTGGGGCGGAGGATGATGGAAGGGGCATCACGCACTTCTACACAGGGGACTTGGATGAGGTCCGGCTGTATCAACGGGGCCTTCTCCCGGCGGAGATCGAGGCGTTAGCAAACCCTGCAACTGCGCCTGCGGACAATTCCCCTCCGCAGGTATTCCTGACAAGCCCCACGCACAATGCCACGGTGGCAGGTGCGCTCCAACTGGTGGCGACCGCGTCTGATCCAAGTGGAGTGGCCGGAGTGCAGTTCAAGCTGGACCACGCGAACCTGGATTCGGAGGACACGACGCCTCCTTACTCGCTGCACTGGGACTCCAGGACAACCGGCAACGGCGCCCATACGCTATCGGCGATCGCACGCGATGCGGAAGGCAACACCGCCACATCGAGTATCTCGATTCATGTGTCCAACGCGCCGCTTCTGGACGGCACTCTCCCGGAGGTTACCATCACGGCGCCCGTCGGCGGCACCGTTCTCAAGGGCTTGGTGCAGATCTCCGCGAGTGCTACGGACAACGCCGGTGTAACAGCCGTTCAGTTCAGGGTGGATGGAGGGAATCTCAGTGAGGACACCGCCGCGCCGTATAACGCGAACTGGGACACCACTCTGTCCGCGGACGGACCCCACATGATTTCGGTGATCGCACGGGATACAGCGGGCAATCTCAGAATGGCTACCGTGGCGGTGACTGTAGCCAACGGACCCCCGGTGCAGCCGCCACCACCGTCTTCTTCTCCGGTCGGACACTGGACCATGGATGACGGCTCCGGCTCCACCGTCAGCAACGCCCGGGGCAGCGCACTGTATGGAGGTCTTGTCGGGCCCGGCGCCTGGACTGCAGGCCGCATCGGGCGTGCGCTGCGCCTTTCTGGGGGCGGCCACGTCCGCGTAGAGGATGCCCCGGATCTTCGCGCAAGCAACTTCACGATATCGCTGTGGTTCAAGGCCGCTTCCACCAGTGCCGTGCAGATGCTGGTATCGAAGCCGTTCGGCAGATCCGCGGACAATTCGGTGGCCATTTACCTTGCGAATGGCCGCATCCACTTTCATACAAGCGGCTTTGCGGGCGCGATGAGCTCTGAACCGGTGCCAGCCGGGGTTTGGACACATCTCGCCATTGGGAAACACCAAGGTACCGCTACGATGTACGTGAACGGGGTGGTGGTCTCCACGGCTGCGGCTCCTGAGACCGTGATGTTCGATGCGCAACCCCTGCTGTTTGGTGCCGAAGATGACGGAAGCGGCATAATGGCAACGTTCGCGAATGGGGAACTCGACGACGTGCGCCTCTACAATCGCGGCTTGACGGCGGCGGAAGTCTACTCGCTCGTATCCAGCCCCGTAAGCACGGACTCGACCCCGCCAGCCGTCTCATTCCTTTATCCCTCCACCCACTCGGTTCATTCAGGGGTCGTCGAGGTAAGTGCCGCCGCGGGCGACAACGTGGGGGTTACCTCCCTTCGATTCCTGCTGGACGGAGCGCCGTTGGGTGTCGAACTCTCCGCGCCGCCGTATCGCGCCACCTGGAACACGGCCTTAACTGCTGACGGACAACATACGATCACAGCGGAGGCACGAGACGCAGCGGGGAATCGCGGGTCGGCGTCTGTCACCGTGACGGCCAGCAATGTAGACCCGGATCTTGTCGGGCATTGGCGAATGGACCAGCCGGCGGGTAGTACCGTGCCGGACGCTACGGCCAACGCGGAGCACGGTTCTCTGGCGGGCGCCGGAACCTGGATAACAGGCCCGCGCGCCGGCGCGATTCACCTGGAGCGTGGCGCGATTGTGACAGTGCCGGACTCTGCTGGCCTGCGACCGCAAAACTTCACCCTGGCGTTCTGGTTTCGAACCAATATGCTCCAGGGAACACAGGTACTGCTTGCAAAGCCGGTCGGCTCGGGAACGGACAACTCATACTGTCTCTATCTCTGGCAGAACTTCCTGGTGTTCCACACAAGCAGTTATTCCGGCGCCATGCGAGCAGCGGTTGCCGCCAAAACCTGGCAACATGTCGCCGTCGTGAAGTCGGGCGCCACCGTCAGTTTGTATGTGAATGCCGCACTGGTTGCTACTGCAGGCAATGCAGCGAACCCGGTGGCCTACTCGGCGCGGCCCCTGCTTATGGGCGCCGATGATTATTCCGGTCGTGGAGCCTACAGCGGCTTCCTCAACGGCGATCTGGACGACGTTCGCCTGTACAAGCGGGCGTTGACACCCATCGAGATTCAAGCTCTCACGCGATAGTGTATTACTGCACCGCGCTATATGATACCGGACACTTTTAGATTTACCCGGTGGGCTCAGGCTGATTTAATGATGTCTACGTATACGTCTCGATGTCCCGAATCCTGTATTACGCCTACAACAACCAGCGCCCTTCTGGCGGACAGAAGCAAACTTACCGGCATGTGGATATCCTCAACGCCGCTGGATGCGAGGCTTACGTCGTACACGAATCCGCCGGCTATCGTCTGAACTGGTTTCAGAACAGCACGCGTGTTATCGACCGGGCGCGGCTGAACCGCATGCTCAACGCGGACGATATCGTGGTCCTGCCGGAGACGCTGGGTCCCGCTCTATCGCTGTACCCGTGCAGGAAAGTGATCTTCAATAAGGGACTGTATATCGGCTACGGTTCCCAGCCGATTTTCCGTTCCGCCGCGGATCCGTTTCGCAGTCCGGGCGTGGTGGCGATGTTCGCTGTCGGAGAGCACAACCGCCGCAACCTCGTCTACGGCTATCCGGACCTTCCCGTGATCGACGTGGGAGTTGGCGTGGATGCGTCACGCTTCCGGTTCGCCGCCCTCAGTGACAAGCAGTTGACGATTGCCTGCGTGGCCAAAGCGCAGAACGCGCTTCACACTGTTTGTGGGCTATTGCGGGCCAGGCTGGCTCATTTCAGAGTGCCGCAACCGCATTTCGTGCTGCTCCGGGGAATGTCAGAAACGGAGGTGGCCTCGGTACTCCATCGTTCTCTTGCACTGCTGATGCTCAATCATGAGGAGGGGCTACCGCAGACTGTTGTGGAAGCCGTCCTGTCCGGCTGTATTATTGTGGCCCCGGCGATCGGCCCTCTTGCCGAGTTCGTCCCCAGGGCGGGATGGTTTCAGCCGGGCGAACCCGCCGAGGCAGCCGCGTTTCTCATGAGTCTCATTGTCGATCATCCAAAACACAGCATTGCAGTGCGCCAACATCTCTCAGAAAATGGCAGAGTCGCCCAACGCTATGCCTGCAAGTTCGAGGCCGAACGCGTTCTGGATGCATGGGATACCGTGTTGTCGTTGTCCGCGTCCGTGGGAGAGCCGCTGCCCAAGGTGTGGCCAGCCGATCCGTGTCCGCCATTAGCTACGCGCATTCGGCAAAGACTACTCTCGACCCGTGTCGTCTTCTAGCGCCGGCGGCGCGGCCTCGCTGTTGGCCGGCTGGGCTGGGTGCATGGCGAGAATGCCGGTCCTGATCGCGAAGGCGGCCATCTCCGCGGCGCTTCGCACGCGCAGTTTCTGCCGCACATTGTTCTTGTGAAACGCGACGGTTTTCACGGAAATGGACAGCATCGCCGCAATTGCGCGCGCCGTATGGCCCAATGCAACCAGGCGAAGGATCTCGCGCTCTCTGGAGGTCAAGGCTGCAGGGGTGTCGGCGCCGTTGCGCCACGCGGGACTCTTGGCCGCTCGTTCGGACGCGCGCTTCAGTTCGGGGGTGAAGTAGAGACGCCCCGCCGCCACCTCACGTAGTGCCAACTGCAGCTCCTCCGGCGAACAGCGCTTCAGGATGTACCCATTGGCGCCGGCGCCAAGTGCCTGTTGCACCGTAAGCGCGTCGGTCCGATCAGTGACGATCATCACCTTCACCTGCGGGTTCAGCTCGCGGAGCCGGGCGATCGCGTCGATGCTGGTCATGTCGCCGAGTTCCGCTTCGCAAAGAACGATCGCAGGTTTCAGACGTGCACTCTCCGTGAGGAGTCTGCTGCCGTCCCGGGCCGTTGCGACAACGTCGAATTCGCTCTCCAGCATCAGCGGGAGAGCGTGAAGAAACAATCTCTGTGGATCGGCAACGATGACCCGATCTCGTAGAGTGCGAACTGGGGAGAGGTCGCGCTGGATCATGTTTAACGTACCGCGATTTACAACGCTGAAAGTTTCCTCATGATACACCGAAGTGTTTTCAGATCCACCCGAAATCAATTCGTAGGCTCACCGCGATGTAACTCTATGCACACTGTCGCTATGTGCATTGCGGTTCATACTGGCTGTTTTACTAGTTCCTTTCCAGTCCGACAGACTCTAATCTCGAACATAAGTCTCAGCAGTGATCCGAGTGAGCGCTAAGACGCATCGCCGCTCGTAGTTAGAGTTGGGGCTTGGTTCGGCGTGATGAAGGAGAGCAGCAACGACCATGTTGTTGACTCTTCCACGGCCTGGGTCGGAGGTAGTCATGTCATTCCTTCTTGTAATCACCAGTGTTCTTGCCGCCTGCGATACGGGCAGCGGCCCCCCTTCGTCCCGTCCGGAGACCGGTACCCGCCCGCACTACCGGCTGCAGAGTACGGATGAGATTTCCATTAGCAGCTTGGTCGCGAAAGAACTCACTGACAAGCGTTTTCGACTCGATGAGACCGGGCGGATCAGTGTCCCGCTCGTCGGAACAGTGAAGTTGGAAGGCATGACGGTGGACGATGCGCAGGCGCTTATCACCACGCGTCTGAAGCGCTACTACGTCGCGCCAGACGTGCAGGTCAGCGTGGTTGCCGCGAGGACCCATCCGGTCATGGTTCTGGGATCCGTGGCGCAACCCGGTGCGCACCAGATTCGGGAGCCGATCCGGCTGATTGATGGGCTGTCCATGGCAGGCGGGCTGCGGAACGATGCCGGCCCCAAGGTGGTGATCACGCGGGAGAAGTCCAATGGCACCATTGCCCATAGCAAGGCCCAGGTGGATGGCGCGTCTAACTCTGTGCTGTCCCTCGATCTCACAGCACTGTTTGAAGGAGCGTCGCCTGAGGATAACATCCAGCTGATGCCGCGGGACATTGTGAATGTACCGGCGGCCCAGGTGGTGTATGTCATTGGCAATGTAAGACGCGCGGGAGGCTTCGCCCTGAACGGCCGCCCCAATCTGTCTGTCGTGCAGGCGCTGGCGCTTGCCGAAGGCATCGATCCGCGGGCCAGCCCGTCGCGAGCCCGGATTCTTCGCCGCGATCTGCAGGGAGAGAAGCAGATCTCGGTGAATCTCAAAGCGATCTTCGCGGGTAAGTCAGACGACGTGATCCTACGTCCAAACGATGTGCTCTTCGTTCCCAGCAGCACCACCAAGGTAATCACCACTCGGAGCATTGAAACAGCACTTAGTCTGACCACCGGTCTTATCATCTGGCGCTAAATGGCCGCACTTCGGAGGGAGACAGCGTACATGAATCTGCCTGCAAATCGGGACCGGCAAGCACTTGTCCCACACTCGCGCGCCGTTCCAAAAGCGGCCGCGTCCGAGTTCTCGGTCACAAGTGCGTCCACCGGAAACCAGTTCAACGAATATTGGCAGGCGGTCCGGGCAAACGTCCCGTTGATCGCTGCCGGGACACTTCTAGGAGCGCTGTTGGGCTCCCTCTCGGTCGCGCTGCAGCCGGCCATGTATCAGGCCAAGACGGTACTCGACATACGCAGCCTGAATGAGAACTTCCTCAGCTCCGAAGCGGGAACGGGAACCAGTCAGAGTGTGCTTCCCGAGTCCTTCATCCAGACCGAGATTAAGATCCTATCGAGCCAGTCGATTCGTGACCGAGCTCTTGCTTCGATCCCGGGCTCCAAGCCGTCAAGGCGCGGTGGGGCGGCAGCCCCCCCTCCGGCGTCGACGCTATTCCGGCCGGCGCCGGCTTCCTATGACGCCATCATTGCCGACGCGGGCCGGCGCATAAAGGTGAAGGCGCTTGGAAATACTCGCATCGTCGAGATCTCCTGCCAGGCGAAGGACGGCCAGGTGGCCGCCACGGTGTGCAATGCACTCGCCCAGACGTATATCGCCAACAATCTCGATTCGCGCCACCACAGCGCTAACGAAACCAGCCAGTGGCTCCAAAGCCAACTGAACGATACCAGGCAGCGGTTGGCGCAGGAGGAAAGGCAACTCGCCGATGCCGGCAGCAGCGTCGATTTCGGCACAGACGGGCCAGTGCAGTCGAAACTGCGGCAACTCCAGACTGAACTCGCCCGCATGCAACTGGAGCGGTGGGGAAAGGAGTCAGCATACCTGATCGCCGATAACAGCGACGTCAACTCAATGCCTCCCGACCTCGATTCCGGGTCGGTGCGCCAGTATCGGCTTCAACTTGCTGACCTGCGCCGCCACCGTACCCAACTTCTGGCGACGATGACGCCCGAGCACGCAGCGGTCCGCGAGAACGCGTTGCAGATCGAAGATCTGGAACGACTGATCCAACGCGAGAAAGAAGGCCTAATGAAGCGCCTTCGCTCGGATCTTGAACTCACGCTGCGGCGGGAGGCGATGGTCTCGGTGGAGTACGACAAGGAGGCTGCCAAGGCCGTCAGTCTCAACGACAAGGCGATCCGCTACAACATGCTCAAGCGGAACGTGGATTCCGATCGCCACCTGTACCAGACGTTGTTGCAGCGCGTCGGTGAGGTCGGCATCGCCGCGGCAATGCGTACCAGCACCATCACGGTGGTGGATCCGGCCACTGCGCCGATGGAGCCCTACTCACCGAACGGCAAGTTCAATCTGGCGGTCGGTATCCTCGGCGGCTCGTTCCTGTCGGTTGTGTTGGCAATCGTCAGAATGCGCAACAACCATGCCATCGTGGCCCCCGGCGAGACACCCATCTATCTGCAGCTTCGCGAACTCGGCGTCGTACCGTTGTTGAAGGGCCCGGGCAGGGGATTGCGCCTTCGATTCCGGCGCCAGCAAAAGGTGGATGAGATCGCCCTTGATTCCACCATAACTGCGGAGCAGGTGCCCGCGCTGCAGCAGGAGGTGCGTAGCCTGCTGGTTCCGCAGATGTCGTCCCGTTCGGTAGCTCTCGCTACATGGCTGCACATTCCCGAGATGGCGGAGGCCATCTTCGGCGCGATGAATTCCATTCTGCTTTCGACGAAGCCGGCCAAGGCGGGGCGAGTCACTGTGCTGACGAGTCCAGAAGCGGGTGACGGCAAGACAACCGTATCGGTGAACTTGGCGATCGCCATGGCGCAAGTCGGACGCAGGGTAGTGCTGCTCGAAGGCGACCTGCGCCAACCCCGCCTGCACGCCATTCTGGACACACCAGTCGACAGCGGCGGGCTGTCCTCCATCCTCCGTTCCGACGGCGCCCTCAATTACGAGGAGGACGTCCCAAAGATCCTGGTTCAAACCGCGATCCCAGGACTATGGCTGATTCCCTCCCGTCCGATGCGGCAAGGGGTGGCACGCACACTTCACTCCCAGAAGATGCGGGACCTCATCACGGAGCTTGCTACCCGGTTTGACGAAGTGGTCATCGACTCTCCGCCTGTCCTGGTCATTTCGGATGCCCGCGTGCTGGGCGCCATGGCCGATGGCGTCCTGCTGGTGGTGCGTAGCGGCAAGACGGCGCGGGAGGCGGCGTTGGCGGCCTACGACGCGCTCCTGCAGGATGGCACTCGGGTGTTGGGAACCATCCTCAATGCGTGGCATCACAAAGCCAGCCACACCTCCAGGAACTACTCTTCTTACCTGCGGGCGGCTTCATGACGCGACTAGAAGTATCCGAGCCCATCGGCACGCAGCCGGCTGTCGCCGCTTCTCTCGGCGCCGGTGACCGTCCTCGCTGGATTCAAGTGCTTTCGCATATCAGTTCGGAGTTCGGCGGTATCGCGGCGTCCGTACCGGAACTGGCTCGCGCGACCGAGGAGACTGGCGCGTATATCTGCGATTCGGTAGCGTTCTGCAGCAGCCAGGAGATCGCGGGGGCGGCGCCCAGCCTTCGCAACACCGTGCGCATCTTCTCGCCCAGCCGCCTTCGTAACCTCCTGGACTTCCAGATGCGCCGCGACCTATATGCTTCCATTCAGTCCGCCAAGGGTATCCACATCCACGGTTTATGGGAGACGCACTGCACCGCGGGAGCCCGTCTGGCGCGCGCCATCCGGCGGCCCTACATCGTCTCGGCTCATGGCATGCTCGACGCCTGGTCCGTGCGCCAGAAGCGCTTTAAGAAGGCCTTCTACGCTGCCCTCATCGAGACTCCCATCCTGAAGCGGGCGGCCTGCCTGCGTGCGCTTACCAGCACCGAAGCCGACGACTACCGCCGCATCGGCCTGCCGAATCCCATTGTCGTGGTACCGAACGGCGTCGCGGTTCCCCCTGCTGTCACTCCGGAGCTCTTTTTTGAGCTGTTCCCAAAGTTGGCGGAAAAGCGAATCGCACTATTCCTCGGCAGGCTTCATGCCAAAAAGGGGGTTGACCTCCTCCTTGAGGCGTGGTCCGGCCTTTGCCAGGGTTCAGCGGGCGCGCCCGGTAATGCGCACCTGGTGATCGCGGGCCCCTGCGACGATGCGACGCAGACGCGCCTGCACGGCCTTTGCGCCCCGTTAGGGATAGAGAACAGCGTCACCTTTACGGGAATGCTTGCCGGTTCCCGGAAGTGGGCGGCGCTGGCCGCGGCCCACGCCTTCGTGCTGCCTTCCCATTCCGAAGGCTTCAGCGTGAGCATCCTGGAGGCCCTCGCCATGGCCTTGCCGGTGATCATCTCTGAACCCTGCCACATGCCGGAAGTGGGTGAGCATGGCGCCGGCTGGGTGGTTCGCCCGGAGCCGCAGGCGGTGCGCGATGCGCTCGCTGCCTTCTATGCCTGTTCGCAAACGGAGGCGGAAGCGATGGGCTATCGGGGCCGCAGGCTGGCCCATCAACACTATGCCTGGTCCGTCGTTGGCCGCCAGATGGCGGAGGTCTATCAATGGCTGGAGGGCGGCCCAAAGCCGCAGTCTGTGGAGGTGTTGCTATGAGCGCTGTGCAGGAGCGGGTGAACCTCGCTCTCTTCCAGAGTCACTCCTATCATCCAGGCCGCTCCCTGCTCGTGCAGTGCGCCTGGTTCTTTGTGGGCCTTCCGCTACTTCGCTCGGCGTGGATTCCCTCCTCCTCTTTCCGTCGTTGGCTGCTGCGCCTGTTTGGCGCCGACATTGCCCAAGGCGTCGTCATCAAGCCTGGTGTTCGGGTGAAGTTTCCATGGAAGCTGACGGCCGGGCGGAACTGCTGGATCGGTGAGGACGCGTGGATTGACAATCTGGCCCATGTCACTTTGGGTCGCGACGTGTGCCTCTCGCAGGGCGTTTACCTCTGCACCGGTAATCACGATTGGTCCGATCCAGCCTTCGGTTTGCGCATCGAGTCCATTCAGATTGACGACGGAGCGTGGGTGGCGGCGCGAGCCTCACTCGCTCCGGGCGTGCGCATAGGCACCCACGCCGTCGTCGGCCTCGGCGCGGTGGTTTCGGCGAACGTGCCGGCATACGCCGTGTACACCGGGAATCCGGCTTGTCTCCAGCGCTGGCGATCGATCACACCGAAAGACGATAGCGTCAGCATGCCAGGGGGTGTCGCATGTTCCTCATGATGAGTGCGCTGCTGGGGGCACTGTTGATCAGCCTGATGCTGACCCCGTTCTGCCGTGACTTCTTTGGATTCCTTGGCATCGTGGACCGCCCGGACGCGGGCCGTAAACGTCACGCAAGGCCTACGCCGCGAGTCGGCGGCGTATCGATCATGATCAGCTTCCTGCTCGCGCTGGGGTGTCTTGCCCTGGCGTGGAAGGCCGGCCAATTCGTTTTCGATGCTTCGATGCTCAAGTTGATGTTCGGGCTACTCCCCGTCACCCTCCTGATCTTCTGCATTGGCTTGGTGGACGATATCCGCGGGCTCTCGCCTCGGATCAAGCTTCTGGGCCAAACGGTCGCCGCCGTCTACGCAGTTGCCATGGGTGTCACTATCGCGATGCCCGGCTGGTACACGGACCCGTCGCCCTCACTCCTCCTGGGCGCCGGGGCCGTGTTCTGGCTGGTCCTGTGCACCAATGCGCTGAACCTGATTGATGGTCTGGATGGACTCGCCGGCGGAGTAGCCGTCGTCGCCTGTGCCGGGCTGATCGCCGTCGCGCTTGTGAACGGGCAGCCTGCCCTCGCCTTGGTCATCCTCCCGCTCATGGGCGCCCTTATCGGCTTTCTGGTATTCAACTTCAATCCGGCTTCCATCTTCCTGGGTGACTGCGGGAGCCTTTCGGTGGGCTTTCTGCTCGGGGTCTTCGGCCTGCTCTGCAGCCAGAAGACGCACACCGGCCTCGGTCGTGTCGCTCCGCTGCTTGTGCTCGCACTGCCGCTGCTGGACGTCGGCATGTCGATCGTTCGCCGCGTACTTCGCAAACAGCCGGTTTTCAGCAGCGATCACAATCACATCCACCACAAGGTGCAAACGCTGGGCATGAGCCAGGCTAAGGCTGCCTTGACGCTGTACCTGGCTTCCACCATCGCCGCCATCGCCGCGGTCCTGATCACCACGCTTCCGATTGGGCCCGCGCTGCTGGTCATGGTCGTGTTCATCATCGTTACCTCGCTGAGCATCCGTGCTCTCGGCTACATCGAACTCGGGGCCCTGGGCGCCTTCCTGCTAACAGGCGCCTTCAGTAGCGCCCTGCGAACGCGCATTCTGATTCGCGAGTACGAAGCTGCTCTGTCGGCATCTTCCAGTATCGAGGGCTGTTGGAATGCCCTTACCACGACCGCGCGCGAGGCGCGCTTCTACTTCGTTGCGCTCGAAACCATGGGCCAGTGCTTCGAGCACACCTTCGCCACGCCTGCTCAGCAGGTCCGCTTCAAGGTGGACTTGGGCGCCACCGGAACCGCGGAGTTCGCGTACGACTTCGGCTCGGTGGAAAACGCCGCCATGATCCTACCGCTCGCCCATCGCCTGCAGGAACGGCTGCATGAGTTGAACGGCAACGCTGTTGGCCTGGAGAAAGCCGCCAACCAGCGCGTAGCCAGGGTCAGAGCCGTCGCGGTCGGCTCGTAAGGAGGATCTGACGTGCGCCATCGAACGAGAATCCTCAATGCCGTCGCCGCACTATCGGTCGCGCTGCTGATTGCCGCTCTGGTGTCACGGAAAAGTGCGGTCTCGGTAGAACTGCATACTGACAAAACCGGACTGCGGTCCATCACGGTTGATGACGTCGACATCCTGCGGTTCGGCGGCTTCAATGTCGACGATGTGCAGTTGTTGGGGAAGGACGGCGTCCTGCGGGCCGCGTCCGGCGCAGGCAGAAACTCCTTCCAACCCACCGGGCAAACCGCCACTTACGAGTATCCCTGGGGCACGATCAACGTGCAGTATGTGGCTTCGAACAGCCAACTGACTCTGCGCATCGCAACAACCAACAAATCCCCCTCCGATACCATCCAAAGCGTTCGCTACACGCCGTTATCGCTTAAGTTCCCCCAGGCCATCAATGAGTACGACGGCTCTACGCCTCTGCTGGAACACAACATCGACCGCATCGGCTATGCGGCGGTGACCTTCGGCAACTACCTGATCATCGTCTCTTCCGATGACGTCGACAAGCCGTTGATGGTGGGGTTCCCCTGGGCACTGGACGGCCCTTCCAATACCGAGTTCCCACTCAGTGTCCACACAGGGCGGGTCAAAAACTTTCCGGATAGCCTGCCTGCGATTAATCGGCCCATTCCCCCCGGCCAGACCGATACGTTCACGATCTCGCTACGCTTCGGACGCAAGGGAGACGATCCGACCGCAGCGGTGGCCGATCTGAATGAGCGCTTCCTGCGAGCCTTTCCCGCGGAGTTGAAGTGGACCGACCACCGCCCGATCGGGGCCATCTTTCTCGCTACTCCGCCACGGAACGTGATCAACAATCCGCGAGGCTGGTTCGGCGATCAAAACTTCTCCATTCTCACGGCCCCCGCTGGCTTCCGTCAGCGGCTGCTGGAAGTGGCCGAAGGCGCCATTCGCATCATGCGTGAGATGGATGCCCAGGGTGCCATCACCTGGGATCTGGAAGGGCAGCAGTTCTTCGCCGAAGCGGGCTATGCCGCGGATCCGCGCGCTCTGGAGCAGCTTGCCCCGGAAATGGCCGCGGTCGCCGACGACTACTTCAAGAAGTTCACCGACGCAGGGCTGCTGACTGGCATCTCCGTTCGCCCCCAACAGTTGTCGCTCAGTGATGACCGCAAGACTCTCAAGCAAGTACCAGTCGAAGATCCCACCGAACTGCTGGCGGCGAAGATTCGCTACGCCCGCAATCGCTGGGGGATCCGGCTGGTCATGATCGTGGCCAATGCCAACGCCTCCGACCCGAACCCGATCGGCGCTTCCGTCATCCAGGCCCTTGCCCACCAGTTCCCAGACGTTCTCCTGATTCCGGAGCACTCCTCCTTGCGCTATCACGCCTACTCGGCTCCCTACCAGGAGTTGCGGCGCGGCCGCACGGGGACGCCGCCAGCGGCCGCCGCCATCTACCCGAACGCCTTCTCGGTAATCTACACAGCCGATGGCGCACTCGACTCCTACCGCAATGAACTCCGTAAGAGCGTGCAACGCGGCGATATCGCCATGTACCGCACCTGGTTCCAGGACCCGCAGAACCAGAAGGTCAGGATGCTACACGGCCAATGAGCAACAGGAGAGCAGACTTGTGACGACAGTGATCTGGATTGACTGGTATTCCTACCACCTCTCTCGATTCCGGGCCCTGGCCGAGCACGACCGCTTGCGAGGCCGCGTAGCCGGAATCGAACTGGTAGGCGGTTGCGGCGTCCACAGCGGACTCAAGTTCCGCGACGGTGATCGTCTGGGGCTGGACATCCGGAGCCTTGCGCCCATGAGCGATTGGAGCGAAGTAGGGCAGTGGCAACTGGCGCGTCTGCTGTGGCGCGAACTGACGCGGCTGGGTCCCAAAACTGTCTTCGTCCCGGGCTACTACACGCTTCCTGCCCTGGCCGCGGCAGTCTGGGCCCGGTTGCACGGCGCGAGATCTGTTCTGATGAGCGAAACCACCGCTTTCGACAGCAGGCGTGCAGGCTGGCGCGAGTCTCTCAAAAGACTGCTCGCCCGAGCTCTATTCGACTACGGAATCGTCGGCGGTAAGCCCCACAGCCGCTATTTGGCTCATCTTGGCTTCCACAAAGACCGCATCGCCAGATTCTATGACGTTGTGGACAACGCCTACTACAAGAGGGCGACGGACGAAGCACGCCGTTCGCCCGCCCCCTATGTCCACCTCAATCTGCCGGCCTCCTACTTCCTCTTCGTCGGCCGCCTGTCGCCGGAGAAGAACCTCACTGGGCTGCTCCGCGAGTTTGCTCAGTACCGGAGCGAGGGCGGGCAGTGGTCGCTGGTGCTGGTGGGAGACGGGCCGCAACGCGCTGACTTGCAGGAGTATGCCGAGACACTCGGCGTGGCGTCTTTCGTTCGCTTTGAGGGACTGAAGTCGACGCAGGACACCATCCCGTATTACGCCTTCAGCGGCTGCTTCCTTCTTCCCAGCACGCGGGAGCCTTGGGGCTTGGTTGTGAATGAGGCCATGGCCTCGTCCCTCCCCGTGATTGCCTCGACGCAGTGCGGCTGTGCCGAAGATCTCGTGAACCCCGGAACGACCGGATTTACGTTTAGCCCGTTCCAACCCGGCGCGCTCGCCCAGCGGATGTTAGCGATGTCCACTATGCCGTGCGAGGAGCGGCTTGCCATGGGCCGAGCGGCCTGGGAACAGGTATCCGCTTATTCCCCCCAACAGTGGGCCGAGGAAGTCGCCCGGATCGTGGAGGCCTGATTCGAAATGCGAATCGTGTTGCTCAACCAGTTCTTCTGGCCCGACGTAGCTGCCACCGCGCAGTTGCTCACCGATGTCGCTCGCGAGTTGTCCACGCAGCATGAGGTCGCGGTGATCTGCAGTGGTGGCCGCTACGATGCTCGCCAGGACCTGGGCGAAGAGCCACGGGTGCGCATCATCCGTATCCCCGGCACCCCGTTCGCCCGCGGCTCCGTTCAACGCGCTGCCTCCTACGCCACATTCTTCACCGGCGCCTTGTTCCACCTGATGCGCCTGCGTCGTCCCGACGTCGTGGTCACCCTCACAACGCCGCCGCTTCTCAGCGTGGCCGGCTCGGTTTTGAAACTGTTGCGTGGCAGCCGGCACATTATCTGGGAAATGGATATGTTCCCGGAGGTACTGGCCAGTGTCGGTGCGCTCCACTCGCGCGGGCTGGCCTATCTGCTCCTGGAAAAGATCTCCAATGCGAGCCGCCGCTCCGCCTGTTCTATCATTGCGCTGGGCCCCTGCATGCAGAGCATGCTCCTTAAGGCCGGTGTCTCCCCGCAGCGCGTTCACATCGCGGAGAACTGGGCCGACGGTTCCGCCATCAGCCCAATGCTCGAACCGCAACCCAGCGATGCCTTTCATGTCTTTTACTCCGGCAATCTCGGCGTGTCTCACGATACCGGCACCGTCCTGCAAGCCATCCGCCACCTGGACTCCGACGGCCGGTTCACGTTCACCTTCGCCGGTGGGGGCCAGGGCAAGCAGGAACTGTCCAGGATCTGCGCGGAACAGCAACTCACCTCTGCCCGCTTCCTGCCGTATGCCGATCGCGCCGCCATGTCCCAGCATCTCGCTACCGCTACCGTCGGCCTGGTGACCGAGCGTCCTGAGTCTCTCGGAACGGTTGTGCCAAGCAAGATCTACGGTCTGATGGCCGCCGGCAAGCCTCTGCTCTTCATAGGGCCCGCATCGGCAACACCCGCTCAGGTCATTCGCCGCTTCCAGTGCGGCTGGCAAGTCGACCCGGGCGACTGGCAGGGCCTGGTCCGCTTACTGCATCACCTGCAAATGCACCGCGAGCAAGTGCGGATGTGTGGACGCCAGGCACGCCAGGCCTTCGAACAACACTACGACCTTCCCCACGGCGTTTCCAGAATCGTCCGCATCGTAACCGGCGCAGAGCGCGCGACCGCCTTCACGACACCCTTGGTACTTGAGCCGCAAGCCCGTGAGTAGCCCTCGGCTCACCTGCTCCCCGCGGATGCGTTTCATCTGGATTCCGGCGCTGCTGGTGATGTCCAGCCACTCCTCCACTTCCCTCGACGTCTCCTACCAGATCGGGCGCGCGGGCCTGACGTCCTTGCAGTTCGAAGGCTATGACTATCTGGCAGACGGCGTGCCTCGCATCAATGCCGTATCGGTCCGGAGCGTCAGCGGCAAGCCGGTGGACGTGCCCCCTCCAGCGCCCTTTCGAACGAACTGGCTGACGCGCACGGCAACGGCCGAGGCGACATGGGGCACGATCTCGCTCACCTACCGAGGCTCGGCCGAGCGCTTGTTGGTCACCGTGGAGGTAACCAACCGCTCACCACACGTCATTGACGCCCTCTGGCTGGAATTGATGCAATTGCGGTTCCCCTCGCGCCCCACCGAGTACGATTCTGTCACCCCACTGCTGAGTCACGGCAACGGGCAGCCGGCCCTTGTAGCGATCCGTCATGCACTCGGCCGCTTTGCTCTCGTTTCTGAAGACCCTGCGGGCGATGTGCTTATCGGGCTCCCCTGGGCCACCGATCGCCCGGCCGGCACGGTCTTCCCGGTCAGCCTGAACACGGGACGCGTGCCGGCGTTCCCGGATTCCACCCCGACCATCGTTCGCCCAATTGCGCCGGGGGCCACCGATCGGTTCACCGTTTCACTCCGCTTTGCCGGCATCGGCGGACCCGCTAAAGACCTTACCGGCGATGTCTACGACAGATTCTCCAAGCGAAACCCGCCAGCCCCGGGATGGTCTGACCGCCGGCCGATTGGCGCACTCTTTCTCTCCACCGCAGCTGCCGGATGGCCGAAAAACCCGCGTGGCTGGCTGCAGGATGCCCAGATCGACACCACCACCAAAGCCGGCATTGGTCAACTGAAACGGCGCGTCCTCGGCTATGCCGACGCCAGCGTTGCTATCCTCAAGGCCACCGGCGCGCAAGGCATGATCACCTGGGATATCGAGGGTCAGCAGTTTCCCCACCCTATCAGCTACATTGGCGATCCCCGGCGTTTCTTCGAACTGGCCCCGGAAATGGCCGAGATCGCTGATGAATACTTCCGGCGTTTTCGCGACGCGGGCCTCCGAACCGGCGTCTGCATCCGCCCGCAGCGCCTGCAGCTATCGGCGGATGGCTCTGCCCGGCAGGAACAATCGCCGGATCCCGCATCTGTCCTGAACGAGAAGGTGCGCTGGGTTCGGAACCGATGGGATGTATCTCTGGTCTACATTGATTCCAACATTACGGCACATCACTTCCAACCATTGGACGCCTCCATCGTCCGGGGCTTGGCCCAAGCCTTTCCCGATATCTTGTTTATTCCGGAGCATGCCAGCTTGGCTTACTATGGATTCTCCGCGCCCTATCAGGAATTGCGGAAGGGCGTTACGGCGGCACCCTCGCTGGCGCGGCTCCTGTATCCTACGGCGTTCTCGGTCATCTATATCGCCGACGGCAATCTGGAACGGCGATACCAGCAGGTGCGCGATGGTGTGAAGCGCGGCGATGTGCTTCTGTTCCGCGCCTGGTATGACGATCCGGCCAACCGATTGGTGAAACGTATTTACAGCGAACAGACGAACCCTTGACTGCGCTTGTTCAACCCCATGCGGGAGCACCGTGACCGGGCTACCCAACAACTGGGTTTCGCCCCTCGACCTTTTCGTGCCGTGCGGCCTCCCTGTGCGACATCCGCTGCCATAACCCTGCTCTATAAACGTCGCAACGGACTCTTTACGCGGCAAGTCATTGGCCATCCCGAGTTCGGCTTGCCCTTCGGGCAATACCGTCTCGTGCCAATCTTCCCGGCAACCCTTGCCGTGCGACAGCAGAGCCAGACCATACGATTCCGGTCCGCGTCGGAGCTGCTCGATACCTTGGGCTTGCAACGGGCGGGAAGGAGTATCGCCGACTGATCTCCGCCTTTGAGCGCATCTTCGGTGCGACCTTCTTCTTCGGCACCGACTCGACGCGGCAGCACGCACGAGTCATCCAGCGATCCTCGTTCAACATCTTTCGCGAGGCGGAGCTCTGGTACAACCGGAGTTCCTCCCAACTGGCTATCTCGGAGGAGTTCGAGAACATCATCATGCTGAGCGACGAGTTCTATCGGGAGATCATGGTTCATCCGATTCCCACGGATATCCGGGCCGTGAAGGTTTTCGCTGCCGCTCCGGCGGTGCTTGACCTACTTACGTGGCCTAGCTATCGCTTCTTCACCGCGAAGGGGAGCGCACATTCCGCTGTTCGGAGATTTCGGATTGACGGCGCAATTGGGATCCGTGGAGTACAGCCGGCCTCGACGATTCGGGCCATGTTGGAGCAGTGGCTGGGTCAGATTCGGACCGCGTGGCCGGAATGTCCGGCGCGGATCTGTTCGGACGGCCGATCCTTGCGCGTTTATCCTGCCAGGCGGTCATCGGTGCGATGAACTGATACGCCGCCTTAACGAGTGCTGCGACGGAAGGTAAATCTTCGTTGTTGTCAACGCCGACTCACCCAGTATAGTGTCTATCAATTCGGTTTTTGTAATAGTGTCGAGAGCTTGCTTGCGCAGTGGATCTTGTTAACGAGAACTTCCTGGCCTTCGATTCTCCATACGTAACCCTTGTTGTCCCCGTTGCGGTCGGCAAGGTTTGCACGATGGCCGGATCCACCTGTTTCCGGACAGTTCCGAAAGCTGCCGCCGCGGCTACAACTCGGGGTGAGTTCGCCGAAAAAGCGCTCCACAATTCATCCAGGACTTACTGGGTGTGAGTTGCAGGAACCAATCTCGCCGGAAGATCACACGCCGATGGGTGTACGGGTTGGCGGCTACGGCGATGCGAACCTTTCACTCTGCCAGGCGGCTCCGCACGCCAGGATCAGGGCATCATGAGCACGATGGCCACCCTCATGGCGTTTTCTCCCGAACGAATTCATTGGTGTAGGTTTGCGAGAGATCGATCGACGCCCCACGGATCTTCTCCTGTGTGGTCGCTAACGCATCGCGGACTATCACGGCGCCCTCGGCGGGCATAATTCCGTCCCGAGAGTAGATGGTTTTCATCACACGTAGCGCTTCAAGGTCCAGGGTCTCGTCTTCGGTCCGGTACTCCGGCGGAAGCTTCGCGCGGATCTCAGCCGGCGAGTGCTCGTCCAGCCAGCGAAGCGTTCGCTGCACCGCCCGAGCCAACAGCTTCGCCTCTGCCGCATGCGACTCCAGCCACGCGGCTTTCGCAAGGAACGCCATTCCCGGGTACACCTCCGTCCCATAGATTGCCTTGGATCCCTCTGGCGTTGTCGCGTCCGCCAGAATGAGCAACTGAGGATACTTTGTTCGGATTTGAATAAAGTCTCCGCTGGCCAGGGCGGCGGCATCCACCATGCCCCGCTCTATCGCCGCTATTCCCGTTCTCCCCATACCGATGCCCACAAAACTGAGATCCTCCGGCCTCACACCGTGGCGCAGCAGCAAGCGCGCCGCAAAGCTCTGTGTAGCGGATCCCAGCCCGGCCACGCCAATGTTACGTCCCCGGAGATCGCTGAGGGTGCGGATGGCGGGCCGGTTCGGTGCAACCACGAGGCCGCGTGAGTCCCGGGCGGTCAGCAGGACGAATGACTGCACGCGCTGGCCGTCGGCGGCTAGCTGCAGCGTTTGTTCATAAACACCGCTGACTGCATCGGCACTTCCGGCGAGCAGCGCTTCGAGAGTTTTTGTGCCGGGTAGTAGCTCCATGGAGACCGGAAGCCCCGCCTGCTCGAAAAAGCCGAGCGCTTGCGCGAGTGCCACCGGCATATGCCCCAGCGACCCTTGCGCGGCGGCGAGGCGAATCAAGGGATCGGACTTGTGGCGTCCACACGCAAGGGTCAGCAGGAGACTGACGATAACCGCTGCGCTCTTCATGGTTTCTCCAATATGAATTCGTCGGTATAGGTTGCGGCAACATCAATCTTCGCGTTGCGGAAGCTGTCCTGGGTGCGGGCCAGTGCCGCCAGCAGGGCCTCGGCGCCGGCGCGTGGCATGCGGCCGTCGGGCGAGTAGAGCGGCTGTATCGCACGCAGCCCGGCCAAGTCCGTCTCCTTGTCGGCGGTTTGGTATCCGGCCGGGAGGATCGCCAGCAGTTCCTCCGCCGAGTGCGTCCGCAGCCAGGCCAGTGCCTGCCGGTCGGCGCGGGCGATGCGTGCCACCTTGTCGCGATTGGCTTCGATCCACTCTGTCTTGGCGAACACCACGGCGAATGGCGCGCTCTCGCTCTGCCAGAGTGCTTTCGCGCCGTCCGGGGTGGAGGCGTCCACCAGCACCGCGATACCGGGATTTCGCCGTTGCAGCAGCACTCCGTCGAAGAGGGACGCAACAGCCGCATCCACCACACCGCGCTCGAGAGCATGGATCAGGGTTGCTCCTACCCCCACACCGGCGAAGCTGGCGTCGTCACTTCGCAGCCCGTGGAGAGCAAGGGCATGCAGTACGAACAGGTGATTCGAGGATCCCAGCCCAGGCACCCCGACATTTCTGCTCCGCAAGTCCCGCAGGGATCGGATGTCTTTTCGTAACGGCGAGGCGAAGATGCTGCGGTTGTCGCGAATCGTGTTTACCACCACGCTGCGGAGCGCTCGTCCGCTGGCTACTAATTGCAGAAGATGATCATACCCGCCTGTTGCCATCTCGGCGCTCCCGGCAAGCAGCGCCTCCGTAGTCTTCTGCGTGCTGGGCAGCGATTCGATCACGACATCGACACCCTCCTGCTGGTAGAAGCCCAGCTTTTCCGCCAGCGGCACCGCCAGGTGCGTGTGGGAGTTGGCAACGAGTGCCATCCGCACGGGGCCATTGCCGGACCCGCCACAACTCACAACCTGCAGGGCGATCAGCAGCACCACTAACGCTCGTAGGGCCTTCATCGGCTAACCTCGTCGAGAAACTGGTTGGTATAGGTTGAAGCGAGGTCGAATTTAGCGTTGCGCACCTTCTGGTTGGAAACGGCGATGTAGCGACGCATATCCTCCGGCACTTTGGGAGACATCCGGCCGTCCTTCGACGTGCCTTGAATCAGGATGCGCAAGGATTCCAGATCGGCCTCGGCATCGTCACTGCGGACAGCTGCTGGCAGGTGTTCGCGCAGTTCCTCGGGTTGATGGGCGTGAACCCAGTGCAGCGTGCGCAGCATGGCTTTTGTCAGCTTTCGCGCCAGTTCCGAGTGGCGCCCCAGCCACGCCGGCGTGGAGATGAGGCAGTAGTTCGCATATCGTTCGGCGCCAGTTAATTCGCGCGTGCCCTCTCTGGTGCGCGGGTCCACGAGAATCCGGACGTTTGGCACCCGGCGCTTCAATACGGAAAAGGCGCTGCCGTTGATCACCCCGGCGTCGACTTTGCCGTACTGCAGCGCGGCCACCGCGGATGGTCCGCTCCCATAGGCGATCAGGGTCACATCAGCCATTGCCAAACCGTGGCGGGAAAGGATGATTTCCAGGGTGTTCTGCTGCGCCGTGCCGAATCCCGAGACGCCCACTGTGGCCCCCCTCAGATCCTCGACCCGTTGGAGCCGCGCGGCGCTCCCGGCACTCGCGACCAGCATCGCACTGAGGGCTTCCATGCCGACAAAGAAGCTGCGGACCGCCCTTTCTTCCACAGCCAGATACAGGATGGTGCTGAACGAGGTGTAGACGGCATCGGAACTGCCGGCAAGCAGGGATTCGAGTTGGCGGGAACCGGTAAGCTCATCAAGGCTCACGTCGAGCCCTTCGTCGCGGAAATGGCCGAGTTGCCTTGCTAAATGCGTCAGGTAGACTTCCAGCAAACCCGGAGCCAGGGCGATACTCACCCGCCGCTCCGACCGGGCTCCGCACCCGCTCAGCAATGGCATCACCAACGCTGGAACATCGCGCCGGCGGATCATGCCTTCGCCTCCAGAGCGTCTACCGTGGCCGCCAGGAAGTGGCCCATCGACTCTGACCGGCTTGCCTCCTGCACAAACTGATTCATATACGTCGACGCAAGGTCGATCCAGGCGTTCCGCACCTCCTCGTTCGTCACGGCAACATAACGCAGCACGCCTGCCGGCGCATCGGGCGGCATGCGGCCATCCTTCGACGTTGCTCCGACGAGGCTGCGCGGGGCTGCCAGGTCGGCCTCCGCGTCGTCGGTGCGGAGCGAGGGCGGCCACCGGGTTCTGCTCCAGCCACGTTGACTTTGTATGGAGACAGAGATTGGGAAAGCCGTCCACGCCCGTCAGGTCCTGACCTTCGTCGCGGAGATAGCCGAGTTGGTCGGTCAGTTGGATCAGATAGGTCTCCAGAAGGTTCGTCGCGACGCCGATGCATATCGGTGCCGTGGCCGGGGAGCGGCAACCGGTGAGCAGCGGCGTTAGCAAAGACGGGAAGTCTCGGCGACTGATCATGGCTTAATCTCCAGGAACTCCTCGGTATAAGTTGGGGAGAGGTCGGTGGGCAGATTGGTGTGACCGACGCTGCGGAGAAATGCGGCCGCCCTGGCTGGGCCCTCTGGCGGCATGCGGCCATCCTGGGACAACGAGGGCCGCATGACCCGGAGCGCGTGCAGGTCGGCAGCAGATTCTGGGGAACGGAGTGCCGTCGGAAGCCTACGATGCACGTCCGCAAGAGATTGGTCCTGGATCCACTTGGCTGCCCGGGCCAGCGCGCGCGTCACCTTCCTAGCCGTTGTACCGTTCTCCGTCAGCCATCGAGGCGTCGCGACGACGCCGGAACCAACTACGGCAGGGACGCCGAACAACTCCGTGCAGCCCTCCGCGGTGCGGGCATCGAGCAACACCGTCACGCCGGGACTTCTGGCCCGCAGTTGTTCGAATGCCAATGATATAAGCAGCGCGGCATCCACTTTCCCATGCTCTACCGCGGCGACTGCGCTGCCGGAGCTACCGATGCCTACGGCCGTGACATCGGCGAGCGTCATCCCGTGGTTCAGCAGCAGACGGCTGAGAACGCTCTGGGTCGCCGACCCGAGAGAAGTTATGCCGACCGTCTTGCCCCTCAGATCTTCGATACGGCGGATGTCTGGTCTTCGCGGCGACACCACCAGGACCTGGGTTGGACGGAGCGCGAGCACGAAGAAGGACTTCACACTACCCCCAGCCGCCGTCATCTGCAGCACCTGTTCGTACGTGCTCGCCCCGATCTCAACGCTCCCGCCAAGCACGGCTTCCATGGTCTTCGATGTACTGCTCAGTTCCTCCATGTGAACATCGAGTCCTTCTTCTGCGAAGTACCCCAGCGAGTGCGCCAGATACAGGGGAAGATGTCCCAGCGAGCCTGCCAGCACAGCCACGCGAAGCCGCGGTTTCGTGTCCGGCCGGGCGCAGGAGCCCAGCAGGAGGAGGCAGACAAGAATCGCGCCTCTCACCGGTTGGCCTCGTCGACGAACTTGTTCGTGTACGTTGCCGTAAGGTCGATGTGGGCGTTGCGCACGTTCTCGTTCGTAAGGGCCACATAACGCCGCACCCCCGCTGGTGACTCCGCCGGCATGCGGCCGTCATTCGAGGTGCCTTCGAGTAAGTACCGGAGTGTCTCGATGTCAGACGCTACATTGTCAGTGCGCAGATGGGCGGGCAACTTCTCGCGCAGTTCTTCCGCGGTGTAGGAATGGGACCAGCGCAGCGCCCGGACCATAGCCTTGGTGAGCTTCCGCGCCACGGCCGGGTTCTGTTCGAGCCAATCGACCTTGGCGGACAGGCAGAAGTTTGGCCAGCGTTCCACGCCTGTCAGTTCGGTGGTGGCCCTCCGGGTACGGGGATCCACCAGGACGCGCACTTCCGGCGCGCGCCGCTTGAGGATCTGGAACGCGCTGCCGTTGATCATGCCCGCATCCACTTTCCGGTGTTGCAGGGAGGCAATCGCAGCGGGCCCGGTGCCATAGGCCACCACCGACACGTCATTGGCGCGGAGGCCATGACGGCCAAGCAGGATCTCCAGCGCCTGGTGCTGGGGACTGCCGAATGTGGTCACGCCAATGGTGGCGCCCCTGAGATCCTCCACCCGTTGGATCTTGCCCGCCTTGTGACCGCTGACTACGAGCAGGGCGCTGAGGGTTTCGAGTCCCACGAAGATGCTGCGCACCCGGCGCGCGTCGCCGGCGAGTATGAGTACCATCGAGAAGGAGTTGTACACAGCATCGGACGTACCGCCGAGGAGAGATTCCATCATGCGGGAGCCGGCGAACTCGTGAATGACGACGTCGAGTTCTTCTTCCCGGAAGTAGCCGAGTACGTCAGCCAGGTAAGCCAGATAAGGCTCGACCAGTCCGGTTGATACGGCAATATGGACGGTTTTGCCCGGACTCCCTTTGCAGCCTGTGAGGGCAGGGGTAAGCAGGGCGGGCAGGTCACCCCGTCGGATCATGGTTTCGCCTCCAGAAACTGGTCTGTGTACGTTTTCGCCAAATCGACGTTCAGCGAAGAATCCCTCGCGAAATTCAGGAGCTTGAGAATCGCCGCCGCTTCACCGGCGGGCATTCGGCCGTGGACAGAAAGAGAAGGCAGCGAAACCCGCCTGACATCCTTACTCTTCAGTCCGCGCATTGCAGAAACGTGCCGTGCGAACTGGTGATTGGGAGAGCCGAGTCCCGGAAGGCCAATCTTCCCCCCTCGCAAGTCGTGGAACGCACGAATGTCCTTGCGCGACGGTGAAGCGAGAATCGCCGCGGGGAACCGGTTCGCCACGCCGAGGAGGGAACGCACCGGACGGTCCGCCGCCGCGAGTTGTGGAATCTGAATATAGCCTGCGGTCGCCTGGGCGGCACTGCCCCGCAACAGCGCTTCCACAGCCTTCTGGGCGCAGGGAAGGACATCGAGAACGACATCGGCGCCCCTGCTCCCTGAACTTGAGCAACCGGCGGCAAAGAAGACGACCGCCAGCAGTGACACGATCCTCATGGCCTCTCCGCGACGAATTCGTTGGTATAAAGCTCAGACAGGTCGATATTGGCGACGCGAAGGTCCGTCTGAGTCAGCGAAAGCACCTTGCGGAGTGTTTCCGGGCCATGCTCCGGCATCACGCCATCCGCCGAGTAAAGCATCTTGAAGATACGAAGAACTTCCACATCAACTTCCATATCAAGGGCTGCGTCGTCCGTCACAAACTCTGGCGGGAGCGTGGCTCGGATCTCTTCGTCGGCCGAATGCGCCTGCAGCCAGAGCAACGTACGCTTGAAGGCTCGTGCCACACGTTTCACCTGGTCCCGGTTCTGCTCGACCCAGTCGGCCACCGTCAGTACCGCCGGGTCCACCACACCTCGCTCAACGGCCAGCACCGCCGGACGGCCCATACTGATTGCCGCAAAACTGGCGTCTGCCCAGTTCAATCCGTGCTTCGCCAAAACATGCTGGATAAACACGTGATTTGAAGATGCCAGGCCGGGTACGCCTATGCTGCGCCCTCGAAGGTCTTTGGTAGTCCGAATACCGGAGCGCGCCGGCGAGACGACCAGAGAGCGGCTGTCCCTGTTGACAATCAGGACAACTGATCGCAGCGTCTTGCCGCTGACCGCCAGGTTCAGGAGATGATCGAATCCTGTGGTAGCAAACTCCGCGCTCCCTGCCAGCAACGCTTCCACAGTCTTGGTGGTGCTGGGCAGATATTGGCTAGCGAGTTCCACGCCCTCCCTTCCGTTCTCGAGGGCGGCGATCGCGGTGGCGCCGGTCCCGACCGCCACCGTGGTTACATCGGCTGGTGTCATTCCATGCCGCAGCAGCAGATAGTGCAGGACATCCTGCGTCGAATCGCCGTGATTCATCACTCCAGCGGTCTTTCCCTTGAGATCCGCCACACGGCGCGGGCTAGTGCGGCCGGGAGCGGTAGCCAGGATGTGTGTGTATTGTGTGCAAAGCACAGAGAAGCACTGAATCCCAGCGCCCGCGGCATTCGCTTGCACCGTCTGTTGGTAGGATCCACCCCCGACATCCGCGCTCCCGCCCACAACAGCCTCAGTGACTTTACTCGCCCCCCTCAGTTCTTCCATGCGCACATCGAGGCCTTCTTCCGCGAAGAAGCCTAACGAGTGCGCCAAGGTCAGCGGAAGGTGCGCGATGGAGGCGGCCGGGGGCGCAATGCGAATCGGTGTCTCGGCGCCGCGTCTCGCGCAGGCCGCGGTCAGCGGCGCAAGAAGGATGGCCCGGCGCCGTGTCATGGGTTCGCTTCCAGGTACTCGTTCGTGTAGGTATTGGCCAGATCGACGTTCAGCGAAGGATCCACCGCCAACCTCAGAAAGTCGCGAATCGTGCCAGGCGCTCCCGAAGGCATCCGGCCATCCACCGAGAAGGCCGGCATCATCATCAGCAGCGCCCTCTTGCCCGCATCCGATCCGGGCGTTTGGAGGGACTCTGGCAGCTTCGCGTAAACCTCCTCAACGGGGTGCTCCCGGATCCAACGGGCGGCGCTCGCGACCGCTCTTGTAACCCCTCGCGCCTCGCTGGGGTGTTTGCTCAGCCAGAAGTTTGTTGCCATCAGCGCGCTCGCTGCAAGGCGCGGTACCCCGAACAGTTCCGTCGACCCTTCCGGCGTGCGGGTATCCGCCAGCACAATCACATCCGGACGCATACTCCGGAGAACCTCGAACGCGGTGGAGATCATCACGGCGGCTGCTACCCTGCCGTTTTCCATGGCAGCGATTGCCGATGCCCCATTCCCGATCGCGACCACATCCACGTCGGATGGCTTCAACCCATTCTTGAGCAATAGGAAGTTCAAGAGATTGTGGGTTGCCGACCCAAAGCCTGTGACTCCCACCGTGCGGGTCTTCAGATCGCCAATGCGTTGGACGTCGCGGCGAGCCGGAGCGGCCACCAGGATCTGCGAAAGACGCGTACTGAGGACGAAGAAGGCCGTCACGTCGCGTCCCAGCGCGTTCATCTGGATAGTTTGCTCGTACGTTCCCCCTGCAATCTCGATACTGCCCCCGACGAGGGACTCCATTACTTTGGTTACGCTGCTGAGGTCCTCGGTCTCGACTGCCAGTCCTTCCTGATCGAAGTAACCAAGCGACCTCGCGAACAGGATTGGTAAGTACGAGACAGAAGCGAATGGCGCCGCCGATCGGATGCTGCCTCGGGCATTGCGGTTCGGACAGCCGGCAACGAGGGGCGCCAGCAGCGCCGGCACGTCACGACGGCGAATCATGGCTTCGCCTCCAGAAACTCGTTCGTGTAAGTCTTCATCAAATCGACGTTCAGCGAAGGATCCACCGCCAGTTTCAGAAAGTCGCGAATGGCTTCGGGGCCACCCTGCGGCATCCGGCCGTCGCGCGAGAGTGCCGGCATCGCCAACTCCAAGGACCGCTGCGCCGCTCCCGAACCTGGGGTATGCCACGACGCCGGCAGGCTGGCTGCGACTTCAATCGAGGAACGCTCGTGAATCCAGCCCGCCGCCCTGGCGAGCGCCCGCGTGATGCGGCGGGCGGTATCCGGGTTCTCCACCAGCCAGCGGGAGGACGATACCACCGCACCAACAGGAACGTGCGGCACGCCGAAGACCACCGCTGTCCCCTCCGGTGTGCGGAGGTCAACCAGAACTTTCATACCCGGCCTTCGGGCGCGGAGTGTCTCCAGTGGGATGGAGGTTAGCATTGCCGCGTCAACCTTGTTGTTCTCCAACGCGGCGATAGAAGTCCCAGCGGTTCCGATCGCAACCGGCTGGACGTCGGCCAAACTCATTCCATGGCGGAGCAGGATGATACTTAGGTAATTTTGGCTCGCCGACCCCAGCGAGGTTACGCCTACCGTTTTGTTTTTGAGCTGTTCAATCGTCGTGATCAACGGCCTTCCAGGCGCTACCACGAGCGCATTGTTCGGGAACGTGTACAGCAGGAAGAATGACCTGACATCTCTCCCGAGGGCGGCTGCCTGCAGGGTTTGCTCATAAGTGCTGGCGCAGATTGCAACACTGCCCCCCAGTAGTGCCTCCATGGTCTTGCCGGTACTGCTCAACTCCTCCAGATGAACGTCGAGACCTTCCTGCTCAAAGAAGCGCAGTGATTTCGCCAGATAGACCGCAAGGGTGCCGATGGAGGTCGAGAGGACCGCGATGCGCACTCGAGGCCGCGTGCCTGGCCGCAAGCATGAGGGTAGCAGCGCCGCCATCATCGCCGGAAGGTCACGCCGCCGCATCATGGCTTTGCCTCCAGGTACTCGTTCGTGTAAGTCCTGGCCAGATCGACGGACACGTCCTTGCCCGAAGAACCGGAGAGATAGTCGCGAGCGGCCGCCGAGGCCCACGCCGGCATCCGGCCGTCTATTGTGTAACCTGCTACTTCGCCCCGTAGCGCACGCAGAGCCGGCTCCGCGTTCGACGTGCGAAGCGCCTCGGGCACGTGCGCCAGCACCTCCTCCGGAGGTCTCTCGCGAATCCACTTGGCCGCCCGCGCCATGGCCCGCCCGAAACCTCGTGTCTGCTCGCTGTGATCGCCCAGCCAGCGGGAGGACGCCGCCAGCACCATGGTGGGCCAAGCCGGAACACCGAAGATGGCCGATATGCCCGCCGGCGTTCGCGTGTCCGCCAGAATCCTCAGTTTCGGATGGCGGTCGTGAAGAATCTCAAATGGCACTGCGTTCAGGAATGCCGCATCCGCCTTTCCATGCTCCAATGCTGCAATGGGTGCGACGCCACCCCCAACCACCACCGGCGTCACTTGATCTCCCGTCATTCCGTGTACCCGAAGCAGCTTCACGAGCAGCAGTTGCATGGGCGCGCCTAACGACGTCACTCCCACCGTGCGCCCGCGCAGGTCCTCCACTCGTTGGATCTCCGGCTTCCCCGGAGCCGCCGCCAGCACCACCATCGGTCTGTCCGTGATTACAAAAAACGACGTCACGTCACGTCCGGCGGACACCGCCAACAGCACCTGCGAGTAGGTTGTCAGCGCCACGTCGACACTGCCTCCCAGCAGCGCCTCCATCGTTCGCGAGCCACTGACGGTTTCGTCCACCCGGACCTCGAAACCCTCCTCCCCGAAATAGCCCAGATTGATCGCGACATCGAAGGTCAGCCGCTGCACCCCCGACAGAGAGGCGACGTGGACCATGGGTTTCGTCCCCGTTCGCGAACAGGAGCAGACCTGCATCAAAAGGAGGAATAGCAGAACTCGCCCCATCTACCCCACCTGCCTCGCCGACGTGTCCCGATTCGGCTTCCATCGCAGCAGCCAGCGCTCCAGCCGGTCCACACCCGCGCCTACCAGCAGCACCACGGCGGCAAGGATGGTCATCCCCGCAAAGACACCGGTGGTGTCGAAGACGCCCTCTGCCTGCGCGATTGTGTAGCCAATGCCGCGCGAGGCCCCCAGGTATTCGCCCACCACTACGGCAATGATCGCGAAGCCGATGCTGATATGCAGGCTCGAGAAGATCCAAGTCAGCGCACTCGGAATCAGCACATGGCGGATCAGTTGCCTTTCGGACGCACCCAGCATCCGCGCGTTGTCCAACTGCACCGGGTCCACTTCCCGCACGCCCTGGTAGGTGTTGAAGAACACGATGAAGAAGACTACCGTCACCCCCAGCGCCACCTTCGACCAGATGCCGAGACCGAACCACAACAGGAAGATCGGCGCCAGCACCACCCGTGGCAACGCGTTGGCAATGCGGATGTACGGATCGAGCAGCGCCGCCAGCCAACGGTTCCTCGCCAGCAGGAAGCCGAAGACCACACCGGCAAATACGCCGATGCCGAACGAGAGCGCCGCTTCGGTCATCGTGGTGGCCAGATGCGCCCAGACGCTCCCGGTCGCAAACATCTTCCACACCCTCTCGGCGACATCGCTGGGGCGGCTGAAGAAAAACTTGTCCATCCATCGATAGGTCACGCCAACCTGCCACAGGGACAGCAGACCGGCGCCTAGCAGAACTTGCCACACCAGCATCGGCACGCTACGCTTCGTCGCTTCGCTCATAGCTCTTCAGGACCTCCTTACGCAGATCACTCCAGATGGCGCGGTAGAACTCGCCGAACCGTGGCTCGGTTTTGATATCGATGAGATTGCGCGGCCGGGGCAGGTCCACGCCATACTGCCCGACGATCGTGCTTCCAGGACCAGCCGACAGAACCACCACTTCGTCCGACAGCGCGATGGCCTCTTCCAGGTCGTGTGTTACAAACATGACCGTCTCGCCCGATTCCGCCCAGAGCCTCAGGATTTCCCCCTCCATGCGCAGCCGGGTATGTACGTCGAGCGCCCCGAACGGCTCGTCCATCAGCACGATGTCCGGCTTTACGATCCACGCCTGCGCCATGGCCGCGCGCTTGCGCATGCCGCCGCTCAACTGGTACGGGTAGCTGTCGGCGAAGCCTTTCAACCCCACCCGATCGACCCATTGCAGGGCCAGTTCGCGGGACTCCTTGGCGTCCTTACCGCGCAGATGGAGCCCGAGTTCGATGTTCCCCACCACCGTCTTCCACGGCAGCAAGGCGTCCTGCTGGAACATGTAGGAGGCTCGCCTGTTGATGCCCTTGAGCCGCTCGCCGAAGACATGGATCGTGCCCTCACTTGGCTCCATCAGACCGGCGGTCATGTTCAGGATGGTCGACTTGCCGCAACCGCTCGGGCCGACGATCGACACGAATGAGCCTTTGCCGACATCCAGGCTGATGTTCTGAACCGCCGTGTAGCGGTTGCCTTTGGGGCTGACAAAGCGGCGCGCGAGGTTGGTGAGTTTCACGGATACAATGCTCAAGGCTTGGCTCCTTCCGCAGGGTTGGTGAACTCGTTTGGCGCGGTCTCCTTCAGCACCGGGTTTTCCAGGAATTCGTTGGTGTCGATCGTTCGCGCGTCGATGTTCGCCAGTCGCACTTTCTCCACCGAATGCGCCGTTACTCGCATAACCGCGTCATAGCCGCTTTCGGGGAAGCGCCCATCCCGCGAGTACTTGTGACGCCACCGCTCAATGACGGCGATATCCACCGATGGCTCGGCGCTTTGGTATTCCGGTGGAAGCTTGGCAACGGTTTCGGAAACAGGCCGGTCGTGCAGATGGCGCAAACCGCGCACCACCGCTCGCGCCACTTTGCGTGCCAGTTCCGGGTTCTTCTCCAGCCATTGCGTGCGGGCGCACAGAGTATAGGACGGATAGTTGTCCGTTCCGAAGATCTTCCGGAAGCGGGCCGGATCGAGCGGGTCGAACAGGACCGTCAAGTCCGGGTGACGCCTCCGCAGCGTCTCCAGTCCGATCGGGGACTTGACTGCCGGTCTACCCGGCCATGCTCGATTGCCGCTACGTTCGTCCCACCGAATCCGATGCCCGTAGTGGCCACCGACTCCGGTGTCATACCATGGCGCGAAAGAATATAACTCAGCACGAGGTGGGTCTGCGAGCCGGCACTGGAAACACCGACCGTCGCCCCGCGCAGGTCGTCCATTCGTGCGATCTTTTGCGATGCTTTCGGGGAGACGACCAGCGGAAAGGGAAGGCCGTTGAACTGCGTCAGAAACGCCTTCATGGGCTGACCCTCGGCCGTCAATTGAGCCGTCTGCTCTAATGAGGCTGCCGCGATATCCGCGCTTTGGCTGACCAGGGCCTCCATCGCCTTCGCCGAGCCGGACATCCCAGCCAGCGTTACGCGCACGCCCTCCTGTTCGAAGTAGCCCAGCGATTGCGCCAGGGGAACGGCTGTATGCCCGAAAGTCCCCAAAGGGATTGCGATCCGCGCCTCCGCAAGGCTGGCGGCGTTTCGGTTGCACCCCCACGGCGCCAGTAGGACCCCTAGCAGCCAACGCCGTCTCGTCTCGCGTGCGGGCATACCTGTAGAAGTGGCTTCCCGGTCCAAACCGGCTCACGCCAGCGGAAAAAATTGAGCACGCGGCTATTTCACCGCCCTCACAAACTCGTTGGTGTAGGTTTTCGACAGATCGAAGTTCGGTTCGCGTTCCCGGTCCGCTGCCGTCGTAAAGATCCTCGCAACCGCTTCGGGTCCGCCCGGAGGCATAAGGCCGTCCTTGGACAGCGAGTCCGCCACCTCACGCATCGTCTCCAGGTCCGCCTCCCGATCCCCGCTGCGGAAGCGCTCGGGCAAGCGGGCGGCTACTTCCTCGATCGGATGCTCCCGTATCCACCGCAAGGTCGTCAGAATTCCTCGCGCCAGGGCACTCGCTTCGACGGGATGCCCGGCCAGCCAGTCCTCACGCGCAAATAGCGAAGCGGAGGGAAGTTCCTCCACACCAAACACACGCCGTTGCTCCTCCCGCGAACGCGGATCTACCAACACACGCGCTCCTGGCGACCGTCGCTTCAGCATGTTGTAGGCCCCCCGATTGAGCATGCCGGCGTCAACCTTTCCGTGCTCGAGCGCCGTTACCGCCGGAGCGCTGTTACCGACCACGACCACGTGAACATCGGAGATCTTCAATCCATGCAGAGACAAGAAATGCTCCAGCGTGCGATGGAAAGGGCCGCCAAAGCTGCCGATCCCCACGGTTGCGCCCTTCAGGTCCTCCACGCGGCGGATGCGGTCCGCCTGCGCGGGCGCAACCGCCAGCAGGATGCCGGGCTTTAGGGAGCTGATTAGGAAGGCACGCAACCTGCGGCCTTCGGGAGCCCGCAGAAGGGTGTTTTCATAGTTGCCGTACACCACGTCGGAGGAGCCCCCCATCAGGGCCTCCACTGCTTTCGTTCCGCCGGCAGCCACTTCGATCGCCACCGCAACGCCGGCATCCCGGAAGTGGCCCAGTTCCTGCGCGAGGAACGGGGGGAAGAACTCCTGCACCCCTACGGCGATCATCCGCACGGCACTCCGCTCGCCACGCCTGCAACTCCCCAACAGGGCCAGCCCCCCGACAACCTCTCTGCGAGTCAGCTTCATCGTTGCGGACATACCTATAGAAGTGGCTTGCCTCTCCAAACCGGCTCAAGCCGCACGGAAAAAGTTGCGCGTGCTATTTCACCGGCTTCACGAACTCGTTGGTGTAGGTTTTCGACAGATCGAAATTCGGCTCCCGTTCCCGGTCGACTGCGGAGGTAACCGCCTTGGCCACCGCTTCGGGCCCTCCCGGAGGCATGACACCATCCGGCGATAAAGCATCCACCACCGCGCGGATCGTCTCCAGGTCTGCCTCCGGATACGCGGTGCGGAAACGTTCCGGCATGAGTGCGCGGATCTCTTCCGCCGGATGCTCCCGGAGCCAACGCATGGTCCGGAGCATTCCTTCTGCCA
The DNA here is from genome assembly GCA_016789745.1 of Bryobacterales bacterium. GTDB lineage: Bacteria > Acidobacteriota > Terriglobia > Bryobacterales > Bryobacteraceae > CADEFT01. Next base: position 40,120 of record JAEUQF010000084.1, read on the forward strand.
GAGCGCGCGCTTGCGCGGGGTGGGCCGCCAGCCAGTCCTCGCGAGCGAACAGGGAGTGGCTGGGCAAGTCCTCGATACCGAAGACACGCCGTTTCTCCTCGCGTGACCGCGGGTGAATCAGCGCGCGGGTTCGCGGCGCCCGGAGCTTCAGCACGTTATAGGAACTCCAGGTAAGAATGCCGGCGTCCACCTTGCCGTGCTCGAAGGCGGCCACCGCGGAAGGACCCGCGCCAATCACCACTACTTGGACGTCGGAGATCTTCAATCCGTGCACGGAAAGGAAGTATTCCAAGATGCGGTGGTGGGTGCCGCCGAAGCTCCCGACCCCCACGGTGGCGCCCTTCAAATCCTCGACGCGCTGGATGCGGTCCGCCTGCGCCGGCGCTACCGCCAGCAGCCGCGAAGGCGTCAGCAGCACAATCGTAAAGGCACGCAATCGGCGGCCTTGGGGAGCCCGGAAGAGCGTGTAATCCCAGTTGTCGCACATGACGTCGGAGGAGCCCGCCATCAGGGCCTCTACTGCCTTCGACCCTCCGGCAACCACATCGATCGCCACCTCCAGGCCGGCTTCCTGGAAGTGCCCCAGTTCCTGTGCGAGAAACAGCGGAAAGAACTCCTGGATCCCGACGGCGATAATCCGCACCGAACGCCCCTCGGGGCGCCTGCAACTCCCCAACCACGCCACACCTGTCAGGGCTGCTCTGCGCGTCAGCTTCATAGCGCCTCCACAAAAGCGTTTGTGAAGCTGCCCCCCAGATCCGCCTCGCCTCCCATCTGCCGTTCGGAGGGCAGCGTATAGAGCCTGCGCACAGTGGCTGGCCCTTCCGGCGGCATTCTCCCATCCACGGAGAGCGCCTGCGCCACGAAATGAATCGTGTCTAGATCGGCATCGGCGTCAGTGGTCCGCAGGCGTTCTGGCAAAAGCGCCCGAACCTCTTCCGGGGAATGCTCGCGGATCCAGCGCATGGTCTTCACCATCGCCTGCGCCATGTCCCGGGCCATGTCCGGATTCCGCTCGATCCACATGGATGTCGCTAGTAAGCCGTGGGAAGGAACCGCGTCAACCCCGAAGATCCTTCGGCATTCGCTCTCCGTCCGCGGATCCACCAGAACGCGAATACCCGGTGATCGTTTCTTCAGCGTGTTCAACACGCTGGTATTGAGCATGGCGACACCAACCTTGCCATGCTCGATCGCCGCAATGGACGACGCGCCATTGCCTAACGCGACCAACTCGACGTGGGAGGTGCCGAGTCCGTGGACCGCAAGGATCGCCTCTAACTGACGGTGATGCCCGCTGCCAAAGCCCGCTATCCCGACCACCGATCCCTTCAGGTCTTCCACTCGTTGTATCCTGGTCCTCGCCGAAGCGGAGACCGCCAGCACCGCCGGGGGCAACCTCGTCACCGTGCAGAACGACTGCAATCGGCGTCCACCCGGCACGCGGAGCAGCGTATCGAAGAACGTGTGATAGGCGAGGTCCGCCGACCCTCCCACCAGCGATTCGGTGATCTGCGAACCGCGGGGCATTTCCTCAATCTGGAGTCTGATGCCGGCTTCACGGAGATAGCCGAGTTCCACTGCGGCATGGAGCGGGAAGGCTTCCTGAATGGAAATAGATAGCATCCGTAGCGGCGCCCCGTCACCACGGCGGCAGCCACCGGCCAGAAAAGGCGAGAGCCGGAGAAGGGCTTGCCTGCGCGAGATGGGCATACGCCCTTAGAAGTGCGATCCGCTTCCAAACCGGCTCAAGGAAATCGAAGAAACCTCAGTGTACCCACCACACACCGGAGTGCCAACCGCGGGCGTTAAACGCGACTCGATCCCGAGAAACGGTTAGCCCCAGGTGATACTTCGGAACCCCCTGCAGGTTCAGATGGAAGTGATGGAAGTGTTGCACCGGCTCACTGGCGCCAATCGGTAGCTTAGTGGTAGCGTCCAGCTTTTGCGTCCACAGGCAAAGATAACCATCGTGGCGCGAAAAGAAATAGAGCCGCCGGCCGTCCGGTGCCCAGTCCGCATGACTCGCCGCCACCGTGCTGGCGGACTGCCAGTCCTGGAACGGGATCTCCACCGGTCCTCGAAACGGAGCAATGTAGCTGACGACCGCCGCATCGCCGCGCTGTACGCCGATGACGAGCCAGCGTTGGTCTGGAGAGAATCGGACGAACCGAAGCATTGCACCAGGCAGGTGCAGGATCGGAGTTCGCGAAACTTCGCCGGCTGCGGTTTGGAGAAGGACACGTGAAGGTTCGGACTTCGATCGGGAAAGCAGGTACTGGCCGTCGGGCGAAATCTCGATCGGCTCACCGCTCACCGGGATTGTTGCGGCAGATGCCCCGTGGTTGGCCGTGATCCGCACACCCGCCGCGGGCTCCAATTCGTCGTAGATGGCGTAGAAGCGGCCGCCAGAGCTCTGGCGCATCCACATGCCTATACCCTTTCTGGTCGTGATCTCGTGCTCGGTTCCGGTGTCCAGGTCCCTGCGCCTCACCGAGGTCTGGCGCCCGTTGAGGTGCGAATACACCAGGCTGGCGCCGTCGGGCGATATGTGGGGATTCAGTGTCCCGGAGTGGAGGTTTGTATGGACGCGCAGTTCTCGTGACAACCGCCGCGGGTTTTCCACGGTGGGCACGCTCCAGATCTCAGCCTTCGTCGTGTTGCTGACGAACAACAGCTGCCCATCGGGTCCGCAGACCGGATTCGATTGATTGTCCGCTCCCAAGAGAGTTCGCTTGGGAGGCCCGGTGAACTGCGCACTCCGAAGCGAGAAGGGGGCATCCATGATGGACGTGATGCTCCCCTGGTAGTGCTGAAAAACCAGCCGGCCATCGGGGAGCCAGCACTGCGGCACAATCCTCTCGAACTCGAACCGGTAACCTCCGCGCAGGTGGGCGGGAAGCGGACGGACGCGCATAGCCGGCCCATCTTCCATGGCGGCGACCCACCAGCTTTCCTCGCCGCGCCGGCTTCCCAAAGAGGAAAACAGCAGGAAGCGGCTGTCGGGGCTCCAAACTGGGGCGAAGGTTCGTGGTATTTCGGGGCGGAAGCGACGTGGCGTTCCTCCCCCGGCTGGCATCATGTACAACGCACCAACATTCGATCCGGATTCGTACCCGGCGCCCTCCGGATCCGTTTCGAAGGCGAGCCACTTTCCGTCGGGGGAGTAGCGGGGTTTGCGTCCCAACGGCGCAAGCCATTGCTCGGCCCCCCCGGATGGCCTGACCCGGTAGATACCTCCTCTCCCGCGTACGGAACGGAAAGCGATCCACTGCCCATCCGGGGATACGTTCGGGGCGCGATCGTCTGCTTCGTCGAACGTTAATCTCCGAGGCTCGCCATCGGGAAGGTCCTGTACCCAGATGTCCAGGCCCTCGCCGGGTCCAGCTTGCGCCGCGTAGGTTACCCATCTGCCGTCGGGCGAGAATGCCGGTTCGATTGCCGTCACCGATGAGTGCGACAGCAGCCGCATCTGCGTAGGACCCACGGCCGGCCGCTGCCCTACCCAGCGCAGGCCCCATCCCGCCGCGGCCGCGAGTCCGGCCATGGCCGCAATACGAGCAGGGCGGAGCCACCACCGCCCAAAGCCGCCCCGGATGAACCGCCTCACTTCATCTCTCCGTGGTAACGCGGTTAACTGAGCTTGCAGTTCCGAGGCACTGTTGAATCGCTGGGCGGGATTCTTCTCCAGGCAACGCGCAATCAGGGCGCGCAGCTCCCGTGACACGCCCTCGATTGGCCGTGGAGCGAGATGGAGTATGGCTCCCATCGTCGCGGCCGGAGTCTCTCCTTGAAACGGGCGTTCGCCCGTTGCCAACTCCTGCAGCATGGCTCCAAACGAGAAGACGTCGGAGCGAGCGTCAGGCCTCTGTCCCTGGACCTGCTCGGGCGAAAGATAAGCCACGGTTCCGCGGATAGTCTGTCCCGTGAATGTACTGGAGTCATTGGTCTCCGGGTGGAGCGAGCGCGACAGGCCGAAATCGAGAAGTTTGACGCAACCCTCGCGATCGAGCATCACGTTACCTGGTTTAAGGTCGCCATGAACAATGCCGGCGCGGTGTGCAGCGGCAAGCCCATCGGCTATTTGCAGAGCGATTCCGGCAAGTTGCGCGGAAAGCAGGGGGCCTTGTCGCAACCGCTGTGCCAGCGTCTCGCCATCAATACATTCCATGACTAGGTACGCCGTACCTTCTGCCTCTCCGAAGCCAAGTACCTCAACGACGTTTGGATGGCGTATCGCCTTCATGGCGCGGCACTCGCGCTCCAGGTGGCCGCGATCCTCCTGGCCGGAAGCGAAGACCTTGAGGGCCACTACCCGGCCCGACTCGGAATCGACCGCCCGATAAACCAAACCGACGCCCCCCCGCCCAAGCAAGGCGTCCAGGCGATAGCTGCCCAGCCGTTGTCCCAGGTGGTACTCCTCTTCCAGCGCGCTTAGAATGCATTGCACGGTGCGGAAGCCCTGAGGAGCAGGTCTCTCGTGCGCTGCAAGCAGCGAAAGCAACTCGCCCAGCAGTTCGTCGTCCCCGGCGCACTCCCGCCGTAGGAAAGGGATGCGCTGCGACGAGGCCAGTTCGAGCGCGCGCGTCAGCAGATCCTCAATCCGCTCCCACCTCTCCGGATTTATCATCGAAGCGTCATTTCTCTCGTCAGCCAAGCCTTGGCCGTAATCCAATGCCGTTTTACAGTTGCCGGGGAGACGTTAAGGTAGGCGGCGGTTTCGGCGATCGTGAGACCGCCGAAGATCCGGATCTCCACCACACGGCTCGCCTCAGGGTGAATCTCTTCGAGCCGCCGCAGGGCCTGGTCGATTGCGAGAACATCGACCAAAGCACCGCAGGTTTGTACCTCGGCTTCATCCAGACTAACCAGTAGCGTCGCGCTCGCCCCACGTTTCAAGGTGCTGCGACGACGCCCGGCCTCCGCAAGGACGCGCCGCATGGCAAAGGAGGCGGCCCCGAAGAACTGGGCACGGCTCTGAAACCGGAAATCCTTCCAACCGGCAAGGCGGATATAGGCCTCGTGCACCAGAGCTGTCGGCTGTAGCGAATGGTTCGCTCCCTCGCGTCGCAGGAATTGCGCCGCCAATCGCCGCAGTTCGGCATACAAGCCGGCGGTCAACTCTGGAATGTCTTCACCGCGACTTAACGAGAGAGGCTCTGTTATCACAGGCGTTAAACCTGGGGCTCGCCAGCTTAGATTTTGCGTTACTACTTGGGCGAGTCTAACACGAACGCGCCGCGAAAAGTCTGCTGATTCCTGGATTGCACATTGCGCCGATTTGGCGACAACTGTCAGCCGGTTTGGGTCGTCTTTCAGTCCCCAACGACCTTAAGGCTATCGAGCTGATGGGCGCTTCCCGGCCGTACTGCGCCGAGTCGATACCGCTTTTCGGCGACTTGGGTCTTGCTGGTCAAATCGGGACAACGGATTGCTTGCGCCTTCAGACGGGAGGGCGATCATACACAAAAGGCGATGCACGCTCCCCCCCGACGAGACTCTTGGACCGCGACTATTGGGACCTGTGTAGCTGTAGGTGGCGGCCACCCAAATTAGAGATGTGTCGTAAAAGGTAAAGGCGACCATTTCTGGCCGCCTGCTATTCGTGCGTATCTTGCTGACACAGCTTCAGATATTCTGGAGCCACCCGCCGGGACCGAACCGGCGACCTGCTGATTACGAAACAACTCGCTCAACGCAAATCGTTGAAAACTATGGTCAGGGTGGTTCGCTTGCACCGCGATTAGGGCGGGATGCGGCGGAAGTTGAACAGGTTTCTGAACAGGTTGCCGCGCCTACCGTGCTTACCTCGGCGGAAGTTGAACAGGTTGGCTGCCGGCAGGTCAACCGAGGGCTGGAACGGGCCGGATCTGTCCTGGCTGGGGTGTTGCCGGAGGTTCGGATATCCAAACGACGGTTGCGCCAAGCTGAAAGCATTCAGTTGGTGCGGGAACGCCGCGACCGGGCTACCCAACAACTGGGTTTCGCCTCTCGACCTTTCGTGCTGTGCGGCCTCCCTGTACGGCATCCGCCACCATCAACCCTGCTCTATGAACGTCGTAACGGACTCTTTACCTTGCAAGTAACCGGCCATCCTGATTTCGGGCTGCCCTCCGGGCAGGACCGTCTCGTGCCGATCTTCCTGGCCACCCTTGCTGTGCGGCAGCAGAGCCAGACGATTCGTTTCCGGTCTGCTTCGGAGATGCTCGATACCTTTGGACTTGCAAGGGGCGGGAAGGAGTACCGCCGCCTGATCGTCGCTTTTGAGCGTATCTTCGGTGCGACCATCTTTTTCGGGACCGACTCAACTCGTCAGCATTCCCGAGTAATCCAGCGATCCCGGTTCAACTTCTTCCGCGAGGCGCAGATCTGGTACAACCGGAGTTCGTCTCAACTGGCCATCTCGGAGGAATTCGAGAACGTCATCGTCCTGAGCGACGAGTTCTATCAGGAGATCATGGCCCATCCGATCCCGACGGACATCCAGGCGGTGAAGGTTTTTGCTGGCGCGCCGGCCGTACTCGACCTGTTCATGTGGCTCAGCTATCGCTGCTTCACCGCAAAGGGGGATGAGCGCATTCCTCTGTTCGGGGATTTCGGCCTCACGGCGCAATTGGGATCGGTGGAGTACAGTCGACCTCGACGATTTCGGGGAATGCTGGAGCAGTGGCTTGGTCAGATTCGAACGGTATGGCCGCAGTGTCCGGCGCAGATCTGTTCGGACGGCCGGTACTTGTGTATCCGTTCGGCCCAAGCGGTGCTGTCTCAGCCCACCGTTTGACTTAGCGTTCATTATTGGCTACTGTGAAGGCGATAATGTGCCATATATAGGACATGCCATGAAGGGCCCTCTCACCGCACCACTTCTCCCCCTACCTGTATTGCGGGCTCTCCGCAAGCTCGGCCAGGATATCCGCGACGCGCGCCGGCGACGGCGCATCCCCGTCGCAATTCTCGCTGAGCGGGCATCTATCAGCCGCACGACGCTGAACCGGATTGAAAAGGGTGGTGCGGCCGTGTCTGTCGGGAACTATGCCACGGTACTCTTTGCTCTCGGGCTAGTTGACCGCCTGGCAGCGCTGGCCGACGCGTCCCAGGACACGCTTGGCCGGCAGTTGGAAGAAGAACACCTCCCGAAGCGCATCCGCCTCTCCAACCCCCGCAAAGCCAAGCAGCCTAAAGGGGCTCAGTGATGGACCGCGAAGTCTGCGTTTATGTCGACCTGCAAGGCACCACCTATCTCGTCGGCCGCCTGTGGGCGCGTTTGCGCAAAGACAGGGAAACGGCGACTTTTGAGTACGACAGGAGTTGGCTTGCACATGGGGAGCGCTTCTCGCTGGAACCGGCCCTGAAACTCGGGCCAGGTCCGTTTCACACTGCCGCGGACAGACCACTGTTCGGGGCCATCGGTGACTCAGCGCCGGACCGATGGGGCCGCGTCCTGATGCGGCGCGCCGAGCGGCGGCGGGCAGAACGCGAGGGCAGAACTCCCAGAACCGTTCGGGAGATTGACTTCCTTCTGCTGGTTGATGACGAAGCGCGCCAAGGTGCGCTCCGATTCTCCGACAAGGAAGGTGGTCCATTTCTCGCAGACCAATCACCCCACAGGATTCCACCGCTCGTGGAACTTCCGCGGCTTCTGTCGGCCGCCGAGCATGTGATTGCCGATCAGGACAGCGACGAAGACCTGCGATTGCTACTTGCGCCGGGATCGTCGCTGGGCGGTGCCCGCCCAAAGGCTTCGGTGCGCGACAGCGATGGTCATCTTCTGATCGCGAAGTTTCCCAACAAGGCAGATGAGGTCAATACGGTGGTGTGGGAAGCCGTGGCGCTGACACTTGCCGGCAAAGCCGGAATTTCGGTTTCGCCATGGCGCATGGAAACCATCGGCACCAAGCCTGTGCTGCTTCTGCGCCGCTTCGACCGCCAAGCCGGCATGCGCATACCGTTCCTGTCGGCAATGAGCATGCTCGATTCACGGGATAACGAGGCGCACAGCTATTTCGAATTTGTGGATGTACTACGCCAGCATGGCGCCGAGCCCAAGCGGGACATGCACGCACTCTGGCGACGCATTGTGTTCAGCATCCTGATCTCAAACACGGACGACCACCTGCGCAATCATGGCTTCCTGTGGGCGGGATCATCTGGCTGGAAGCTTTCGCCGGCTTACGACCTAAACCCGGTTCCTGCAGATGTGAAGCCCAGAGTCCTGACAACCGCAATCGATCTGGAGGATGGGACGGCGTCGTTAAAGCTGGCGTACGACGTTGCCTCGTACTTTGAGTTGAAGCCGGCCGAGGCGCGTGCCATGGCGCGTGAGGTCGGGACAGTGGTGGTCGACTGGCGGAAGGAAGCCGCCCGTTTCGGACTACATAACTCGGAGATGGATCGGATGGAGTCAGCTTTTGAACATGCCGATCTGAAGTTAGCTTTGGCCAGCTAGCCAGCCTGACGGGCGATGGGTGCGCCACGTCTCTCATGTAAATCTTGACCATGTCCTGGCCCAGGTTGTGGTTGATCACGTGATTAACCTTGTGGTCCATTGGCGATCCGCGCACTGATCACCACCCCCTCTTCAGGCAGCGCGGACAGCAGACGCTGCTGCCGCCCAGTTAGCTCTGGCGCAGGGCCTCGACAGGATCCACCGAGGAAGCACGCCAGGCCGGGACGGCGCAGGCGCTGATAATGACTGCAGCGATGATGGCGAGCGCGAGGCCGAAGCTAGCCGGATCAATGCCGGACATGCCGGGAACAAGGGTAAATAGCCCCCGACTTACCAACACGGAAAGCACCAGCCCAATCGCCATTCCCGCGCCACCTAATGTTGCCCCTCGCCGGATCACAATGGCCTGCACCGACCCGGGCGTCGCTCCCAGTGCCAGGCGGATCCCCATCTCTCGCCGCCGTTGACCCACCAGGAAGGACATCACGCCGTAGATCCCGATTGCCGATAGCACCAGCGCCACGCCGGCAAACAGCATGAGCAGCATGCGCGAGATTCGGAGTTGCCAGATACTGTTCAGGATTCGTTCGTCCCATGTGGCGAAGTCGAAGATGGACTGTTCAGGATCAATGCTCCACATTGCCTGCTCGGAGAGTCTGGTGAACTCGGCCAATGGAAGTGAAGTGCGGGCCAGGATGTACTGATTGGCCGCCCCTGCATCCTGGCGGTAGGGCAAGTAATAGTCGTAGCCGGGCTGCCCTCCGAGTTCGCGTTGCTGCACATTCCCGGCTACTCCGACCACCTTGCGCCACTGCGGGGCGCGGTTACTGGCCGGATTCCACAGGATTCGGCGCCCAACCGCATCTCCGTCAGGCCAAAGAAGCTTTGCCAGCCGTTCGCTGATGATAGCCACCGGCTCGGAGTTCTGCTGGTCAAACGCGGAGAAGGTACGACCCTGGCGAATCGGGATACGGGCGAAGGCGAAGAAGTTCTCGCTCACCGTGTGGCGGGTGACGTAGGGGTTCTGGAGAGCTTCCTGCGCTGATTGGCCTTCCCTCTGGACAGTGGCGGGTTGCGTCTCTTCCTGCCGCGCCAGGGGCGGGTCGGTATCGAGCGCGACCTCCGTTATCCCCGGGATCGCGGACATCTTTTGCAGCGCCTGTTCGTAGTAACGAACCACCCGCTCCCCGCCGTAGCGCCGCCACCCAAGCGCAACGCGGAACGTGGATACCGCTGTGGAGTCGAAGCCTTTCTCCTGCGATTGCAAATGGAGGAAGCCGCGAATCAGCAGCCCTGCCCCTGCCAGTAGCACGACCGCCAGGGCAACCTCGGCGATGATCATCGCATCTCGAAGACGGCCCGAGGATCGACCGGCTGAACCGCCCCTGCCCCCTTCTTTCAAGGTCTCGGCCAGGGCAGTACCGGCCACCTGCAGCGCCGGCGCCAACCCGGAAAGAATCCCGGCGGCAAGGCCGATGCCGGCGGTAAACAACAGCACGCGCCCATCCAGGTCAATCACCATCCATTCGGGCAGTTCAAAGCCGATCAACGTGCGCAGCACTTTCATCCAGGCATAGGCCAGTCCAACGCCGAACAGGGCGGCGCTCAACGAGAGCACGACGCTCTCGGTAAGCAATTGTCCCAGCAGTTGCCAGCGCCCGGCTCCGATGGCGACGCGAACAGCCATCTCCCGATCCCTGCTAAGGGCACGCGAGAGCAGGAGATTGGTGACGTTGGCGCAAGCGATCAGCAGGACGAAAATGACGGCACCAAGAAGAAGCCATAGATATGGCCGTACGTCTCCCGCATAGAGTTCGCGAAAGGGAACCGCGCGGAAGGTCAGGCCGGCATTGGAGTCAGGGTAAGCCGATTGCAGGCGGCTGGAGAAAGCGTTCAACTCCGCCTGGAGTTGCGCAACGCCGGCGGGCCGGCGGATCCGCGCAATGCCAACGACATCGCGGACGTCCCGCTTTTCATAGTTGGTGAATCCGCCGATGGAACGATAGACCTGAATGCCTCGAGGGAAGTCGAAGCCACGGCCCGCCACACCATGAATCGTGTAACCCGGCGCATGGTCCAGGGAAATAGTCTTGCCGACAACATCAGGTCGGCCGCCGAAGCTTCGCTGCCATACGCCGTAACTCAGTACCACTCGGAAATCGCGGTCCCGGTCGGGCTGCGGCGGCCACTTGTTCCCTGCCGCCAGCGATACGCCGAGCACCTCGAAGAGGTTGCCCGTGGTGAGCACGGCGCGCCACTCCTCCGGCCGACCTTCGCCGGAGTAGTTGTAACCGCCCGCGCCGCCCTTATGCGCCGCGATGCTCTCAATCACGGAGAGCTCACGCTGCATGTCCAGGATCTCCACCATCGAAACCTTGCCCGGCTGCCCGCCGCGGATCGACTGGATCTCGACCAACTGGTCGGGATCTTTGAAGGGGAATGGCCGAAGCAGGAGCGCGTTGACGAAACTGAAGATCGCTGTGCTGGCGCCAATGGCTAGACCAAGCGTCAGAATGATGGCGCCGGCCAGCGCTGGCTGTCTGCGGATCTGGCGCAGCGCATGCTTCAAGTTGCGCAGAAGCGTTTCCATTGTGATGTGCTCCTTATCTTTACTTCGGAAGCCGTTCAAAGAAGACCGGCCGGTGGTCAGGCAGCCGTTCGGGGTGTAGCAGATGGATCAGGTCAGCCAGTACCGCGTCGGGCTTATCCAGCGACTGATCGTGATAGGGCATGGGAGCAAAGGGAGCCAACCCCTTGCCCGGATTCAGGACGTTCTCCTGCTGGACCGGCCTCAGCCACGCCAGCGCCGGCTGCTGTTTCCGAAGCACGCCCAGTGTCGGAGGTAGGAAGCCACCGGTGACCCAACTCTCGGTAGCGACCGCAGCGTCGAACATGCGCTCAAATCCCACGTAAACCAGCGAGCCATGGATCTGGTCCTTCCAAAAGTACTCGGCGCCGGCATCGTGAATCAGCGCGGCCATATAGTTCTGTCCGCCGTGCGTGTGCCAGACATCGCGGGAGGAAATGAACCCCGCCAAAACCTGAGGCCGCTCGCCGATGCCGCTCGTGATTTGAGCGACACGCTGGTATCGCTCCACAACTTCATTAAAGATGCGGTTGGCTTCGCGCTCTTTGTCAAAGAATAGAGCAAGGAACTTGATCCATTCGGCGCGGGCCAGCGGCGTAGGTTCGGTGTGATCGGAAAGCGGAACCGCGCGCAGACCGGTTTCCCAGAGCTTCGGATGCATGTTGAACTGCGGGTAGGCGGAATAGAACGTGAGGAAGAGATCGGGAGCCAGCGCCAGCGTCTTCTCGATGTTGGAGTGCGTCCCGCCACCCACTTCCAGGATCTTCCCTTCGGTGATGCGTTGCTTCAATCGCGGTGACGTTACGCCGCGAAAACTGCCCACTCCCACAACACGATCCGCGAGCCCCAACGCTTCCAAGGCAGAGTTCATCCCGTAGTTGGCTGTCACCACCGTGGAGACAGGCGTGCGAACAACAAGGTCGGCAGCAATGTCGCGAGGAATCGCGGAATCACAGGGTACCAGCAATAGCCGGATCGTCTCCTGCGTATATACCGAAGGCTGGAAATCAACAATCTTATATCCGTCGCGATAGGTCGCCTTCAGCTGGATGCTGTGCGTGAAGCGGACCTGATCGGATGGCGCTGAAGGGTTGCACACGGCTCGCGGCGAAGCAGTAACGTCGCGTCGTCCGCACCCGGACAACAACGCCAAAACCGCCAGAGCCACCAGCCGGATCATCAGAAAGTAACCTTCGCGCCGAGCTGAACCTGCCGCGGTGTTGCGGTACGCAGGGTGCCAGTGACGACACCGAAGAACGGCGACGAGAGAGTCGAGTTCGGTACCGCGAAGGTAGCCCGATTCAGCACGTTGAAGACGTTCGCTTCGATGTTGAGCCGCAGGCGCTCGCTCAGGGCGAACCGCTTGCTCACCGATGCGTCGACAATCTCCATGCGGTCGCCTCGTAACGCGTTGCGCGGCAGTGTAGCAAATGGGTCGGCGACGTTCCTGGGATCGCCGAGACGCTGCCGTGCTTCAGCGGCAGGAAGTAGAAACTGCGTCTTTTCGCCAGTCTGGCGGTAGAGGTCAGAAGCAGAGCCACTCAGCAGCGCCGGCCTGTCCGCGAAGTACCCGTCGTCGTTGACGTCGGTGCCCAGCGTCGTGTCAAAGGGCGGGCCGGAGCGGATCTGCAGCAGACCGGATAGCGACCATCCACCGAGAATGGCGTCCGCCATGGGATGCAGGTTCGCACCCCACTTGCGGCCTTTCCCAAACGGGAGTTCCGCGACAACGCTGGTGACAAATACATGCGGTGCGTCGTTCTCCGAGCGGCCATAGTCGGCGGTGACGGGGCGCGGCGCCAGTCGCGTGCCGCCCTGAATTCCTGCCGCTGCCGACGCATCCAGATTGATCAACGTCGGACGTGCCGCGAAGAAGTCCGTGGAGGAGTCATCCCGATAGCTGGAGTAGGTGTACGTCGAGGTGAAGGAAACGCCATGCGCGAAGCGGCGCACCGCTGTTACCTGCAGCGAGTCGTAGTCCGACGAGGAGAGGTTGGAGATGATGCGCTGGTCTGAGAATCGCTGTTCCGGCCGCAGCGCCTGCGGGAACGCCCCAGCCAGATTTGGCTCGTCCGTTCGAATGAGCTTACGCCCGATTGACCCGACATAGGCGGCGCTGATGGTTGTCCCACTGCTGATCTGCTGTTCCAAGGCCAGGCTGAAGCGTTGCATGTAGGGATTCCGAATTGCCGGATCGACACCGAACAACACCGGCCGGGCCGCGGCGGTGAGTGGCACGTTGCCCAGGCGGAACGGAACCTGTGTGCCGCTGCTGGCGTTGGCGAACGGTACGTTGTTCGCCAGATTGCTAAGCGGGAGTTGGTAGATGCGATCCACATAGAGTCCGTAGGCAGCACGCAGAACCGTCCGATCCCGCGGTGTCCAGGCGAGGCCAAGGCGCGGCTGGAAGTTGTTGCGGTCGGGCGCGTAGAGGCCGAGGTCATCGGAGATGGGCGCCACACGGTTCGCCAGACGCCCGAAGGCGAATGGATTGACGCCTTCCACGATCTGCCCGTTTTGCTCGGCATAGAGATTGGAAAGGGCGTTCAGCCGTTCGCGATAGACGCCGAAGTAGCTGTAACGAAGGCCCAGGTTCGCGGTGATGTTGCGCCGGACACGCCAGTCCGCCTGCACGAAGTACTCCTGCTGGGTGGAAATCCATCCACGCTGCGGCGTGGTGGGGCCACCATTGGTTCCAAAGACTGTCTGGCTGACCGAGGCGGCTACGGGTTGCGCGGCTCCCGCACCGGGTCCGAGAATCCCATTCGGGCCGACAAGGCCGCTGAACTGCCACGACGGCCGCGGAAACGTGTTGTTCCGGAAGTTGACCTCAACGCGCCGCAGGTCAATGCCGGTACGAACAATCAGCGTGCCTCGCGAAAGCGTATGCTGTACGGCCAACTGCGGTGTGGTTTGGTTGTCGCGAACCACGAACGGAGCGATGCTTGGCAACTGGAAGGTGATACCTGCCGCCGCGATGGCGATGCCGGCTTCGGGCGCTACCCCCAAGGATGCAAGCGGCCCCGGCAGTCCGTCCAGGATCTGAATGTCGGATGTCTTTCGGGTGACGCTGCCGCGCAGTTCGAGAAGCTGCGTCGCACTCGGGGTCAACACCAGTTGGGCCGTTGGGGAATGGTACGACGCGGGTGTGGTTGTGCCGGTTCCAGGCAGTGTCGCGGTGTTGGTGTCGGCACGATTGCGCGCCTCGGCGTAGCGCGCGATGAGGCGGACGCGTGGGCTGAAGATGTGATCTGTTCGGATGAGAAAGCTGTTCTGCCGGAAATCCGATGTGGACGAACGGCTGGTGAGATAACTGCCGGCTTCTCCATTGGAGACATCGCCGTCGAAGAGAGCGGAGGAAAATCCGGCGGCAATGGCCGCGCGTCTGTCTGCGTCGGCAAAGGGCCGCACTCCGGCGACGGTACCCGAGGGCACCACGCCGGTGTCCAAGTAGAACCCGCGCGATAAGCGGCCCAGATCGCCCGGGATCAGCCTTACCAAGTCCGCATTGGGAAGTGTCACCGCGCTCGTCAACTCCAGGCGCTGGCGGAATCCCTCGAAGTTCCCGAAGACGAAATGCTTGTTTCTCTGGATGGGGCCACCCAGCGAACCGCCGAATAGGTTCTGGCGGAACGGCGGCGTCACGGCACGGCCGCTGGAATCGAAAAATGGCCCGCGGTTGAAGAAGTCACGGGAATCCATGGCCTCATTGCGAAGGAACTCGTATGCCGAACCATGCCAGTCGTTGCTGCCAGACCGCGTGATGGCGTTAATCTGTCCGCCGGCACCTCGTCCGAACGTGGCATCCGCGTTCGAGGTGATCACGCGGAATTCCTCCAGCGACTCGGTGGAAATCACGTTCGGTAGCTGCCGGCTGGAAGCGCCCAACGGCAACCCTGCAACCTCGCGCTCATCATTCGCACTCACGCCATCCAGCACGTAATTGTTAGAGCCTTCGCGAGCGCCGGAAATGGAGTTATTCGTGTTTGTGTTGGTGGCGCGCTGGCCGCCGACGCCGGGCGCCAAGAACATCAACTTCTGGAAGTCCTTTCCGTTGAGCGGTAGTTCGCTGATGCTCTTGCGTTGCACTACCAGGGACATCTCCGTGGTCTGTGTCTGCACAGGCGATGCGTCGGCCTGTACTGTTACCGTCTCAGCCACCTCGCCTACGGCTAGCGTCACATTCACCACCGCGGTCTGATTCACACTGACTGCAACGCCTTCGCGTACCAGCAGGCGAAATCCCTCTTTCTGAAAAGTGACGGTATAGGGCCCGGGCATTACGCCGGGAATGATGAAGACCCCCGATTCCGTGCTTTCCCCCCGAAACTCGACCTTCTGGCCCTCCGATTGCGCCACGATTCGCACGCGGGGCACAGCCGCGCCTGTCGCGTCAGTGATGGTCCCGGAGAGCATTCCCTGAATGCTGGTCTGCGCCAACATCATCGAGGGCAATACCAGCCAAGCCAT
Organism: Bryobacterales bacterium; assembly: GCA_016789745.1. Classification (GTDB taxonomy): domain Bacteria; phylum Acidobacteriota; class Terriglobia; order Bryobacterales; family Bryobacteraceae; genus CADEFT01. Next base: position 55,623 of record JAEUQF010000084.1, read on the forward strand.
AGGCAGCAGTAACGGCAATCTCATTGCACTCCTCTTCGCTTTCGTAGCTGTTCGACAACCTTTTCGATCGACGGCGACTCGCTCCATGCGCCGTTACCAAAGACACGCCATCCCGTTTCCGACACATTCACCCGCAATGGGCCTATAGGGTTGTCGGACACGACACGGAAACCCTCGCGCTCCAATGCCCGGGCCGTCCAGAACGCTTCGGCTCCATTGCCCTCCAGGTGCACATCGTCGTGAAAGGTGTTGTGCAGCCGGAAATGGCCTTGCAACTTGTCGAAGTCGACACCTTCCGAAGAGAAGGCCTGCTCAAAGGCGCCGCTTAAGACCAGATCCTCCGGCGCGCCGGTGCGCAGCGGCCCGCCTTTCGGCAGCAGCCAGAGCATATCCGCGGTTCGTAGCGCCAGATCCAGGTCGTGGGTGGATAACAGAATCGTCCGGCCATGCTCATGCGCCAGCGTGCGCAGGATGCGCATGATATCGACGCGCCGCGGCAGGTCCAGAAAGGCCGTGATCTCGTCGAGCACCATGAAAGACGGCTCCTGCGCCAGTGCACGGGCCAGCATCACCTTCTGCCGTTCTCCATCGGATAGTTCACTGACGTTGCGCGATGCCAGATCCTGAGCACCGACAGCTTCGATCGAGCGGCGGATGATGGCATGGTCGCGGTCGGTGAGCCGTCCGGTCCAATCGGTATGGGGATAGCGGCCTAGCGACACCAGCGCGTAGGCAGTCAGGATGCCCACCGTCACGCGTTCGGTGAGTACGACAGCGAGCTTGCGCGCCAAGTCGCGCGAGTTCATGTTTTGGACATTCGTCCCGTCGATCCGCACTTCGCCGGCCAGTGGCTTCTGCATGGCGCAGAGAGTCCGCATAAGTGTCGACTTGCCCGCGCCGTTGGGCCCCAGCAGGCAAACCAGTTGGCCTCGTCGTAGTGTCAGGTTCAGATTCGATATGACGGCCCTGCTGCCGTAGCCCACCGTCAGTTCGCGCGTCTCCAGAACCGTCATAGCTCCAATGCCCTTCCGTTGCGCGAGCGAAGCAGCACCCACAGCACCACCGGCGCGCCGATAAGTCCGTTCACCGCGTTGAGGTGGAGGAAATGCTTGCTCCAGGGGAGATGTGTTACCAGGTCGGCGGACAGCGCCAACAACGCACCCATCAAGGTCACGGCGGGCATCAGTGTGCGATGGTCAGAAGTCTGGAAAAGACCGCGGCACAGATGCGCGACTACGATGCCTAGAAAGGCGATGGGACCGCAGTAGGCCGTTACGGTACCGGAGAGAATCGCGGTTGCGGCAAACGCAACAGCGCGGGCGCGACCCACCGGTAAGCCGAGCGTGCGCGCATAGCTTTCGCCAAGAAGCAGGGCATTGAGGGGTTTCACGAGGGCATGCGCTAACAGCAACCCCGCCAGCACCGCTGGAATGAGAATCCGCAACTGAGTCTGCGTGATGCCGGCGAACGAGCCGTCGTTCCAGGATTCAAACACCCGCGCCTGCGTTTCGTCGGTGAAGTGAAGAACCACCGAGATCAGCCCCTGACACAGGTAGCCAAGCATGAGGCCGACGATGAGGATGGTCACAGTGGACACGCGGCGCGAGAGGGCGAGAATGGCCAGCATGAGCAGCGTCGAGCCGGCTGCCGCCGCAGCAGCCAGCGACAGGTCACCCAGCCAGCCGAACTTCTGCGCGAACGCATTCCCTGCGAGCCCGGCCACGACAACCACGATGGCAACCCCGAACTTGGCACCGTGAACCACCCCAAGGACGAAAGGATCCGCAAGGGGATTGCGGAACAGCGTCTGCAGCAGCAATCCGCAGGCGCCAATCGCGGCTCCGGAGAACAGCGCGTTCAGGGCACGAGGCAGGCGGAAGTGCAAGACGATGCGGTCCCACGTGATTCGCTCGGCCTCGCCGCCGGAGAGTATGGTGAGCACCTGGCCCAGCGGTATGTGAACAGCGCCAATCATCAACTCGAGCAGGAAGACGAGCGCTACGCCCGCTAGCAATAGGAGATAGGCAAGCTTGCGCGGACCCAGGCGGGGCCACTCGGCAGACTGCGGAAACGGCAGCGTCGCGTCGGACATGAGTTGTGTAGTAAGGTTAGCGGCGCATGGGATCGATACCGAGGAATGGCTCGCGACCGGGCGGTTTTCCTGGTTGAGCGGGATAGACTGCCTGGCAAACGGGACTGCTAACGCGCTGCGGAGACTTCCCGTAAGAATTCAAAGTTGTGAACGGGCAGTAGCTCCGGGTGAAATACGGCAATCAGGTCCGACAGCAATGCATCGGGCCTGTCAAGGCTATAGTTCGCATAAGGAATTCGCCGGAACCTGTCCGCGTTCCGGTCAAAGGCAAACACCCGCCGTTGCTGCACTGGCCGGAACCAGGCAAGCCGGCGGTCCCGTGCGATCAAGCCGTCGATGGAGCGATAGTACATGCCCGAGGAAGCCAGCCAGCGATCCGTCTCGTTCGACTGGTCATAAACGATTTCATAGCTCACATTCAGCAGCGATTGGTGCGCATCGCCCGGCCAGAAATACTCCGCGCCCGCATCGGCGATCAGTTGGGATTGGAAGTTGCGCCCCCCAAATAGCATCCACTGGCTGGACGATGGCGCACCGCCCAGCACGCGAGGCCGGCTACCCGCCTTCTCCGCCAATTGGACCAACGCCTCGTAGCGGCTTTCAAGCGCATCAAACGCGCGGTTCACCTCCGCTTCGCGATTGAAGAAGAGCGCAATCAGTTTCATCCATTCGGCGCGACCCAAGGGAGTGGGCTCGAACTGATCCGCCAGTTGCACAGCCGGTACCCCCAACTCACGGAGTTTCGGATGGACGTTGTACTCGGGGTAAGCCGAGTAGAACAGGAAGATGACTTCGGGATCCAGCCCGATGGCCATCTCGATGTTGGAATGCGACCCGGAGCCTGCTTCGCGAATGCGACCACTTCGATAGCCCTCCAAGATGGGCGGCACGGTAACGCCATTGATGGAACTAATGCCGGCCAACCCGTCCAGCAGGTGGAAGCGCTCCAAGAGGCCGTAGTACGCATTGTGCAGGTGGATGTAGCGATTGACGGGGATCTGCACCACCTGTGCATTCGGGTAACCCTCGGGAACTGGCGTTCCTCGCTGCACCAGGAGATACTGCAATCGTTCCCGGGTGGGCACGGTTGGATCGAAGTCGATCACCTTATAGTGGCCGTGATAGCTGACTCCGAACTGCCTGGCGTAGCGAACCACTGCTTTGTCAGGGAAGTAGTCGCGTCCGGCTGAGAATGGTTCGGGCTTGGCGGCCGGCCGCACCGCCAGTTCCGCGGGGGAACAGGCGGTGAGCACGGCCAGACACCCAACGCTGGCTAGGAGTCGCATCAGAAAACGAGCTTAACGCCAAACTGGATTTGCCGCGGATTACTGCCCGGCAGCGTGCGGGTGAGCCGCCCGAACAGAGCGCTGCTGAGATTCGAAGTTGGCGCGGCGAAGATGACCTGATTGAAGAGGTTGAAGAAGTTCGCCTCGAAGTTCAAACTTACGGCTTCGCTAATCCGGAATCGCTTGCCCACCGCCAGGTCGTAGTAGGCAACCCGAGGGGCACGCAAGGCATTACGTGGGACGACGGCAAATGGGTCGGCTACGTTCGCCGGCGTGTTGAGCCGGGTGAGCGCGTCCGCCTGCGGGATGAGGTTCTGCGTGCGGCCGGCGGATCCTCGGGTGTAGAGGTCACTCAAACTGCCACTCAGCAACTGGGGACGATCGGCAGCGATATCGCCGTCGTCGTTGTAGTCAATTCCGCGTGTGATGTTCACCGGCTCGCCCGATCGGATCACGGCAAGACCAGAGAGCGTCCACCCGCCCCAGATCCGATTTCTGCCAAAGGGCAACTCGTAGAGGTGACTGAAGGTGAGGTTATGTGTGACGTCGAACTCAGAAAGACCCCAATCTGCGGAGAGCGAACGTGGGGCGAACTGCGAGCCGCCGCCCTGGAATCCCGCGGCAGCGCTGGCGCCGAGGTTTACCAAAGTCGGCACCGTGCCAAAGCTGTCCCGCGACGTGGTGTCCCGCGAGCGGGCCCAAGTGTACGCCACCGTGAAGTCGAGGCCCTGCGCGAAGCGGCGTCGCGTAGCCACCTGGAGAGAACGGTAGCGCGAATCTCCAAGGTTATCGACCATCAACTGCGTTGAGAAACGCGGATCCGGCCGGAGATTCTGGGGCACCCCGCCAAAGCCGTTGATCTGCGTCTGCCCGTAAAGATCGCTGCCACGCGACCCGACATAGGCTACGGTCACTGTGGTCTGCGAGTCGATCTGTCGTTCCAGTGCGACATTCCAGCGTTGCGTGAGCGGATTGCGTAGTTCGGGATTGACAAGTGCGATCGCCGGGTTCGCGGCTGCCGTTATGGGAACGGTGGCACCCAGCCGAAAGGGAACGCTGGCGCTGTTGCTGGAAAGCGCGTAGGGAGTGTTGGTGACGATATTGGTGAACTGCAATTGCGTCACGCGGTCGTAGTAGGTGCCGTACGCGGCCCGAATGACAGTACGGCCCCGAGCGCCGAGATCCCAGGCGATGCCGATCCGCGGTTGGAAGTTATTGTAGTCGGGCTGGTAGAATGGGCGGCCACCGGCAACCAACTCCATGCGATTCGCTGTGCGGCCAAACTGGAACGGGTGAACATCCGGGACGACGTTACCAGATGCATTCACCGCATACAGGTTCGCGATGGTTCCATTCGATTCACCGTATACGCCCAGAATGGAGTACCGCATCCCAAGATTCAGCGTCAGATCGGGCCGGACCCTCCAGTCGGCTTGAGCGAAGTACTCGTGCTGCGCTGATCGGTAGCCGCGCATCGGCGTAGTCGGTCCCGCTTGCACGCCGTATGCCGACAGCGCGGCATTGACGGCGACGGTTTGTGTGGCGCCGGGGGATGTGCCAAAGATGCCGTTCGGCCCCACCGGAGAAGGTGTGAACGTATAGGAAGGCGTCCCCGAACTGATGTTGGCCACGTTGAGCATCACCCAACGCAGATCCGTGCCGGTGCGCAGTGTCCACTTGCCGCGGGACCAGGAGTGCATGAGCGAGACCTGCGGCGTGGTCTGGTTGTCGATGAATGCGCTGTTGACGTTTGCAGCAAACAAGGACCCAAAGGTTCCCACGTTGACGGCGATACCGTAGTCAGAAGCGATACCAAGGGCGGTGAGGCGGGAGTCGATCTGACCGCCGACCGCGAACTGCTCGAATCGGTTCCGCATAATGCCGCCGCGCGCCTCCAGCACCTGGCTGGCATTGATGGCGTAGAGCAACTGTACCGTTCCCTGTTGGTAGCGGCGTTTTCCCTCCTGCAGATTTAGCGCTAACGCGGATGTCCCCGCAAGCACGTCAGATTGCGTGAGGGAGTAGCGCGCATTCACCGTTAAGCGGTCCGTGAGCCGGTGATCGGTGCGCAGCAGAAATCCATGCTGGTCGATGTTGCGGGGCGGGGCATTGCTGATGAGCACGGTGCCGGCTTCCCCGTTGGCTGGGTTGCCGTCGAACAGGGCGACAGGGAACCCGGCTGCGCTGGCTGCTGCCCTGTCGGCCGCCGGAAGAGGTGCGAAAGTACCGGCGGGATTGCCCTGATCCGGAACGATGCCACGATCAATGAAATAGGTGCGCAAATAGCGCCCTAGATCTCCGGGCACCAGCCGGATCAGATCAGCATTTGGCACGGCAGTGGTCACGGCGGATTGTTCCAGCCGTCGTTGGATCAGTCCTTCGTAGTTTGTAAAAAAGAAGTGGCGGTCGCGGCGGATGCGGCCTCCAAGCGTTGCTCCGAACAGGTTCTGTTTGAAGGGCGGTGTCTTGGCGCTACCGTCCGGGTTGAAGAATGGGCCTGTGTTGAAGAAGTCTCGAGAGTCCAGCTTCTCGTTTCTCAAATAGTGATACGCCGAGCCGTGGAGATCGTTCGTTCCGGACTTGGTCACGATGTTGATCTGGCCGCCGCTGGCACGCCCGAACGTCGCATCGGCGTTTGTCGAGATGATGCGGAACTCACGTACAGATTCGGTGGAGATCATGTTCGGAATGCTCTCGCCGAGGTCCGTTCCTGAGCCGTTGGAGAGTCCGGCAAACCCGACCGCAAGGCGCTCGTCGTTTGAGCCGACCCCGTCGATTGTGTAAGTGTTGTTCACCGGCCGCGCGCCACTGATGGAGGCGTTGTTGGGCGTGGTACCGCTTTGCCCGCCGACGCCAGGAGCAAGCAGAACGAGTTTCTGGAAGTTGCGCCCGTTCAGCGGCAATTCTTTCACCAGCCGCTCCGTCACAAGACCGGAGATCTCGACGCTATTGGAATGCACCAGGGGAGGCGCTTCCTCTACCGTCACCGTTTCCCGCTGGTCACCGATCGCCAGTTGCACGTCCACGGTAGCTGCTTCATTAACCGTCACTACGATCTTTTCGCGGGCGACTTTGCGAAAGCCTTCTTTCTCCACGCGCAAGGTGTATGAGCCAGGCGCCACACGGGCGAAGGCGTAGTACCCATCAGAACCTGTCAAAACCGATTGCGAGGTATTGGTTTCAACGTTGGTCAGCGCCGCAGCGGCATTTTGAACAATATTCCCGGTCGGATCCGTGACACGCCCTCGCACACTGCCGTGGATGCTTACCTGTGCTTGCGCTAGCGAAAGCGTTGAGAGAAGTAGGAGATACAAACGCACCCATTGAGTTTAGGAATGAGTCCGCACGTGTCCCAGATCTCTTCCACCAGCGGCGAAAATTCTGGCTACGAACGATCTCGAATTCAAGGCAAGCGGACGTCTGGATTGAAGGTGGGTTACCTCATGGTGGATCTCGCATCAGTCGCCCTGATGATCACAGGCTTCCCATGTACTGGAATCGTTGCCTCCGAAAAATGCGGGTCCCCACGAAATGACCGTTCTGCCGGCCTCCCTAAGGTTTAGGCTTTCCATGCCGATTACTTCCGCTGGCAGCCCTGGCTGTGCTGCCGCTCCCCTCTCAGACGACGATCGTCATTGATGGAACCGTCCGCGACCCGCAGGGCCTACCCGTGTCTACTGCCATCATTCATGCCTGTCGCTTGGCTTGGCGCACCGTTCCCGACGGGTCCGGCCGCGATCAGTTCGGGAGTGCCTAAGGGCTCTACCGGCTGACGGTTGCCGATGGTTTCGCGTGCGAATACGGGCGCGAGTTCCGCTCCCATGTCACACTGAGGATATTCAACTTGATATCGCTCCCACGGACATCGTTCCCGCGGCGAGCGTCAACGAAACTGCCAGCAAGACCCGTGAGGACTTCCCTTCGCATTCCTTCTCGCAACTTCGATCACGCGCTGCCGGTCTCCGGACCGACTCCTTCGATCAGCAACTGACGTGCAGGAACACCCGTGAACGCGCCGTTTAGCGCCTTGCGATTCAGCCACGGATCGGTGGCGACTTCGCCCTCCTCCGCGACGAGTCCGGGAACATTGTCGTCTTCGGGAACTTCGCCTGAGGACTTTCGGGCCGCAACTGCCCGGCCTGAACAAGCTGAACAATCTCTTCGTTCCGCAGTTGCTGCGGCCGGAAGTGACTCGCAACCTGGAAGGGGGCTTTCGCTTTGTGGCACCACGTAGTCAGTGCGCAGCCGTCGGTGTTCAACGTGCGCAAGATCGACGGGCAGCGCTCGTTCCACTCCAGCCCGGAGGAATTTATCTTCGTCAACGCAACGTCACGTTGGCCCACTCTCACGAGTGACTTCAGCGGCCGACAGCACTTGTCTGAACCGGCCCGACGCGGGCGCTCAGAGAGTATGCAGCAGTGTGTGCGGAAGGAATGCTTTCGAGGGCGTCACGTAGTTGCGCAGCGGACGCGAGCCGACATAGGCAACTCCACCATTCCAGACGAACCATCGCCAACTCCATGTCATGCCCAACCCTAGCGACAACACACCGCAGGATTGACGCAGGGCCAATCGCCTGGGTGCGGCATGCGAACATTGGTCACTCGTCCCGAAGTGCGATCACGGGATCGACGCGCGAGGCGCGCAGCGCCGGGGCCAGCGAGGCTCCTACTCCTACCATCGCCAGCACAGCGGCAACGCCAGCGTAGACGCCCCAGTCGTCCGGTCGGACACCTACCAGCAGGTGCCCAATCACCCGCGACCCTGCCAACGCTCCAACCATGCCGGCGATCAATCCAACAGCGACTAGCGTCATGCCCTTGCCCACGATCCCCGCCAGCACCTTGCCTGGCGCCGCCCCGATCGCCAGACGGATTCCAATCTCCCGCGTTCCCTGCGAAACCGTATAGCTCAGCAGACCATAGAGCCCCACTGCCGCCAGCAGGATGGCCAGGCACGCGAACACCGTAAACAGGACGCCCCACAGCCGCCGCTGCCACAGCGCCTCGTCGATCCGCGCCGTCATTGCGTTCATCCACGCGATGGCGGCATTCGGGTCGGCCGACTGCACGGCGCGGCGTATCTGCGGTAGTAGCGTCCGTTGATCCACCGCTGTTCGCAGCACGTAGAAAGCATCCGCCACGGGCCACTGTGTGTAGGGATAGTACAGGACGATGGTATCGCTGACTGCTGCTTCCTGACGGATGTCCGCAATTACGCCAACGACGCGGCAGTAGGGGTTCGTCGAGCCTGCCGTGTCGCCCCATTGCACCATCTGGCCGATGGGGTCACGGTCGGGAAACAGCACTCTCGCCGCAGTCTGGTTGATGATGACAACCGGCGCGGCCGCACTCGAGTCGGCACTGTTGAAGTGCCTGCCCTTGAGCAGCGGAATCTTCATGGTCTCCAGGTAGTTCCAACTCACATCCGCTCCCGCCGTCGGCAGGAGAAACCGCAGTTCATCGTCGCTCCGGCCCTGAACGCGCAAGCGGCCCTGCCGGAGTTCGCGGCCCGAGTAGGGAAGCGCGTTCGTCGCCGCCACGGTGGACACCCCTGGGATCTCCGCAAGGGACTTCATGATGCGGTCGTGGTATGTCGCCAGGTATCCTGCCCGCTCGGCCCGCTTTCCTGTCCACCTTGCGTTACTGTTCGTCACTCTGGCGATAAGCAAGTTGTCGGCGATGAATCCATGATTGGCTCGCTGCAACTGGAGAAACGTCTTCATCAATAGACCCGCGCCCACCAACAACATCAGCGACAGGGCGACCTCAACCACCACCAGCACGCTTCGGCCCGAGGAACGCTGCGAGCCTCCGCGCGAGCCTTGTTTCAGCGCGTCGTTCAGGTCCACCCGTGACCCGATCCACGCGGGCCCCAAGCCAAAGGCCAGTCCGGTCAATAGCGTCGCGGCCAGGCAAAAGGCAAGCACCGGCCAATCCACCGTGATTGTCATCCATTGCGGAATCGACTGCGGCAGAAGCAGCCGGAACGCGCTGACCGCAAGCCATGCGAGGACAGCGCCCAGAACTCCGCCCGCCAAGGCCAGCAGAATACTCTCGATCAGCAGACCTTTGGCAAGCTCGAATCGCTCGGCGCCGAGCGCGGCCTGGATCACATATTGCTTCCTGCGGCCCAACACGCGGGCCATCAGCAGATTGGCTACATTCGCGATGCAGATCAACAGAACGAAGGCAACGCCGCCAAGTAGCAACAGAACGTACGGGCGTACTGGACCCACTTCCGCATCGCGCAACGGAGTCAGCTTAACTGTCACACCCGCATTCTCGACGGAATACTCCCGCTCCAGTTGTGCGGCGATGCTCCGCATCTCGGACTCGGCCTGGGGCAGCGTCGCGCCGGGTGCCAGGCGGGCGACGGTGGTGTACCAGCGCTGGTCCCGGCGCTTCTCCCGGTATTGCTCCAGCCCCAGGGCATACCAGCTTTCCATCGTGAGCCACAATCCCGCCCGGTCGGGAAAGGCGAAGTTCGCCGGCATCACGCCAATCACCTCGAAGGAGTTTATTGGAGTCCTGACGGTTCGACCCACGATGTTCGGATCGCTTGCGTAGCGGTTCATCCACAGCGAATGGCTGAGGATGACTTTGTTCACCGGCCCGCCTTTTCGGTCCTCCTCCGGTAGGAAGAGGCGCCCTAGAATCGGTGTGACCCCCACCGCACGCAGCGCCTCCTGATTCAATTGCGCGATCTGGACCATCTCGGCCGGACCGTCCCCCTCGATTTGAGAGTCGAAGGTGGTGTACGCGCCAAAGTTGGTCAGCAGCTTGGCCCGGCGGTTGTAGTCTTCCACATCCAGCAGGGAGCAGTTACGTTCGGCGTTCTTTTCCGCCGTCAGAACGGTGGACACTCGAACCAGGCGGTCGGCCTCCGGATAGGGGAACGGCCGAAGGAGGATCGCGTAAACCAAGCTGAACACCGCTGTGGTAACACCCAATCCGAGAGCGATCGTGGCGATGGCGGGGAGCGAGAAGGAGGGCTGACGCAGAAGCGAGAGGAAACGTTGGCGAACCATGGCTGTGACCAGCATCGGCTTCCCTGCGCCAATACCGTAACCATCGCTCACAAGCGGGCGCGGCGGGAGGGTGGACGGCTGCGGGTCGGACACGGGCGGCCTTCGCTCCACACCCGGAGTTCAGGATTCTCGAATCGCTTTTGCAGGATCGATGCGCGTTGCCCTCAAAGCCGGAACAAGCGAGCCGGCTACAGCAACAAGCAAGAGCAGCCCGGAAAGCACCAGCACAAGACCGGCGTCGCTCTCTGTCTCAGTCACCCAGCACGCGCCGGCGCGTGTCAACGATTTTGAGACAGCCGGCAAAGGAATTTAGTGACTTTCTGGCTCAGTCTTTGGCTTGTTGATCCAAACAGCGGACGGCATTGGCAACGGGGTCGGATGCCGTCGAACGAAGCGCTCCGGATGCGCC
>JAEUQF010000177.1 GCA_016789745.1 Bryobacterales bacterium
AACGTCATGTCGGAAACCGGCCGCGGCATCATCGACCGGCCCGCGCAGGTCCGTCCTGCCGACACCGCCGCTCTCCAGGCGCTCCGCGATCTGCTGGTCAATCCCGCGGGCTTCTACGTCAACCTGCACACCACCGTGAATCCTGGCGGTGTCATTCGCGGCCAGTTGAAGCGTCCGGAGGTCATCACGCTTCTGGCTCCCATGAGCCCGCGCAACGAAGTGCCGGCCATCACCACGCTCCAGGCCTCCGGTGTTGGTTCCATCACCGCCATGCGGACCTACGATGCCGGCGGCAATCTCGATAGCGCCCTCATCACCTTCGAGGTCGCTTACAACTTCCCCGTCGCGCAGACCTTCACCGGCCTCCACATCCATGCCGGACCGGCAGGGGCCAATGGACCTGTCACTATCAATACCGGCGTCACGCGCCTGGAAAGCACAACGTCCGGCGCCGGTAACGTAACGTTCCCGGTGGAAGTGGATCTCAACAACGCTAACCAGGTGAACACCCTGAACGGCCTCTACGCCGACCCCGCCCAGTACTACGTGAACATGCACACCACGGAGTTCCCGGGGGGTGCCATCCGCGCCCAACTGCGCCGCACCGATGAGTTCGAGTTCCCCATTACCCTGCTGCCTTCTAACGAAGTGCCGGCCGTGACGGTGGATGCTTCGGCGCCCACCGTCATGAAGTTCCACACCATCCGTGGTACCGACGGTCAGGTCATCGCTGCCCGCGTCCTGTTCGACGTGAACTACCGCTTCCCCGGCGAAACCCGCTTCACCGGACTGCACATCCACAACGGCGCCGCGGGTGCCAATGGCCCGGTCACGGTCAACACCGGCATTACCGCGAACGCCCCCGTCAACACGGACACTGGCTTCGGCAACATCTACATCCCTGTTATCGTCGGCGATACCGCGGGCCTCGCCACGCTCAACACGCTGCTCGCCTCGCCCGACCGCGCCTATACCAATCTCCACACCACCGTGAATCCCGGCGGCGCCGTGCGCGCGCAGTTGAGCACCGCCACCGCCAAGCCGGCTATCGAAGCCGTTACCAGCGGCATCGGGCCCGCTTCGCGCGTTGTTGCTCCCGGCGGCGCCATGGCCATCTATGGCTCCAACTTCACCCAAGTGTCCAGCGACCTTTACTTCTCCTGGGAAGGCCTTCGCTTCCCCACCGCCCTCAACGGCGTGGAAGTGACGGTACAGGGACGCCCGGCTCCGGTCTTCTCCGTAACCCCCGGCCTGACGCTGGTTCAGGTGCCGTTTGAAACCACCGCCGGCAGCCAGCCTGTCGTTGTGAAGAACCCAGGCGGCGAGAGCAGCCCCGTGATGGCCAACGTGCAGACCACCGCACCGGCCATCTACCTGCTCGACGGCATCATCGGCCAAGTCGGCGCGGTGAACACCCTCGCCTTTGTCGATGCCGCCAGCCCCATCGCTCCCGGCGAACTGATCCTGGTCTTCCTCACGGGCCTTGGTCAAACCGTGCCGCCACTGCAAACCGGTGCCCTGGTTACTGGTCAGACCAACCTCATCGCTGGCCTCAGCGCCACGATCGGCGGCCGCTCCGCACCCGTTACCTTGACGCTGGCCGCTCCGGGTAGCGCCGCGCAGTACGTTGCCATCATGATGGTGCCCACCGGCACCGCCAGTGGCATGCAGCCTCTGCAGGTCAGCCTCGGCGAACAGCGTTCGAACACCGTGATGTTGCCGGTTCGCTGAAGCTGACGCTCAGGCGATCCGCACACCACGATAGACACTCACGGCAGAGCCCTCGGCGAGAAACGCGCTCGAGGGCTCTTTGCTTAGAGGTCCGGAAAACTCCGCACCATAAAGACTGGCCACGTCCCCCGTCAGAGTAGCCTTCGCCGCCCGCCACACCCGCCACTTCGGATGCTCCACGCGATACTCCAGCGTTCCGCCATCGCGCTGGGCCGTGTATCCCCAGTAGTGCTCCGTGATGAATTCCTCTTCCGATCCCGCAGCCGAATCGAACGCCTCGCCTGCTGTTTCCAGATGAATCCCGCACCACTGTTCCCGCCATTCCCACTCGTATGACACGGACTTGCCGGCATCCACTCGATGCCGCATCGGCACTGCCAGGTACGGCTCGTTGTACAGCCGGCGCGCCACCGTCGCAATCGCCCGCTTCGGCACCAACTCGCGAATAAACGCCACCGCGCGTTTGTCGCCGCGTCGGATGTAGAACCGTAGGTTTACCTCTTCGAAGTCGACATGCATGGGGATCGCCACGCCCATCACACGCGTGTCCTGAAACAGAAAGCCCACCACGCTCACCATGGTCCGGCCTTCGAAGGTGTCCAACTCCGTGCCCTTCGGCACGCGATGCAGCAAGATCTCCGCCGGCACGTCGTAGTTGAGCATCGCCAACTGCGCCCAATGTGCCGTCAGGAAGGGTTGCATGGCCGATTAGGGGTGAACGATGCGCCCGTCGCGCATGTGCACGATGCGGTGCGCATACGCCGCCGCTTCCGGGTTGTGCGTGATCATCAGAATCGTCTGCTGCAGCCGCTCATTCAAATCGCGCAGCAGCTTCAAAACAACTTCAGCATTCTCCGTGTCCAGGTTGCCGGTCGGCTCATCGGCCAGCAGCAGCGCCGGATGATTCACAATCGCCCGCGCGATCGCCACCCGCTGCTGTTCGCCTCCCGACAACGACCGCGGCTTGTGATGCAACCGGTGCCCCACGCCCAGCAGGTCCAGCGTCTTGCGGAACCAGTCATCGGTCTTGCGTTCCTGACCCGCGATAAACTGCGCCATGCCGATATTGTCGGCCGCCGACAACGTAGGGAGCAGGTTGTACTTCTGGAAGACGAAGCCCACCAACTCGCGGCGGATGCGCGTCCGTTCCGTATCCGACATCTGCGCGAAGTCACGCCCGTCCACCACCACGCTGCCCGCCGATGCCTGCGCCAGCCCGCCCAGAATGTAAAACAGCGTCGACTTGCCCGAACCCGACGGCCCCACAATCGCGATGAACTCGCCGCGCTGCACGGTTAGATCCACGCCCCGCAGCGCATGCACATCCACATCGCCCATCTTGTACGTCTTCGACAGGCCGCGCACTTCAATCAGCGGTCCGTTACTCATAGGCCAGCGCCTCAATCGCGTCCTGCCGCGCCGCCTTATACCCCGGATACAACGCCCCCAGCAGTGACCCGACCAGCGAGACCAGAATCGCTACTGGCCACCATGACGGCACGATGCTCTGCGTCAAAGATCCCGGTACGTACGTCATGATCGCCCAACGCGTCACATAGCTCAGCCCGATCCCCGCGGCCGATCCGATCAGCGCCAGCACCGTCGTCTCCCGGATCAGCACTCCCAGGATGAACGCCGGCGTTGCCCCCAACGACTTCAGAATGCCAATCTCCCGTGTCCGCTCCAGCACCGCTGTGTACATGGAAAGAAACACCACCAGAAAGCCCACCACCACCGAAATCCCAATTACCACGTAGATGAACGCCTTCAACCCCGGCACGTTGTTGATGGAGATCAGCGACGCGTACTCTTCCACCGAGTACACCTGGTACCCCGGCAGTGACTCCCGTACCGACTTCACCGAACTCTGCACATCCGTGCCCTTCTTCAACTTGATGAAGATCGATGTCAGCCTGCCGGTATTGGCCGAAAGATCCTGCAGAATGCCGATCGGCAGGAAGATGCGCGACAGCTTCCCTGGCTCTACAATCCCGGCCACATTCCACTCCCGGTTCATGAAGCTCATTTTCGATCCCACCCGCAGCCCGTTCTGCCGCGCCCAGTAGTCGTCGATGATCACATCATCCGGATTGCGGAATGGACCGCCTTCCAAATACCGGAAGCCCCCGCTCATCTGCGAGAACGCCTCCAGGTCAACGCCCGTTACCGAATTGGCACCGCCAATGGAATAGATGGTCGTCCCGGTTGCGATATCCACGTTCGGCAGCGTGCGGACGTAATCTAGCACCTTCTGGGGAATGGGAGCGCCGCTCAGTCCAATGATGGAACTGTTCGGAGGCCGGACCATGATGTCGGCGCCGGCGCCGCGGCTGCGGGAAGCCATGTCGTCGAGTGTGCCGTAGCTAAGTCCGACGATGGTGAGGATCATCGTCGCCTGCGTGCCCACCGCGGCCGCACTTAACAGCGTGCGTACCCAACGATGCTTCAGATTTTCGATAACGAGCTTGTTGATCAAGGCGTAATCTCTCATTGTACCGTCTGGGGCTCTGGCTGGTTGCTCAGGCCAAGCTGCGCGAGCCTACAGGTGTTTCCTTGTACCGGCTTAGGAACCTCCCCCAATGGCTCTTTCCCCTGTTCCGGCTTACCGTCAAACTTAGGAGCACTCTGTCATGAAGTTATCCGCGCTGTTGTTCTGCGCCTTCACGCTCGGCCTCAACGGCCAAACCCTGGTGCAGCACTCCATCGCCGCCGCCGGCGGTTCCGCGGCCGGTGTTGCGGGCAAGAAGGTTAGCGATGGCGTCGACAAGTTGATGGGGAAGGTCTCTGAAATCACCGACGATGCGGCCGACAGTGTCAAATCCGCCACCACCGGCAAGAAGACACGTTCCCTGCCGCAGAGTGCCGGCATCCCCAAAGCGACCGCCGTCCCCGCACCTCGCGCCACCGCGTCTCCGCGGCATATGGCTGCCCGGACGCCCCGCGCCGGCGCGCCCAAGGGAAAGCAGAACATCGCCGCCACCCGCCGTGTGCAGGCATTGGACACCGTCGACGCCTACCTGCCCCCGTCCCAGCCGGCGCCGACGCCGCTGCCCGCACCAGTCCCCCAGCCCACCGCCGGCGATCTGCAATCACTCAACACCGGCGCCACGCGCGACCAACTGGCAGACCGCATGGGCAAACCTACGGCGAAGATCACCATGGCCGAAGATGGAAAACTCGTCGAGGTCTACACCTATCGCAATGCCGGAACCGTTCGCGTGGTCGATGGCACCGTTGCCGACATCCGCTTGAAGTAAGGCCTCAGCCGGCCATCACCTCGGCAGCCTTCCGTAACTTCACCCCGCGCTCCACCATCCGTTGCAGCACTGCCTGCCCATCGGCGTCTTTCAGCGGCTGGATGGCGTCCACCACCACCTCCACCTTCGCACCACGTCGCAGCAGTCCCTCCACCGCGAACTGCACGCACACCTCCGTCACTACGCCATACACCACGTAGCGGTCCGCGCCAAGCGCATCCAGCAGCACCGGCATCTGCGGCGACAGAAACATATCCGTCTGCTGCTTCGGAAAGCAGATCTGGCGGGCGGCCGACACATCCGCGCCTTCCTGCCACTCCACCCGCTCCTCCACCAAAGTCACCGGCGGTTTCTGCTGGCCCACCGTACCTAGCACGCAATGCGGAGGCCAACTCTGGAACTCCGCATCGTTCTCGCTGTGCGCGCACATGGTGGACACCACCGGAATCTGCTGGGACGCCGCCCAGTGGTTCAACGCTCCGATCCGCCTTACAATCTTCTCCGCGCCCGCGGCGTACAGCGCGCCCGCTGGATACAGAAAGTCGATCTGAGTATCCACGTCAACAAACACGGTCTTCATGATCTTTACGATGCTCCCAAGCCCCGCCGTACTTCTCGTTCCAGCCGCCGCAACGCGTCGCTTTGGATCACCGGCCAGGGCTCCTTGGCTTCAAACTGCGTCCGTAGTGACCCTGGCAACCGGGCAACGCCGTCCAAGGCCCGTTGGCGTGCCGCCGGCAGCGGCTCCGCCGGCGACACCCGCTCGCCCTGCATCAATACCGGGCGCAGCAGCGCTTCGTAGTCGCCCTCCGGACACTCCCATGCGCAGCCTAGCACGTCGTGATCCCGATAGCGAAACACCTGCTTCGCTCCCGGCAGCGTCGCCTTCCCTTCGCTGAACTTCGCCGTGTATCGCCGGTGCTCGCCCGCTCCCATCTCCACGATCTTGTAAACCGCGCTCAGGCTCGGCGCATCGGCCGACGTCGCCAGTTCCGTTCCCACCCCAAACGCATCTATGGGCGCATTCGCCGCTAACAGTTCGAGAATCTTGTACTCGCTCAGATCGCTGGTGGCCATGATCTTCGCTTCCGGCAACCCGGCCTCATCCAGAATCTGCCGCACCTTGCGCGACACCTCCACCAGGTTTCCGCTGTCGATCCGCACGCCCCACAGCGGCCGTCCCAAACTCGCGGCGCGCCGTGCCCCTTCCGCCGTGTCATAGGTGTCGATGAGGTATACGGTGTGCTCGCCCAGCAGCTGTTGCAACGCGCGAAAAGCTTCCAACTCGTCTTCAAACGACTGCACCCAGCTATGCGCGGCCGTGCCGTACACCGGGATGCCATACTTCATCCCGCTCAGCGTGTTGCTGGTGCCGATGCAGCCGCCCACATACGCCGCCCGCCCCGCCAGCACGCCCGCCTCCGGCGAATGCGCCCGCCGCGTGCCGAACTCCACTACGCCGCGCCCCTGCGCCGCTTCCACCACCCGCGCCGCCTTCGTGGCAATCAACGTCTGGAACGCCACCGTGGACAACAGGAATGTCTCCGGTATCTGCGCTTCCACAATCGGCGCCCGTACCACCAGCGCCGGCTCGCCTGGATACAGCAGCGTCCCTTCCTTTACCGCGAACAAGTCGCCTGTGAACCGCAACTCCTGTAGAAACCGGAAGAAGTCGGGACTGCAGCGGGAGAACTGCGGCAGCACCCGCAGGTACGCCACTTCCTCCGCCGAAAAACGAAAATGGAGCAGGTAGTCCACTACCTGCTCCAAACCGGCGACTACCAGGAAATTGCGATTCACCGGCAATCGCCGCACAAACATTTCAAACGTCGCCACCTCTTCCGCCTTACCCGACTCAAAATAGCCCGCGGCCATTGTGAGCTGGTAGAGGTCCGTCAGAAGCGCGTTCACTTCTTCGGCGCTTCCTTGGGCGGCGCCGGTGGTGCGGGCGGACGAATGGCACCCGCGGCCGACAACAGATCATCGACCGTAGCCGCCGTCAGCCGGTACACCGAGGGCTCATTCAGACGCACCGCGAAGTAATCCGCCGCTCCCTTGCTGAACTGCAGGTGGTCCACCAGCTTGCCGTCCTTGGCCGTCACCCGAACTTCCAGCACCGGCGTCGTGAAGCCAGAGTCCGCAAAACCGGTCGCGGTCATCTCGCGCAGCCGGTCAATCACCGATTGCACGCTCACCGCGTCCATCTCCTGCGCCCCCTGGAACCACTTCGTATCCTTCTTCTCATACGCCTTCCACTGGCCGTCGCTGCCCTTCACTTCCACCTTGGTCGGGTCATTGAATCCAAACTCGAACAGCTTCTTGTTGCGGAAGTCTTCGATGCCCTTATCCAGGCCTTCGCCCAGTTCCTTGGCCACCTTGTGGACTCCTGCAATCGCCGGACCCTTGGCGAAGTAATCCTCGCCCTGCTGGCGCACTTCGATCTCGTGTGTGCCGGCCGCATCGGTAACCCGTGCCACCGCCACCTTCGTGCCCGACGCGAAGCTGCCGGCCGCTTTCTTGGCGTCCTCCTCGGACACCGTCACGTCCATCTTTGCGTCCTTGATCTTGCGCACCAGTTCTTCCACCGCGAAGTTATCCGCCCGGAAGGGCTTCGGCTTCACGATCTGCCATTCGCCCTGCTGGTTCTTGCCGAACTCCACGCTCTGGCCCTTGGCATTCAACTCCACCCGCGATAGCTTGTCGGAATCGAAAATCACCAGGCGCTTGTCCCGCAGATCCTGTGCCGACTTGTCAAACGAAGTCTTGCTGAAGCTCGCCACCGAATACAACTGCGGCCCGCCATCCAGACGCGCATACACACCGCCGCCCGTGGCCGTATCATCGCCAAACTGCAGCGTCTGCGTCTTGCCGTCCTTCTTGGTCAGCTTCACTTCCAACGCCGGCGTCTGCAGCCCGTAGCTGGCCCAGTCCGTGTTGTTCTTCTCGATGACCTTCTCGGCACTTAGCGATCCGGCCGTCGATACCAGCCCGTTCACCGCATCACTATCCACCGGCAGCGTTTCCGGCGCCGTGATCTGCCATTTATCGGTCTTCTTCAACGTAAGGTTTCTGCCGTCCTTGCGCTTGATATCGATCTGCGACAACTGGTCTTCGGGAATGGTGAGAAGCTTCGGCTGGTCGGCCGACCCCTTCTTCTCCTCTTCTTCCTTACTCTTGTTCGACCAGAAGACCAGGCCGCCCAGCACGCACAACAGGACAGTAGCGATCAGGAGATTGCGCAGCGGCATAACTGACTACCGCCTCCTCCACCAAACGCCGACACCCGCGGCAATCATCATCAGCGGCAGCAGCACCACGCTGGCGTACATCACAAACCGCATCTGGTTCCGCGTCAGGCTCAGGCGCCGGTCCTGCGGATCCTTCGGCCGGATCGAAATCAGTTCCTCATCCGCCGACAGCCAGTTCATCATGTTCATCGCCAGGTCGGAGTTGCCGTTAAAACGCAGGATGCCGTTCGACAGGAATCCCGACGAGCCTACCACCACCACCCGGCCCTTGGTCGCTTCGCTCGCGCCGGAGTTGATGATCGTTGCCGCTCCTAACAGGTGCGGCCCCTGCTTGTCCTTGTTCGGATCCAGCTTCAGGCTGGTCAGATTCGAAGTCGCAAAGCTGTTCTGCGTCGTCGAGAACAACTTCTCCGGATTTACGTTGCCGGCCGCCTTGATCTCCAGCGAGCGCGCCAGCGGGAACGCCGTCGCGGTCGACTTCATCTCCCGTACGATGATGTGCTGCTCATAGGAGGTCACCAGCGGTACAACTTCGCTCAACCCGAACAATTGGCCCACGCCGCTGGTGTCGTACACCAGGTTGTTGTTCAGCACGAAACCCACGCCAGCCAGGAAATCCGCCAGCGCCTTGTTCTCGCTCACCGTTTCCTTGCCCAACTGGATGGGCGGATCCAGCGCCGCCAACAAGCGTCCACCGCCGGTCAGGTACGCCTTGATCGCGTCCACCGCCGGCTGCTGGTAATCGAAGCGCGGGCCCGCCACCAGCAGCACCGTGCAATCCTTCGGCACTTCCGCCTTCTCCACCAGCTTGATGGTACGCGTCTTATAGTTGTTCTTCTCAATCAGCGCCTTCAGCCCGCTCAGGCCGTCGCGTTGCGTGTCTTCCAACTCGTGCTCGCCGGAGCCTGCCACCGCGCAGATATTCCGGTCGCCGGTCTTCATCGTGCGAATGATCGCGCTCGTGATCTCTTCTTCACTCACGCTGCGCGCTTCTTCGCGCTTGCCCTTCGATTCCACGAACGTCGTGCCTTCGTTGCGGACGCCATACAGCTTCGCCACCGTCGGCTTCTTGTTCGGATCGACGTACTCCACCGTCAACTTGGTGGACAGCACGTCGTAGCGCTCCAGCAGGTCCTTCGCGCTTTGGAAACTGCGGCTGCCCGGACTGTCAAAATGCATGATCTTGACGTCGTCCTTCAAATCGCGAACCACCTTCGTAGTCTGGTCCGCCAGCGAAAACCGCTTGTTCTGTGTAGCGTCGAAGCTCTTGTTATGCCGCTGTGCCAGCCAGTTCACCGCCCCTAGAATGGCGAGAACCACCAGCACGTACACCGTGACATAGGCCGAATACTTGGTTTGACGGGTTTGCATCCAGCTCATTTACGCTCTCCAACGCAGCGATTCCATCGACCGTACCGTGAGGAACAGTCCGAAGAAAATCACTGACAAGTAAAAAATTACGTCCTTGGTATCCAGCACGCCTTTGGCGAAGTTCTCAAAGTGCGTCGTTACCGAGATATACGCCAACACCTTCGAAAACGTCGTCTGCTCATACTCCGACGTCCAGCCAATCACCCACAACAGCAGGCAGATGGCGAATGTCCCGGCCCCCGCGATGATCTGGTTCCGCGTCAGGTTCGAGATAAACGCACCCAACGCCAGCAGCCCCGCGCCCTGCAGCGCCAGGCCCAAAAAGCTGATCAGAATCGGCATCACTTCCGGCTTGCTGTAGAGAAACAGGATCGCCAGATTCAGTGCGGCAATTCCCAGCATCGCCAGGTACAGAATCACCGCCGCCAGCCACTTGCCCACCACGATCTCCGTATCGCGAACCGGCGATGTCGCCAGCAACTCCATCGTCCCGGCCCGCTTTTCCTCGGCGAAGAGCCGCATCGTGATCATCGGAATCAAGAAAAGCCCGATCACGCTTACGTTCCCCATCACCGGACGCACCACGTAGTCGGCGACGTCCATCGGCATCGCCCCGCCCCGCATCATCATCTGCTGCGTGCTCTGGAACACGAACCAGCCCACCGCCGCATAGAAGAAGTAACCGCAGATCAGCGCGAAAAACGCCATCAGCCCGTAGGCGATCGGCGATGCAAAATAGCCCTTCAATTCCTTCTGGCAGATGATCCAGGTGTTTCGTGGATTCATTGCGCACCCCCTTGGTTCGCCGGCGCACCTGCGCCGGTCAACTGCAGATAAATCTCTTCCAACCCAAGCCCGGCGGCGTGTAGCTCCACCAGATTCCAATCCGCCGCCACCACTGTACGCGCCAGGTCCGGCTGAATGTTCTGCCCCGATGTGCCTTCCACATCGAAGGCCAGCCGCTGGCCCTTGGCTTCGCGGAAAGTTACGCGCTGCACGCCCGCCACTTGCTCCAGTCGCTGCTGCACCGTATCCCGGCCCAGCGTGCCTTGTCGCGCTTCCACCTCTACCTGGATGATCTCGGCCCCGCGCAGGCGCCGATCCAGGTTCGCCATCGTATCAATCGCCTTCAACTGGCCCTTCGAGATGATGATCACCTGTTCGCACGTCTGCTCCACTTCGGGCAGAATGTGCGTGCTCAGAATCACTGTGTGGTCCCCGGCCAACTGCCGGATCAGCGACAACGTCTCGCGCCGCTGTTCCGGGTCCAAGCCCGCCGTCGGCTCGTCCAACACCAGCACGTCCGGGTTATGCACAATCGCCGCCGCCAGGCCTACACGCTGCTTATAGCCCTTCGACAGCTTTGCGATCAGCTTCTTGCGGACATCGGTGATGTGGCACCGTTCGCACGCATCGGCTACCTTCGCCGCCAGGTCGCCCGTGGGCATTCCCTTCAGCTTGCCGACAAACTCCACGTACTCGGCCACTTCCATGTCCGGGTACAACGGCGGCGTTTCGGGCAGATACCCGATCCGCTTCTTCACTTCCATCGGCTGCTGCACAACATCGTAGCCGGCCACTTCGGCCGTGCCGCTGGTGGGTGGCAGGAAGCAGGTAAGAACGCGCATCGTTGTGGTCTTGCCGGCACCGTTAGGGCCAAGAAAGCCAACGATTTGCCCCTTGCCCACCTCAAAGGAGATGTTGTCCACGGCGACGTTGCGAGCGTAACGTTTCGTCAGGCCTTCGACTTTGATCATAGGTTTTGTTCAGTTTGGAGCGAACGTACTTTTCTGAGGCGCAGGGCCGTCTCTCGGACGCTGGGCGCGCCCCGACCCTCCGCGTACAAGCGTAGAATTTTCATATTAAAGATACACCAGAAGGGTGTCAAATTGGAAAGATGGCCCAACCGGCCCGATATCGCGGGCGATTCGCGCCTTCTCCCACCGGCCCTCTTCACCAGGGATCCCTTGTAGCCGCCGTCGCCAGCTACCTGGAAGCCCGCGCCGCCGGCGGCCAATGGCTCGTCCGCATGGAGGATCTCGATACCCCGCGTTGCGTG
Source organism: Bryobacterales bacterium (assembly GCA_016789745.1). Taxonomy (GTDB): domain Bacteria; phylum Acidobacteriota; class Terriglobia; order Bryobacterales; family Bryobacteraceae; genus CADEFT01. The sequence goes on from JAEUQF010000177.1 coordinate 11,667, forward strand.
CCCGGTGCCGCCGACCTGATCCTGCGTACCCTCCATGTGTACGGTCTGCATTGGGATGGACCCGTTCTCTATCAGTCCTCGCGGTTGCCCGCCTACCAGGATGCCCTCCAACAGTTGATTGCCCGGAATGCCGCCTACCCCTGTGGCTGCTCCCGCAAGGAGATCGGCGATACCTACCCCGGCACCTGCCGCAACGGCCTGCCCCCGGGAAGATCCCCGCGCTCCTGGCGCGTGCGCGGCGCGGCCGAGGTCGATGACTTCGTCCTGAAACGCGCCGACGGCATCTTCGCCTATCAACTGGCCGTCGTCGTCGACGATGCCTTCCAGGACATTACACACGTCGTCCGCGGCGCGGATCTTGAAGACTCCACGCCGCGGCAACTTCATCTGCAATCGCTGTTGGGTTTGACGCATCCGGCCTACCGGCACGTTCCCGTGGTTACCAATGAGAACGGCGAAAAGCTGAGTAAACAGACGTTGGCGCCGGCGTTACGTTTGGATCAACCGCAGCCCGCCCTGCTGGACGCGCTGCGGTTTCTTGGGGTGGGGTGCGATCAGGGGTGGGCGGCCGAGCCGCCCGCGGAGATATTAAGATTGGCCTTGCGCCGGGCTACCGGCTCTTGCTGAACTTCTGCGCTTGCCCATCCTCCCCCGTCAACTCGATCAACTCGCTCCCGCTATCCTGCGTAAACCGCACCCGGTACTTGCGGTCCGTCAACTTTCCCGGACCTTCCTTGTTCGAAGACGGCGCGCAGCTGTTCTTGTAGGTATACGGGTTCTTCTCCGGATGCAGGCTCAGCACCCCGCCATCGAACTGGTAGGTGCCCGATTCCTGCGCAAACATCGTTGTCGTGCAGTTATACATCACGCTCTGGATCAACCCCGTGAACACATACGTGCCGCCGGGCTGGAACTCATACGCGAAGCTGTTCCCGTTCGTCGGCGCAGCCACGCCCGTATAGCGATTTTCATACTGAATCATCGAGACGCGCCCATTCGTCCATCGCCCCGAAAGCCCGCCCGCACGCCCGGCGGCCGCCGCCACCCGCGATTCGTGTATCGCCAACAACCACCGCGAGTCCTCATCGCCAGCCTGTCGCAGCAACTTCACAAACTCCCGCTGCGGAACCTCGCGTTTCGCCTCCCGCGCCTGCTCCGTCTCACTCGCCAGGCGGTCGTACGCCTTCGCCATGCTCACCACACCGTTGATGGCGCCGCTGTTGCCGCCCGCAAACGTCGCCTCCAGAATCCGCCGGTAGCGCTGCCGCTGTTCGCCGTTGAACTTCACCTCCAGCAGCCACTCCATATAACCCGTAGCCGAGTCGGCCACAGTATCCGCCAGCGGTTGGCCTGCCAACAACACACCGGCAAAGCCGGCCACCATCAGAAACGAACGAATTGCTTGCCTCACATCCAACCACGCGAAGCTCTCCCGAAAACCGGCTCACCTATTTCACCGACAACTCCACAACACCACGCCCCGCCTGGCGAACATAACCCTGCTTCACATACTCCATCGCGCGCGGCAACTCCTGAACGTACGCATCCAGAAACGACATCACCGCGCCGGTCACCAACGCCTGAAACGCCTGGCACTTCGCACGTGTCGTTGTGTCGCAATCCGCCAGCCCATCCCCGTAAGCCTCATGGCCGAAGTCGTTGTCATTCACCCAGATCCGATATTTATCGCCAGCCGGCATGTAGTCGAAGGGAATGCGCCGGCCTTGCGGGAACTGCTCATGTCCATCCCCGGCCCCGGTCACCGTCATCATCGGCCGCACCACGGTTGTCCACGTGCTGGAATCATCCTGGAACGACGTTTCGAAGTTTGCTGAACTGCCCGGCGCGCTCGGCGAGAGCGCAACGAATGCCTTCGGGCGCGGATCCTCAAAGAACCCGATACCCCCGTAGCGGTTCCGCCCAAACACGCGGTACCCGCCCGCCACGCTGATCGTCGCCGACGAGCCCGCCGAATGCCCGCTCACCGCGATCCGGTTCATGTCGATGCGGCCCTGGAACGGCCCGCTGCTGTTCTGGTTTGCCAGCAGGTCCAGAATCGCTTTGATGTCGAACGGCCGGTCCCAGCCCACCGTGCTGAACGTTTCGCACTCCATGTCGGTCAGGCTCAGATAGCGGCACAGCGCCAACCGGTCGTCGCCTTCCCGCGCCCGGAACGCCGGTGATACGCTGATATACCCGCTTCTGGCACCAACCTCCGACCATACCGACAACGCCCCCACACTGCCGCCGGGAGCGTTCCGTCCATCGCCCCCGCCGTGTGCCCAGATCGCCACCGGCATCGCCCCCGCCCGGTTCCTCGGTACGCGCACCGTAAACTCAATCGTGCGAGCACGGCCCGTAATGTCCGTATAGGTCACTCGTTGCGGCGCCAGCACCTCAAACTCGAAACTGGCCGGCGTGTAGAGACAGTTGGCAAACCCCGGGCACGGGCCCTCCACCAATGGAATCGCCGGCATCGGACCGCTCCGAAACTCCATCCCTTGCTCCTCGGCCACCGCCGCTGCCCCCTGCAGCCAGTTGTGGGCCGCTGCCAGTTGCCGGACGTGCGCATCCAGAAACGCCAACACGCTGCCCTGCAGCATCGCTTCGAACGACCCGCAAAGGGCCGCCTCCACGCCCTTCGCCGCGCACTCGCTCCCGCTTGGCGATCCAAAGAAATCGTGATAGCTCTTCGTGCTCTTCACAAACAGCTCAAACTTGCTCTCTCCCGGCAGCAGTTCGAACACCGTCCGCCGCCGCGCCGGCCCATCTCCCGTCAAACATGCCTGCGGTCCATAAACGCAGTTGTTGTCCCCTGCCCCGGTGGCCAGGAACACTGGACGCCGCACCGTAGTGAACGACGTCACATCCCGCCCCACCTCTCTGTCGAAGAAGCCCTCGCGCTCCGGCCCATACGGCGATAGCGCCACAAACGCCACCGGCCGCGGGTCGCTGTTCGTAATCGCATTCCGCGGGTCTTCGCCCAAAAACAGCCGTGACGCCCCCGCCAGCGTAATCGCCGCGCTACTACCCTCGGCGAACCCGCCCACCGCGATCCGGCCCGCATCCAGTTTCTCCCGCAGTTCCTCCGGCCCGCTCTGGTTCAGCCGCTCCATCGCCGTCAACACCTGCCGCAGGTCATTCGGCCGGTCCAACAGCAGCCAGTCGATCCGGCTGCAGTCGATTGTCGCTGGCGCCCGGTTCTCCCGGCACAATGCCGTGCCTTCGGCTTCCGTGCGCGGCGGATGCGATACCGTCACTGTCAAATACCCGGCCCGTGCTGTCGCCTCGCTCCACACGCCCATTTCCGCCGAGGCGCCTCCCGCCGACCAGACCACCGCCGGCAGTTTGCCCGGCACCTGCGGAATCCGCACCACTACGGGCACCACCCTCGATGCCCCAAGCTGGTCCCGATACGTCACCTCTGTTCGCAGCGTCGTAAACGCCGCCGCATCGCCGGTTGCATACGGCTGCGCCCCCAGGATTCCAGCCAGCAGCAGGACCGAAAACACACGTGTCATACCGCACTAACGTTCCAGTTGCCCGTTGCGGAAGACGCGCCCTGCAAAAAATCCGCGCCCGTTCCTGTAGTCTGGTTACTATGCGAGTGGGGACGCGGCCTCGGCGTGGTGCGGTCCTGCTGGCCCTGCTGGGCGGCATGGCTCTGCTTGCCTGGTCCCAACGCTCCAGCGGCAACCTCTGGGCGCAGTACGAACACGAGATGCAGGACCCGGTGAATGACCCGCCGGATGTCGATCACAAGGGCGAATTCGCCCTTGGCCGCCTCCGCTACCGTTCTCCCATGGACCGCCGCCGCGGCTACTCCCGCTGGGGCATCGATGCCAACAAGGGCGATCGCATCTTCATCGGCTTGGTCAAGCGACTCACCCGCATCGACGTCCAGCCCATCGAAACCATCATCGACGTTACCGATGACAATATGTTCAACCATCCGTGGATGTTCGCCGTCTCTGTCGGCGATTGGCAGCTCTCCCACGCCGATGCCGCCCGCCTCCGCCAGTACTTCGATCGCGGCGGATTTCTCATGGTCGACGACTTCCACAACGACTACGAATGGGCCAACTTCATGCAGGGCATGCGCATGATTGACCCGGGCGTGCAGGTGGACGAACTCGATCCCTCCGATTCCGCCTTCCACACCGTCTACGACCTCAAGGAGCGTGTCCGTGTTCCGGGCGCCAACGTCGTCCACGACGGCATGGTCGAACGCGGCGGCACCACGCCCCATTGGCGCGCCATCCGTGATTCCAAAGGCCGCATCATGGTGGCCATCACCTTCAACCAGGACATCGGCGATGGCTGGGAGTTTGCCGATGAGCCCGACTACCCCGAGCAATACTCCGCCATGGCGATCCGGCTGGGCGTCAGCTACGTCGTCTACGCCATGACTCACTAGTTTCCTTGTAAGAAAACCGCGTCTCGCCGTACTACCTTTCGTGAATGCCGGATGCGCGCTCATTTGAGGATCTGCTTCAGCGGTTTCTACCACCGCTCAAGCGCCTCGCTGCCGCCTATACGCGCGACCGCGACGAGTCCGAAGAACTGCTGCAGGAGATCGCTCTCGCCATCTGGACCTCGCTGCCGCGCTTTCGCGGCGAGTCCAGTGAGCGCACCTGGATCTATCGCGTGGCCCATAACACCGCCTTGCGCTTCATGGCCGACCGCAGGCGCCGCGGCGCGCGTGAAGCCGCCTGGACTCCCGAACAGGAGCCGGTGGCCTCCTCAGCCGCCACTCCGGAGCAACAGGCCATGCAACAGGAGCGGCTTTACCGTCTCTGGCAGGCCGTCCGCGAACTCGATTGGGCCGACCGGCAGGTGGCCGTGCTGTACCTCGAAGGGCTTTCCACCAACGAGATTGAGTCCATCACCGGTATGACCGCCGGCAGCATCGCCACCCGCCTCACGCGCATCCGCCAGAAACTCACACTTCGCCTTCGTGGCCAGGAGGTTCGCCCATGACCCCCGAAAACAACAACGACAAGGAGCTATTCGAAATGTGGCAAGCTGCCACTCTCTCTGATCCCAACGATGCGGCCCGGTTGGCACGCGCCATTGAACGCCGCACCCAATCCTTTGACCGCACCGTATTCTGGCGCAACTTCCGCGAGTACGCCGCTGGGGCCGCCATCACCATCTGCTTCCTGGTTCTCGCCGTACGTTTCCCGCAGTTGCGTCTCACGGCGGTCGCTGGTCTGGCGGCTATCTCGGTGGTCCTGTTCTATCTCTGGCGCAACCATCGCAATCAGGCGCAGCCCGATGACACCGCCGATCTCCAGAGCTTCCACGCGGCACTCCTGGCCCGCTACGACCATCAGATCCGCCTGCTGCGCAGCGTCAAGTATTGGTACGTGCTGCCCCAGTATCTCTGGCTGCTGCTGGTTGTCTTCCAAACGCCGGCGTCCCGTCCTGCTGCCCGCGCCATGCTCTTCCTCCTCAGCACCGCCATCATGGCGTTTGTTGTCTGGTTGAACCAAAGCTACGGCGTGCGTCGCCTCCAACGCGAAAAACAGAAAGCGCTGGAAATGTTGAGGCAGGATTAAACCACGCGCAGGATCCGCTCCGCCGCCCCCACCCCGCGATACTGCGCCTCCTCGAAGATCGACAGTCCGCTCAAGTCCGAATTCGCCAGCACCATCCGCCCGCCCCACTTCGCCAACGCCGCCCGCGCCGGAGAGAACATCCACCCCGGCGCCGGGCGTGCCATGGCGTGCCCGAACCGCATCAGGTCAATCCGCCGAACGCATTGCCGGATATCCCGATGCGCCTTGCCGATGTCGTTCAGAATGAACTCCCGCCACCAGGCCCAATCCCGCGCCAGTAATTGCTTGCGCCCCTCGGCCGGCGCCACCGCCGCCAGCGGGTAATACCAAGTCCACACCGATTCGTCGATCCTAGTCCGCAGGCTCTGGTGCGTCGCCACCACATACCCCAACGCCGGCGAATCGTAGATCACGTTATCCCACGCAAACTCCGTCCCGGCCTGCCGCGGCATCCGGTCCAGCGTCAGGTTTGCCGTGATCCACGGCGAATAGATAATCCCCGACGTGTCCGGCGCCCCCTCCATCACGTATCGCAGCAGGTACGATGGCGCCGCCCAGATCACGCCTTTCGACTCCCAATCGTTGGTCTCCGTCAACACCCGCACCCCGCGAGCGCCGATCGCTACCTGCGTTACCATCGCCCCCGCCACCACATGCGGCGCCAGCTTCTTGAGAAGCTGCTTCACGATCCACCCGTTGCCCTCCGGCCACGTCAGCGGACCCCGATCCTCATGCTCTCGCGCCGCGAAGTAATGCACCCCCGCCCACGCCGACGTATCCTTCGCCAGGGACCCGTAATCGTCACGGCAGCCATACTCCACATACCAGCGCAGGTACGGCGAATCGAAGCCCTTCTCCCGCAGCCAGTCGTCCATCGACATCCGGTCCAGCGCCGATGCCTTCGCGCCAGGCTCCCACGGCACGGTGTACTGCCCGCTCGCTGCCTGCTCCTGCATCAGGCCTGCGAAGCGTTGGAACTGTTCCCGATCGGCCTTCTGCAAGCCGACTTCCGGCTCCAACCCCTCCTGCCACCGACCATGCAGAAACAGCCGCTCCTGCGGACTATGGCACAGGTGCCGCTCTTCGAACTCGCCCTCGTACAGCAGGCCCAACTCCGTGCACAACTCGCGCACCAGCTTCGATCCGCGATTCGGCACCGGCAGGTAGTGCGCCGCCCACGGATATGCCGAAACCTCGTTCTCTCCCCAGCGCGAGTTGCCCCCCGCCTGCTTCTCCATCTCCAGGATCACGAAGTCGCGGAAGCCCTTCTGCAACAGCCGCCAGCCCGCGCACAGCCCGGCGATGCCGCCACCCACAATCACCAGCGGCGCCTTCCGCGGCTCCCGCAGCCCACCGCGCATCTGCCCGTCCCGCAGACGGTGCCCGCGCAGGTGCGAATCATCCAGGATGGCTCCTTCGATCCGCCGCTCCGTCTTCGGCGCCAACTGCAGCAGGAACGCCCGCCGGCTAGCGAGCGATTTCACGCCATTCGCGCTCATAGTACCGGACCAATATCTGATCGTTCAAACGGTTCGGCTGTGCCTCCACCGGCCCCATATCCGCCGGGAACCGGAACAAGTCCGGCACCATCGACACCGTGAGAAACCGCAAACCAGAAGGCAGCGACGCCGGAGGCTCATACCCATGCTTGCTGGCCATGATAAATCCCCACTCCCCGAAACTCGGCACATAGGCGTGATACGGAAACACCTGCAACCCCGCCGCCTTCATCGTCTCGGCCACGCACCAGAAGCTCTGCCGCGCAAACAGCGGCGACGTGCTCTGCGCCACCGCCAATCCCCCTTCGCTCAAGTGATGCTTCAAAAGCCGGTAAAACGCCGTCGTGTATAACTTCCCCAATGAGAAATTCGTCGGATCCGGAAAGTCGATCACGATGAAGTCGTACACCCCGTCGTGCCCCTCCAGCCACACAAACGCATCGGCGTTGATCACCTTCACCTTGGGCGCCGTTAACGATCCCTTGTTGATCCCCCGCAGCAGCGGATGCGTCGCAAACAGCTCCGTCATTCCCGCGTCCAGATCCACCAGCGTGATGCTCTCCAACCCCGGATACTTCAACATCTCGCGCACGGCCAGGCCATCTCCGCCGCCCAACACCAGAGCCCGCCGCGCTCCAGCCACTGCCGCCAGTCCCGGATGCACCAGCGCCTCATGATAGCGATGCTCATCGCGCGAACTGAACTGCAGATGCGAGTTCAGAAACAGCCGCAGGTCGTCCTTCCACTTCGTTAACACAATGCGCTGGTAGCGCGTGTTGCGCGCCAGGATCACTTCATCGGCGTACAGCGCGCTATCGGCCAAATCCAGCACCGTGTTCGCATACAGCATGCCGATTCCCAACACGCCCATCACGGCGAAACACAGCACCCGCAGCCGCGTCAGCGCCCCTACCCTGTCTCGAAACAGATGCGTCGTCCACAGCGCCACGGCCGCATTCACCAGTCCGAAGAACAGCGCGCCCCGCACCAATCCCAACTGCGGCACCAGCCACAACGGGAAAATCAGCGATGCCCCCAGCGCCCCCAGATAGTCAAACGTCAACACCTGCGCCACCAGGTCCCGAAACTCGAAGCGGTCCTGCAGAATCCGCATCATCAGTGGAATTTCCAGCCCCACCAGCGTGCCGATCAGGATCACCAGCGCATATAGCAGGAAGCGGAAGCCTTCCGTATAAGCGAAAGCCAGAAACAGAATCGTCGACGACAGACCCCCCACCAAGCCCACCATCAGCTCAATCAGAATGAAGCGCGTCACCAGCCCGCGCCCCACATACTTGGAAAGGAAACTGCCAATCCCCATCGCGAACAGATAGCTGCCGATGACGGTGGAAAACTGCAGCACGCTATCGCCCAGCAGATAGCTGGCCAGCGTACCGGCAAGCAGTTCGTACACCAGCCCGCAGGCCGCGATCAGAAAGACCGAAATAAGAAGCAGTACGGCCAAAGGTCTAGTGCACGGCTGACGCGATGATGATGCACATGCCGATCGACATCGCCCCAATCAGGATCGCCAGCGCCGTGTTCTTCTCCTCCACGATCTCTTTCCACAACGCATACGGCGTCAGCTTGTCGATGATCGCGAACGACACGATGAATATCACTATGCCAAGCACCGCGTACACCAGTGCATTCAGAACAAAGCCGGGATGGAAATTCTCCAACACTTTACTTGCCTCCGTAGTAGCGGCCGCCGGTGTAGCCATAGTGTGAACGCCAGGCGCCGGGATTATCGCGGATAGACTTCGGAACGTTCTTCAACTCCTGCACGCGGTCCAGGCTCCAGCCGCGATACTGGCTCCAGCCGGTGGCGAGCACAACCAGGAGTCCGTAAATCGAAAACATGCTTCGCACTGCCTGCATCCCTCCTAATCGCCGCTCGCGTAGTCGCTTTCCGACCAGCGCTGTGTTTCAAAACTGCCGATGCGGATCGACGTCCAGATCGGCGGAATCAGCAGCAGAACCGCGCCGAAGACGAAGAACACCCACGTGGTCACATCGCGCTTCACGCGCACCTGGTAGTTCATCGAGCGCGGCCGGAGCGCCGGCGTCGTCGTGTCGAACTCGGGCTCAATCCGCAGGTAATAGCGGCCCGAAGGAATGGAGGCCAGCGTCACCGACTTCGACCGGTTGCCCTCGCTCCAACTGCCGTCCGAATCCCGCCCATGATAGTAGCTCACCTCGCGGCTGAAATCGTATGCCTCTCCTGTATCGGCATTGAGCAGCGCCAATTGAAAGAAGGCCCATTCATTCTCGAGGTCGGTGCGGATCTCCACCTTCACCGTCGAGGTGCGGCCCGGCAGATCAAACACGCTCGTGACGAACGAGTTCTCCGCGGTGGTTCCACTCTGCTGCGTATAGCTGTACTTCTGGTCGAACACCGTCTTGCCCGCATGCGCGAACACCCAGAAGAACTGCACCGCAATCAACAGAGCCATCCATACCGCATACTGGCGCCACGCCTGGCTCACCGAACCCGTGTGCGGTGACGGCTGGTTGGCGAACACGCCCTGCGCGGCCGGCGGCGATCCCTTCAGCCCGAAGTGCTTCCAGATATCGGAGCCCGAAGTGTACTCGCCCAGGCTCCAGGTGGTCTCCTGCCCGGTGCGTTCCATCGACAGCAGCCGCGGCGGATGGATGTAGTCGGCGCACTGGGCCACCTCGCCTACACGGATCTGCCAGGGAAACTCACCCATTACGAAGATGGTCGTCGCCGTGTAGCTCTGGAAGTGCTTGTAGGTCTCGTTCAGGTGCCGGATGTTTCGCGAATCCTTCACTTCCGGAATCGTGTGCATCACCAGCACGTCGTTCCAGTGCCCGTTGTACTCCGTCAGATACCGGTAGCCTTTGTAAGGGTTGAATAGCAGGTACTCCGACCACGCGTAGGCCACGCCGTCGGCAATCAACTCCCGCACCTGGAAACCGATCACCTCGTACAGGTCGCCGCGCACTTTCCCGCGCGTGCCCAGCGGGATCAGCGGCTGGTAGCGTTCCTTGGCCTGAAACTGGCTCAGCACCGTGAGGCTGGGCGTGCGCGTGTCCAGCACGCTCAGGCAGTTGATGCACACCACGCTCAAACTGCGCCCCATGCCGCGCAACTGTACCGTGCCGCCGCAATTGGGGCACGACAACGAGCGTACGTTTGGTGCGGTCGCCATTTACCAGCCTTCAAACTGCCGCAGGTTCTTCATCTTCAGGGCGTCGAACTCCACCCATTCTCCCAGGAACACCAATGCCGGATCTTCGCTGTAATCGATGGTGCCGAAATGCGGTGTGGGCGTGCGCAGATCCGCGAACAGCGCGTCCTCCTTATCCCAGTATTCGAACGGCAACTCGCCTTCCACGCCGCGGTACTTTGCCGTGGTCAGGGTCGTCACCGTATATTCCCGGCCCTTCAGCTTGATCTTCGAGCCCGGCTGGTACTGGATCCGGAAGTCCTTCAAACTCGGCAGAATCGGCGTCGGCCTCACCAGTTGCGTGATCGCATACTGCGCCATCGCATCCGACAGCCAGATACTGCCGCCATCATGCGTCATGCAGTGCCATTCGTTCCACGTACCCTGGTCGTATTCGTAGATGATCCGCCCCACCACCTGGAACGCCTTGCTGCCGTAAATGCCTTCGGTCAGCAACTGGATCGGCGACACCTCCGGCGGCAGATCCGCCACCGTGCCCACCTTCTCCAGGTTTACGTCATGCCGCACTAGAATCGACTGGCAGTACGGACAGGTGGTCTGCACCGCGCTCGAAAACCGGAACTCGATGGGCGCCCCACAATTCGGGCAATTCGCCGTTGGTCTCGACATGCTCCCTCAGCTATGCACGCCGTACGGGCGCTCCATCTTCCGCACCCGCACGTTATCGGCGCCAAACTCGCGCCCCAGGAAGTAAACGTAGTTGAATTCCGGCTTCGGCCGGCAGCAGAACAGGTTCAAGCACAGCGACCCGTGCTCCGGAAACGTGTGCACGGCCAGGTGCGATTCCTGCAACAGCACGAAGCCCGTCATCCCGCCTTCATCCGGAAACTTGTGCCACTGGATCGGATGGATCGGACACAACCCTAGCGTGTCGATCATCGCCCGGAACAGCAAGTCAAGGCGCTCCTGGCTTCTCAGATCCTCCGGCCGGCAGCCGAAGGCATCTACTACCCACTCACGGCCCGTCATTGGTTGTATAGGGTAACACGCTGCCGGGGCCGAAAGCCCCGGAGCCCGTGTTCACTTAGCTCTGGGCCGCTCCGCAGTTGGGGCAGAACTTCGCCCGCCCGGGCATGCCCTGGCCGCACTCGATGCAGAACTTGTTCCCTGCACCTGCCGCCGGCGCCCCGCCCCCGCCTGCCGGAGCCACAGGAGCCACAGGAGCGCCCCCGGCCGGAGGAATGGGATTCTGCGGCGCCGCCGGCGGCTGCTGGCCCGCCTGCTGGAACGCGCCGGCGAACACCTGGCCCAACCCGATGCCCGCGCCTAAACCCGCGCCCAACGCCGCCGCGCCTCCCCCTTCATTCGCTGCCGCGATCGGCAGCGACTGCGCCGCCTGGAACTGCACGTACTTATTCATGTCGCCGATCATGTTCATGCCGATGCGCTCATCCAGCCGCTTCTGCAACTCTTCCGGCAACGACAGGTTCTCGACAACAAAGCTCTCCAGCCGCAGGCCCAGCTTGGTGAACTCCGGCACCAGGTGCTCGGCGATCTTCTGCGCCAGTTCCACCTGGTTGGCGGCCATATCCAGGAACGGCACCTGGCTCTCGGCGAACGTATCGGACATGCGGCCCACAATCGTGTTCCGCAACTGCCCTTCGATCTCGGCCACCGTGTACTGCTCGCGCGTGCCGCTCACATTGGCATGGAACGCGCGCGGATCGGCCACGCGCCAAGAATAGATGCCGTAGGCCCGCAGACGCACCGCGCCAAAGTCCTTGTCGCGAACCGTGATCGGCGTCGCCGTACCCCATTTCTGATTTGTCTGGATGCGCGTCGAGAAGAAGTAGACATCGCTCTTGAACGGAGACTGGAACATCTTGTCCCAGTTCATGATGTTGGTCAGCAGCGGCAATGTCTGGGTGTTCAGCGTGTACAGGCCGGGCCCGAACACGTCGGCCACGCGGCCTTCGTTGATGAACGCGGCCATCTGCGACTCGCGAACGGTCAGCTTCGCCCCGTTCTGGATTTCCATGTCCTGCATGGGATAGCGCGTCGCCAGGATGCCATCCTCCGGCTCCACCCAGTGGATAACGTCAATAAATTGTTTCTTGAAGAAATCGCCGATTCCCATGTTTTGAAGGTCCCTTTCTCCGCTCGCTACGAGTATACGTTAGCGGATTCGCTCTTGTTCCCGCTGCCTAACGCCGCCAGGAAAATCACCAGGCTCACCCATAACAGGTCCGTCAACAGAAGGTGTGCCAACTGCGTCCAGACCGGCGTCAAAAGGATGATGTTCAGCCCACCCAACAGGAACTGTGCCAGCGTCAGCCCCAGAATCGCATTCGCCAGCGGCATCTGGGGGAAGCGGGACGCCAGCCAGAACAGAAAGCCACCGGTCAACACCGCCAGCAGCGGATGCAACACCCTCAGCCTTACCAGCAGCGGCGCGTCTTTACCGAACTCCTGTTCAATCCCCTGCCGCAGCGAATCGGGTGGGAACAGCGTGTCGCCGAGAGCCGCAATCCCGCCCGCCGCGCTGACGATCAGCATGGCCGCCACGCCCAGCCTCGCCAGACGCCGCACCTCCGGCGACGGCTGCCAACGCGGCTGCTCCTGCATGCTCCACCACGCGGTCAGCGTCAGGCCGCCTAACAGCAGCATCGTATTCACCAAGTGAATGGACAGCACCACCCCCCGCCACGGCGACCGGCTCTCGGCCACCAGCCGCAGCAGGACTAGCACCGCCCCAATCAACGTCTCGTTCAGCATCAGCACCAACGTCCAGAATCCGGCCCACCGCGCCAAGTGTCCCGGCGCAAACTGCCGCCGCACCCCTAGATACAGTAAGATAACGAACAAGAGTGCCAACCCGCTGGTCAGGCGGTGCGTGAACTCAATCAAGGTGTGCATCTGGGGTAGTACGGGTAATACTTGACCATTACAAAGCGGCCAATGATCTCCGCAGCCCGCTCCCGACCCGGTGGCCCGAACCATCGCGCCCCAGACAATGACAAAGATGTTGTAGAAAAGGACGCCCCAGGCCAGGCGTGTGATGCCGCGAACGGGAGTCCAGGATTCGGGGACCGTTGTAGAACTCATAACCGATAACTCCATCTTAGCGGCGTGCCGCATACCCTTCTGTTCCATGGCGATCAGTAACTTCTCCCATCCCACCGAGATCTCCTTTGGCCTGGGCGCCGTCGCCGCGCTCCAGGACCTGCGAGAGCAACTCGTTCCGGGCCGCGCGTTGCTGGTGTGTGACCAGGCCCTTCGCGATTCCGCCACGCTCCAGCGCGTGTTGCGTTATGCCGGTGCTCACGTGCTGTTCACCGGAACTGCCGCGCTGCCTGCCCAGAATGAGGTGCTCGATGGCGCCGAACTCTACGTCACCGAAGAGTGCCAGGGCATTATCGCCGTTGGCAGCGCCGCCGCCATGGAACTGGCCAAAGGCATTCGTTTGAAGGTGACGCATACGCTCAGCCTGGCCGACTACGAAAGCTCGCTCGGTGGTGCCGGACGTATCACAGCCGACCTGCCCCCGCTGCTTGCCGTCCCCACGTTGCCGGGCGCCGCCAGTGCCGTCAGCCCATCGCTGCTTGTGCAACTGGAGCGCAATCAGCGACTGGTGGTCATCACCAGCCCGTACCTGATCCCTACCGCCGCGGTCCAGGATCCCGAACTCTCGCTCGATTTGCCGCCCGATGCCTTACGTCTGGCGGCTCTTGGCGGGCTGGCTCAGAATGTCGACAGCTACCTCTCGCTCGGCTTCCATCCCATCGCCGACGGCGCCGCTCTGGAGGGGTCGCGCCTGATCTTCGCCGCCCTGCCGGCCCTGCAGGCACACCCGTGGGATCTTCAGGCCCTCTCCAGTCTGATCTGGGGCGCCATCCTCTCCGCGATCGCGACCGGCAAGGGCCCGGGCGTTACCCAAGCCATCGCACACCGCCTGCATCGCAGCTATGCGGTGCCTTACGTCATTGCCCGCGTCCTGCTGGTGGCCGCCGGCCTACACACGCAGGACCCCCCAACGCGGGATCGTATCGGGATCCTCGAACGGCATGTCGCCGTGGGGCCTCTCGCCGACGCTCTTCGCGCCGCCGTCGCCTCCAAAACCCGCCTGCGGGACTGGCACGTGCCGGAATCCGAGATGGACCTGATCGCCGCGGCCTCCACCAATGAGCGGGTCAACAGCTATCACTTGGAGCCCGGCCAGGTTGCCGCCCTGCTGCGCGCCGCCTGGTGAGCCGTTCAACTGGTATGGTCGTGGATCACCAGCCAACTGCCCTTGTCGCGCTTCAGCACCAGGCTGAACCAGCCTGATGCCGGACCACCGCCGGCCGGGGTTCGCTGCAGGTTAAACTTGCCGGTGGCCAGCGCGTGGTCTTTGCCCAGCAGCCGCACTTCGATGTTCGTGAAGCGCAGTGTCCCCATCGCATCGCGATCGGGATAGCGCTTCCTATAACGCTCCAGCACGGTAGTGTAGCCCTTCGTCACCCCGCTGGCGCCTGCATAGGTTGTCGCCGGCGAGTTCTCATAGGACTTCATGAAGGCCGGGATATCCCCGCGGTTCCATGCCGCCGCCTGCTCGTCGAGCAGAGCCTTGATCTCCACCGCCGGGTCTGCCGCCAACGCCGCAAACCCGGCCAATGCCGTTACCAATAGGAGCCGAAGCATATGCGATCTAGCGTAGTACGCCTATCGCGTTTCGGGTGCCGGCTGCGACCACATGGTCCTGCGCTGCCGCGTCTCGGTCTCTTCTCTGGATTTGCGCATCTGCTGCAGCACCGCGTCGTTGATGGGGTACAGTGTCATGCTCCGCAGCGCCACCCGCGTCGGCTCTTTCAGATCCTTGAGAACCCCGTTCAACTCCAACAGGTCGCCGCGCGATAGCTCCAGCACATGCTCGTCCGGCTGGAAGATGGACCCGATCGTGTATTCCAGGTACGGGGTCTTGGTCTGCTCGATGTGGCAACCCAGCATGTGGCTGATGAGCCGCCCCTGGGTGAAGTCCACGAGCCGCTGCGTGCTGGCCACGAACGACGGCCAGTCGCTGATGTACAGGCGTCCCGGGTAGATGTTATCGCCGGTCATCAGCACCGCCGTCCGGCGGTCATAGAGCGCGACGGCCACCGGGTGATGGCCGGGAATCGGAATCACGTCGAGTGTGCGGCCGCCCAACTCCAGTGACCCGATCGTTTCCGGCCAGGTCTTGATGCCGAAGGCCCGCTGCACCGCGCCGACCTCGGCCGGGACGAACTCCACGCCGGGGCGGTTCTGGAACTGGCTGTCGCGCGCCACGTGGTCACGGTGCCCGTGCGAGTGCATCACCATCAGCGGCATCTTCTCGCGCCCCTTGCGAGCGCACCACTTCGCGACGAGGCTATCCACCAGCGTCGCCAGTTCGGTGGTGCCCGCGCCGGTGTCCATCAGCACGGCCTTATCATTGCCGAAGATCAGGTACAGGAACGGCTTCTCGTAATGGACGCAGCCGTTTTCCCGCAGGATATAGAAGTCCGGGTTGTACTCGTGCACCTGCCATTCCGGCGTTTCCATGCACTTGGGTCCACCTGCCCGCCACTTGGCCGGCAGCTTGCCAGGCTCAATGCCCGCGCCATCCGGCTGCGGCGCCTGTGCGTTCGTATACAAAGCCGCGCCCCAGGCGAGCGCGACCACAAGCCATATAGAGAGGTACTTCATCAGAAGCTCCTAAGTTGTGCCTTCTGACGGGGAAGGGAAGTGTGGGCGAAGGCGAACGGGGCTTCGAGAGACTTTCAGTATACGCAACCGGGCGCCCGGCTCGCGAATCTTACACTGTAGACATATGCTCGTTCTCTCCGTGCTGGCCGCGGCTCTGTTCGCGGCACCCACTCCGGAATCGCCCACGCTGTTGCTGCTGCCCAACGGAGCGCCCGAAGAGCCGAAGTTTTGGAAGCAGGTGGCTGATAGTGTCCAGTGGCATTACACCGAGGCCGCCAACGTGGCCCCAGGCAATCCGGCCGACCCTGCCGTGAAGGAACTGGAAAAGCTGGTTGACGAGTTGCGCAAGGAGCGCAAGGGGCCCATCTACCTGGTGGGCGCCGGGCCGAACGCTGCGGTTGCCTTCTATGCCGGCATGCGCGCCCCGCACCTGTTTACGGCCGTCCTGGCGGTAGGCGGGACGCCGAAACCCGCCATCGATAGTGACCGCGTGTTCGCCGCCAATGCCGGCCTGCTGCCCATCGCCTGGGCCGTTACTCCGGAAGACAAGGCGGCCAATTCCACGCTATTCCAGAAGCTGTCGGTGGGCCGCATCGAGATTGAACTGCTGGAATCGGCCAACACGGCGCAGGCCGTGCAGTGGCTGGCTAAACAGAAACACACCGAATGGCCGCAGAAGGTTGACTGTGAAACGGGCAACCCGACACTCGCTCGCTGCTACTGGTTCACGCCCACCGAGTTCGATCCGAAGCTGTCGAACGCCGCCCTCCGTACCACCCGCATCTCCGCCGATAGCCTCGCATCGCTCGATTTCGGCGGCTTCGGCTACCGTGCCGACGCTCCCGGGCCGGGTGTCGTGGTCGAGTTCCTGCCGCCCAACTACTCCGGCCCGCTGAAGGTGAAAGACCGTATCGTCGCGCTATCCGGGGCCGCTATTGCTGACCCGCGCCATTACGTGGAGAAGATGAGTCAGGTGACCGAAGAGAAGCCGGTCGCGGTGACGATCGAGCGGGATAAGGAGCGCATCCGCCTGGTCACCCGCTACGTTCTGCGCCAGCGCCCGGAAGTGATCACTGCCCGCGTAAAAGCGGAATACGTTCCGGACATCAAGGAAATCACCATCGTCTCCCGCACCGTAGCGACGGCCCGCCTGCAGGTTCCGCCCCAGTGGGCTCCGGTGTCGGTGAACTGGAACGGCACTACCGTCGCCCAGCCGACTGAGCCCGGCTGCTGGATTGTGTCCATCAAGAACCCGGGCGAAGCGCGCCCCTGCCAATAGCCATGCATGCCGCACTCGTAATCGTCTTGTTGGCGGCGTTAGGCGCGCCCGCCGCCCCGCTGGATGACGCTCGCCAGCTCTACAACAAAGCCCAGTTCGACCAGGCCATCCGGGCGCTGCAAGGCGATACGAGCGCCGCCGCGCTCCAACTGCAGGGCCAGTCCTGGTTCCTGCTTGGCGAGTTCAAGAAGGCCACCGATGCCTTCGATAAGGCGTTGGAACAGAACGCGAACAACTCGGAGTTGAACGCCTGGGCAGGCCGGGCTTATGGCCGCCGCGCCGAGACCGGCAACCCGTTGGCCGCCCCGCGCTATGCCTCCAAAGCCCGCCAGTTCTTCGAAAGGGCCGTGCAACTGGACCCCCGCAACGTCGAGGCCATGAACGATCTGTTTGAGTACTACCTCCAGGCGCCGGGCTTCCTGGGTGGCGGCAAGGATAAGGCGGTTCGCATGGCCGCACAGATTGCCGCGCTGGATAAGGCCGAGGGCCACTTCGCGAACGCGCGCATGGCGGAGGAGAACAAGGATTATGCCGGCGCCGAGAAGTCCCTCCGGTTGGCCATGGAGGCGGCGCCCACGCAGGTTGGCCGTGTGCTGGATCTGGCGAAGTTCCTGGCACAGCGTGGCCGCATCGACGAGAGTGAGGCGGAGTTCGCCAAAGCCGAGAAGATGGCGCCTGGGCAGCCTAACGTCCTGTTTGCCCGTGCTTCTATCTATGCGGAAGGTAAGCGTAACCTGGACACGGCCCGGTCACTGCTGCGGCGGTATCTGCAATCGCCGCTGACTCCGGACGACCCGCCGCGGTATGAGGCGGAGACACTGCTGCGGGGACTGTAAGGTCCCGTACGTCTGAGTGCTCGCGGTGCCGGTGCTTGGGTTCGGACGTGCACTTTTTCTGATTTCCGGCCGGGATTCTCCGGCAAGTGCCGCGGGTCTCCCCAATTTTCAGTAAAGCATGGGGAGCAAAGCTTTCCGGAGTGAGTGCAGGCATAAGCTATTTGGAATGAATCGGATGGAGAGTTTTCTCCGGTTGTGACGCATACTGAGAGGGTATGCGGTTGCTTCCGTTTCTATTCCTCGCGTCCAACCTGTACGCCGAAGTCGTTCCCATCAGCCTAAAGCAGGCGCTCGAACGCGCCTTGCGGGCCAATCCCGATGTTCTGCTCGCCCGCGTCGAGGAGCAGAAGGCCCAACTTGCCATCCGCATTGCCAAGGATCCCTTCCGTCCGAAAGTCTTCGTCGGCAGCGGACTGGCTTACACCACCGGCTTTCCAATGAGCATCGAAGGCTCGGCGCCCTCCGTGCTCCAGGCTCGGGCCGTTAGTTCCGTCATCAACCGCCCGTTCACCCACCAGATCGCCCAGGTGCAGGAACAGGCTCGCACGGCCGCCATCGATACGGAAATCAAGCGCGACCAGGTGGTGCTGGAGACCGCCGAGCTGTTCTACGAGGCCGCACGCTGGGCGCAGACCGCTGACGCCATCCGGCCCCAGATCGCCGCCCTGGAACGGGGCGCCGAGACCGTCCGTTTCCGCGTGAAGGAGGGCAGGGAACTGGAGATCGAGGCTCGCCGGGCTGATCTGGCGGTTGCCCGCACGCGCCACCGCTTGGCGCAGATCGAACAGGAGCAGGTCGCCGCCGAAGCCACGCTCGCCATCGTCCTGGGCTATAGTCCGGAAGACCGCCTGCGTCCCACCGATCTGAAACCGCTGCCGGCCGCCGATGCCCAGGACGCCGTGGTGCGCCGCGCGGTGGACGAAAGCCGTGAAGTGCGGCGGCTGGAAAGCGCGCTGCTCGCCAAACGGCATCAACTGCGGTCGTTTAGGGCCGCCCGGCTGCCGGTCTTCGACCTTGTCGCGCAATACGGCCTGTTCACCAAGTTCAACAACTACGAGGATTACTTCCGTACGTTCAGCCGGCACAATGGCCAGTTGGGTGTCTCCATTCAACTTCCGCTCGTTCCCAGTGCCGCCTCCGCCGCCCAATCCGGTCAGGCCGAGGCTGAGATCAGCGGGCTGCAGACGCAGATCGACCGCACGCGCTCGCGGATTGTCGTCAACACACGCAACACCCACCGCCAGGTGGAACTTGCCGAGACCACCCGCGACCTGGCCCGTCAGGACCTGGAAATCGCTCGAGACCAAGTGAACATTCTGCTGGCGCTGCTGGAGGAAGGCCGCGCCACCCTCCGGCAACTGGAAGACGCCCGCTTCGCCGAACAGGAGCGGTGGATCGTCTGGCACGATGCCCAGACCGCCGTCGAAAAGGCCAAAATCCGCCTGCTCAGCGCGACAGGGCAATTGCGAACTGCGCTACAGTAAGCTCTTAACGCCGCCAGCCATACGCGCGCGCAACTTGCCTTGACGGACCGTGTTCATTCCATGCTGATGTCTCGCCTGCTTCTGCTACTGCTCTCGCTTGCCTGGAGTCCGCTTGTCGCAGCCACGTTCGGCACGGTGACTACCGTGGTCGGCAGCGTCGGCGACATCATCCTCGACGAAGGCCGCCGTCGGCTGTACCTGGTCAATACCAACGCCAACCGTCTGGAAGTCTATTCGCTGCCGCCGAATCCGATCCGCCTGGTGGCGTCGATCCCCTTGGATTCGCTGCCCTTAGATGCGGCGATGTCGCCCGACGGCAACTTCCTGTACGTCGCCTGCCACAATGCCTCCACGCTGAACATCGTCGACCTGAATGCCCTGCGGGTAGATGCCCGTCCCTCGGTTCCCGCCCGGCCCGAAGGCATTGCGGTAGGCAACGACGGACGCGTCCTGATCACTACGATCGGCACAGGCCCGAACAATTCCCAAAACACGCTGCTGGTCTACAGCCCGGAGCGGGCCGGTTTCGACAGCGTCGTCGTTGTGGTGCCCGCGCCGCAGATTCCCCCCGGCGCCCCCACCGCGGGCCGCGCTTTCCTGGCGAATCGAAGCCAGTTGGCCGCGACTCCGGATGGCGCCTATATCATCGGCGTCAACATCCCGAGCAACACGCAGCGTGTCGTCTTTGTCTACGAAGTCGCCTCCGGCACCATTGTCCGTAGCCGGGTGATCAACAACATCTCCAGCGTGCTGGCCATTTCTCCGGACGGCAAGCGGTTCATGTCCGGCCTGACGCTGGTTGATACCGAAACCCTGGAAGTGCTGGCGCAGCAGAACCTGGCCAACGCGCCCTACCCCATCCAGACCGGCACCAACTTTAATCTCCAGCAGAATCAGGGTGGCAGCGTGTTTTCGCCCGATGGTGGCACCATTTACTCCGCGTTCAATGTCGCGCCGGTGCAGGTGCCCGCGGCCCGCCCCAACGTCGGCCAGTTGATGGTCAATGACCCGGATAACCTGCTCATCCGGCTTGCCTACCAGATGCCTGAAAACCTCGCTGGCAAGATGGTGATCACCAGTGACGGCGCCACGATCTACGCGATCTCCGAATCCGGTTTCGTCTCCATCCCAGTGGGTAACGCCAGCCAAAGCCCGATCGTCGACCTGCCGCAGAGCACCATCCAACTTGCCAATGACCAATGCGGGGTTACCGCCGAGCAACGCCGCACCCTGATCCCGCTGCAGAACCTTGGCCGCGGCCGGTTTACCGCCAGCGCCCAGGTGCTCCAGTTGAACCCCACTGGTCCGGGAGGACTGGGCGGAGCGGGCGGCCCGGGCGGCGGGTTGGTGGGTGGCGGTGTCATCATTGTGCTTCCTCCCGTGCTCCCCGGGGTGCCCGGGCAGCCCGGGGCGCAGATCCCCGGCCAGGCTGGCGGTGGCGCTGTCAATAACGCTATCGCACAAACGGCGCCGACGGTTCGCACCACCAACACCCCCGACGGCCCCGTCGTTGACCTTACCTTCAACGCCCTGAATGCCCGCACCCTGGGCACCATTTCCCCTGTCCACGACTTCCTGATCCAGTCGCCGGAGGCCATCAACATTCCACCGCGCCTTCGGGTATACCAGAACAACCGCCATGCCGAGGCCGCGGCCGATGTGCGCCCCCTGCCGGTCGGTGTTTCCGCCAATGAAGGCCTGGAAGACATCGTGCTCGATTCGGTGCGCCAGAAGCTCTACATCGCCAACTCTGGCCTCAACCGCGTGGAGGTCTTCGATACGCGTGCCAAGACCTTCCTGAATCCCATCAAGGTGGGGCAGTTGCCGCGGTCCCTGGCCATGTCGCCCGACAACAGCACGCTATACGTGGCCAACACGGGCGGTGAGAGCATTTCGGTCATCGACCTTGCTTCCGGCGAAGTCACCGGACGCATCAAGTTCCCGCCGCTGCCCTTCAATGCCACTGCCGCGCTGGTTTCGCCTTCGAACATCGTGGTTACCCAGCGCGGACTGCTGGTCGTGATGAACAACGGCTCCCTGTGGCGAGTGGTGGGCGACGAACTGGTGCCCCGTACCCGGAGCAACGTGATTGGCGCGGATACTGTTCCTGCCCCTCGCACTCTGGCTGTTTCGCCGAACGGCGACTTTGCGCTGCTGCTGGCTGGCAACGGCTTTGCCTATCTCTACGACGCCGCTTCCGACGACTTTGTGCAGGGCCGCCAAGTCTTCACCAACCCGATCCAGGGTTATTACGGCCCGGTGTCGGCCGGACCCGGCGGCCGCTACTTCCTGGTGAACGGCACGGTGTTGAACGCGGCCTTGACGCCGGTCGGTTCGGCAGGCGCCATTGCCACACCCGGACCCGGCGGCCAGCAGACCGCCCAGGTTCGCCCGGTTTCCGCCGTCGCTGCCATCAACCAGCAGCAGTTCCTGCGGTTCACGCAGCCCATCCGCGCCGGTAACAATGCGATTGCCACCGACGTGCCCAACCTGGAGGTGGCCGATGCCAACACCGGCAACACGATCCGCCAGGTGCCCACCGTGGAGGGCCCCGTTTCAATCCAGACCGGCAACCAGCGCGTCAATGTCGGCTCCCGCATGATGGCAATTGATCCGACGGACAACACCGCGTATCTCATCACCGCCAGCGGTCTCAGCATCGTTCCCCTTACCGCGATTGCACCGGCGGACCGCCCCGTTCTGGCAAACCCCGCTCCAGTGGTCAACACCGCCAACTTGAAAGCCAGCATCGCTCCGGGCAGTCTCGTCGCCATACAGGGCCGCGGCCTTGCCGCCTCGTCGGCGACTGCTTCCGCCCCGTTCCCAACCGTCCTGGGGGGCGTCTGCGTCACCCTGAACAACCAGCCTCTCCCGCTGGCAGCCACCGCCACCGGAGAGATCCGCGCCCAGATCCCGCCGACCCTGGCCGCCGGCCGCTATCCGCTGGTGGTTCGCAACATCGAACGCCATGCCGCCAATCTGCTGCCCACCCAGGTGACGATCGCCAAGTACGCTCCGGCCGTGGTGGTGGACCCGGAAACCAAGCAGGCTGCTATTTTCCATGAGGATGGCACGCGCGTGACGAAGGACAACCCCGCCAACCGCGACGACCGTCTGGTGATTTTCGCCGTCGGCCTGGGCGCCACTAAGCCGCAGGCCACCGCCGGACGTCCGGCTCCGGAAGGGGCGCTGACCGACCCGCTGAAGGTTTACTTCGGCGACCCGCGCATGGCACAGTCGGAGATGGACGTGGAGTGGTCAGGGTTGGCTCCTGGCTTGGTGGGGGTATACCAAATCCAGGTGTACGTGCCAGGGTTTCGCATGCGGGGTGACGATCTGGATGTTACGATAACCATCGGTGGTGTAAGCAGTCCTACGAAGGGTGAGCTCGACCCTAGGGTCACGGTACGGTAAACCCCCTTGTCTCCCTTACGAATAGAACGTATGCACCGCTGAGCGGAATCGCACCGGCGTATTATCATAGTTTCTGGTAAGGAGCTGCGTTGTACATGTTTGCGAATCGACTGGTGTGTCTAGTCATCACCCTGCTGCTGGTTGCGGTGTCCTGCAGCCGCGATCCCGAGAAGGTCAAGAAGGCGTACGTTGACCGCGGGAATGAGTATTTCAAAGCGGGTAAGTATAAAGAGGCTTCGATCATGTATCGGAGCGCTCTCAAAAAAGATTTGAAATACGGTGAGGCGTACTACCGTCTGGCGCTTTCGGAGTACCGGTTGGGGCGCTTTGCCGATGCCCTTCGCAGCTTCCAGCGCGCGATGGAATTGCAGCCGGATAACCTGGACGCAGCTACCCAGCTGGCTGACCTTTATCTGGCCATCTATCTTCAGGATCCCAAGCATCCCAAGCAGGCGCTGGATGAATTGAAGAACATCGGCGATAAGATCGGCGCGAAGAATCCCAATGATTTTCTGGTTCTCCGCATCAAGGGATATGTCGCCCTGGCGAACAAGAACAAGGAAGAGGCGCTGGCCGCTTTTGAAGCCGCGCAGAAGGTGAAGCCCTTCGCCAAGGAAATCATTCTGCCGCTGATCGAGTCGCTGGCCACCAACGACCGCTTTCCGGAAGCCGAGAAACTCGCCTATGCTGCCATCGAGAAGGACAAGTCCTTCGCCGCTCTCTATGACTGGCTTTACCTGCGCTACATCGGGGCGCAGAAGAATGATCTGGCGGACAAGATCTACATCACGAAGGTGGACAATAACCCGAAGCAGGTCTTCTACATCTTGCAGCTTGCGGGCCATTATTTCCTGACCAGCCGCCGTCCGGAGATGGAGCAGACGCTCAAGCGCATTCTCGATAATCCCAAGGATTTTCCGATGGGCCGCGCGCAGGTTGGCGATTTCTATTTCCGCACGAAGGCTGTCGATCTGGCTGTGCAGCAGTATGAAGAGGGGCTCCGCAGCGCTCCTGACAAAACCACCCGCGCCGCTTACCAGAAGCGGTTGGTGGACACCCTGGTTACCCGCGGCCGCAAGGCGGAAGCGATGGATATGGTCAACAACATCCTGAAGGAAAACCCGCAGGATACCGATGCCATCGCTATGCGTGCGTCGCTGTGGTTGCAGGACGGCGGAAAAGACAAAGTCAATAACGCCATCCAGGAGCTGAACTCGGTCATCATCCGTACGCCGGAGAACTTCGTTCTGCGCTATAACCTGGGCCGTGCCTACGTCGCCAAGGGCGATGTGGAACAGGGCCGCATCCAGTTCCAGGAAGCCATCAAGTACCGCACCGACTATACTCCGGCCCGGTTGGCGCTGGCGCAGTTGCACCTGGCAAAGAAGGAATTCACCAAGGCGCTGCAGGCTGCGGAAGACATTCTGGCCTACGACCCGAATAACGTGACCGCCCGCATGGTGCGCACCAGCTGCCGCATCGGGCTGGGTGACCTGCCGACGGCGCGTGCCGAACTCACCACCGTGCTGACGGCCAACCCGAATTTCCCCGATGCACTCTTCCAGATGGGGATTCTCAATCACCAGGAAAAGAAGTTCGCCGAAGCGCAGGAGAATTTCATCCGGCTCCAGAAGGCTGCCCCCAATGACCCCCGCGGGCTGATTGGCCGCGTGGAAACCATGGCTGCCACGGCGAAGTTCGACGAAGCCATCGGCCTGCTGGAGGCCGACCTGAAGGCCAACCCCGAGCGGTCCTTCTATCGTCTGGCCTTGGCCAACGTGGCCGTTCGCGCCCAGAAGTTTGACCTTGCCTCCTCGGAGTACCGCAAGCTTCTTTCCTCCAGTCCGAAGAACTTCGACGTGCAGATCCGGCTGGCCGAAGCGCTGCGGTTGAAGGGGGATGAGAAAGGCGCTGCCGCCGAATACCTGAAAGCCAAGGAACTGAATCCCAACGACCCGATTGCCTACGTCCGGCTCGCGCTGATGTACGAAGGCGCCGGGAAGGTCAATGAGGCCAAGCCGCTGTATGAGCAGGTGCTGCGTATCGAGCCCGACAATCCGATCGCTCTGAACAACCTTGCCTACTACATGGCGGAGGCTGGCGGCGACCTGGATCAGGCACTGACCCTGGCCCAGCGCGCCAAAGCCAAATTCCCCAATGAGCCCAATATCGCCGACACGTTGGGCTGGGTCTATACCAAGAAGAACCTCAGTGACCAGGCGGTGAAGATCTTCCAGGAGATCGTGGAGAAGCAGCCCAGCAATCCGCAGTTCCGTTATCACCTGGCTGTTGCTCTGGCCCAGAAGGGGGATAAACTCGCCGCCAAGCGCGAGTGTGAAGCGGCTCTGAAGAATGGTCCGAACGCTCAGGACGCCGCCAAGATCCGTGAATTGATGGGCCGCTTCTAGCGCGCCCTCGTTTCGAAACGCCCGCAAACCCGAGCCCCGCTCCGCGCGCAGTCGCTTCCTCGATCGGCTGCGCGCGCCCGGCTCCTGGAGCACTCCCCTGAATAATCCTTCTCTCCCCTACGTCGCCCCATTTCTGGCGTTCCTCTTCTTCCTTGCCATGGAGGGCAAGTGGGGCATCGGGCCGGAGATCGAGTATCCCCTCCGGGTCTTCCTGCTCTCCCTGCTGCTGTGGATTCTCTCTCGTAAGGTCATCGATCTTCGCGTGCGCAATGCCGCCGGCAGCATCGCCATGGGCATCGCCGTATTCGCCATTTGGATTGCCCCCGACGCCCTCATTCCCGGCTACCGCCAGCACTGGCTGTTCAATAACTCGGTGGTGGGCGCTGGTTCGGTCTCTCTGCCGCCCTATGCCTCCATGTCGGTGGTTGCGCTGGCCTTCCGCACTATCCGCGCCGCCATCCTCGTCCCCGTTATTGAAGAGCTCTTCTGGCGATCCTGGATGATGCGCTGGATCATCGACCCCAAGTTTGAAGCCATCCCCCTGGGCACGTGGCAGGCCCGCGCCTTCTGGACCACGGTGGTGCTCTTCGCCCTGGAGCATGGCTCCTACTGGGAAGTGGGCGCGCTGGCGGGCATCGCCTACGGTTGGTGGATGCTCCGCACGCGTTCCCTCGGCGATTGCATCCTCGCCCACGCGGTGACCAACGCCATCCTTTCCGCCTACGTGATCGCCACCGGCAAATGGCACTATTGGTAGGGCTGCCGCCGGTCCCTGTGAGACAATAGTAGGTTCCGCAATGATTGAAATTATCCGCCGGGGCGCCCACGCCTCCCACGCCAAGATTGCGCTTTTTGATTTCGACGGAACGCTGTCCACCATCCGCTCCGGATGGGTGGAGATCATGGTTCCGATGATGGTGGAAGTGCTTGCCGAATGCAAATCGGGCGAGTCCGAAGCCCAACTGCACGACATTGTTCTGGAGTTTGTCGGCCGGCTGACCGGCAAGGACACCATCTACCAGATGATCGAGTTGGCCGAACATGTGCAGCGCCGCGGCGGCACGCCGCTCGATCCGAAGCTCTACAAGAAGCGCTACCTGGACCTACTGTGGGGTAAGATCCAAACCCGCGTGGAAGACCTCAAGGAAGGCCGTGTTGCTCCCGATGCCTGGACCGTGCCGGGCTCCCGCGCCCTGCTGGAAGAACTCAAGGGCCGCGGCATGAAGATGTACCTGGCCTCCGGTACCGACCATGCCGACATGAACGCCGAGGCCAAGCTGCTGGACATCGCCCGTTACTTCGATGGCGGCTGCTGGGGCGCCCAGGACGATTACACCAGCTTTTCGAAAGCGATTCTCATCAAGCGCATTATCGACAAGGCTGAAGCGCGCGGCGAGGAGTTCCTGGCCTTCGGCGATGGTTTTGTCGAGATCGAGAATGTGAAGCAGGTGGGCGGTATCGCCGTCGGCGTAGCTTCCCATGAGCCGGAATGCCTCCAGATCGACACCTGGAAGCGCGACCGTCTGGTGGGCGTGGGCGCCGATTTCATCGTCCCCAACTACCTCGCGCTCGATACGCTCCGCGCCACGCTGTTCCCCAACTAAGGCCCGCCATGCCGTCCCGCTACCCGCTGTTTGACCGCTCGCGTCTCTCCGTGCTGCCGCTGGCCGAGCGCACGCACGACCTGCAATTGCAGCGCTGGCTGGCACTCGACGACGAAACGCCGCCTTTTTCGCATCCCCATCTGGATGGTATCGGTGCGCGTCTGCATAAGGCGCAGGCCGCCGGGGCGGCGCGTATTTTGCTGATGGGTGCCCACGTCCTGCGCGCCGGCGTCAATCGCCACATCATCCATTTGATGGAATGTGGGGCGCTGAACCATATCGCGATGAACGGTGCCGGCGTCATCCACGACTATGAGATCGCCCGCATCGGCGCTACGACGGAATCGGTCGCCCGCTACATCCGCAGCGGCCAGTTCGGGCTTTGGAAAGAGACCGGCGAACTGAACGATTGGATCCGCGACGCTTCTTCGCAACAGCAGGGACTGGGAGAAGGCATCGGCCAGCGGATTGCGGAATCGGATTTCCCGCATCGTGACCTGAGCGTGCTGGCTGCTGCGTGGCGGTTGGGCGTTCCCGTTACTTCCCACGTCGGCATTGGTTACGACATCCTTCACGAGCATCCCAATTGCGATGGCGCCGCGCTCGGCGATGCCAGCTATCGCGACTTCCTGATCTTCACGAAGACGGTGGAATCGCTGGAAGGCGGCGTGCTGCTGAGCTTCGGTTCCGCTATCATGGGCCCCGAAGTTTACTTGAAAGCCCTTGCCATGGCTCGCAACGTCGCTCACCAGGAAGGCCGCATCATCCGCAACTTCGCTACGGCTGTGTTCGACATGGTGCCCATACACGGCGACATTCATAAAGAGCTGCCGAAGACCGACCCCGGCTACTATTTCCGCCCCCATAAGACCATCCTGGTTCGCACCGTGGCCGATGGCGGCGAAAGCTTCTATATCTGTGGCGATCATCGCGCCACCCTGCCTGCGCTCCGCCGCGCCTATCTTGCATGCAAGCCCTAGAGACCATCCTCTCCGCCATCCCGCACCTGCGCGCCCTGGTTGTTGGCGATGTCTGTCTCGATCGCTGGTGCCGCTATGATCCGGCTTTAAATGATCCTTCGCGGGAAACTGGCATTCCCCGTACCGCCGTGATTGCTTCTGAGCTCACGCCGGGGGCCGCGGGCACGGTCGCCAATAATCTTGCGGCCTTGGGTGTCGGCACGGTGGCGGTCCTGGGTGTGATTGGCGAGGACGGCAACGGCTGGGAACTCCGCCGCGCTTTGGATCAACGGGGCATCGGGCATGATCGCTGCGTTCCGTCCTCCCGCTTCTGCACCTTCACCTACACGAAGTTGCTCAATTCCCAGACCGGCGAGGAAGACCTGGCTCGCGTCGATTACATCAACGTCACGCCACTGCCCGAAGCCGAAGAGGCGGCGCTGGTCGCAGCGTTTAACGAGGCCATCCCGCACTACGACGTCATCCTCATCTCCGACCAGGCCGAAACCCACCAGGGCGGCGTGATCACGGATGCCGTGCGGGATGCCATCAACGCGCAGGCGGCACAAAACCCCGGCAAAGTCTTCTGGGTGGACTCCCGTCGCCGCCCCGAAAGGTTCCGCCACGCCGTCGTCAAACCGAATGAAGACGAGGCCCATGCCGCGCTCGACCGGCTTGGCGTACCGCGCCAGTACCGCCACCTGCTGGAGATAACGCAGTCGCCCTTCCTGCCCGTGACGCATGGCGATAAGGGCGCCCTCATTCTGGATGCCCATGGCGAGACCTGGGTGCCGACGAAGCCCGTCTCCAACCCCGTGGATATCTGCGGCGCCGGCGATAGCTTCAGTGCCGGAGCCTCGCTGGCCTACGCCATCACGAAAGACCCTGTCACGGCGGTCCAGTTCGGCAATCTCGTCGCCAGCATCACCATCATGAAGAAGGGCACCGGCACGGCCAGCCCTGACGAACTCCGCCAGGCGAACCATGCCTAACACGCTCGCCATCGACATCGGCGGCACCAAGTTCACGGTCGCTCTGTTCACCGATGGTGTGATGCGCCAGCGCGTCTCCACCGCCACCGACCGCGAAGGCGGCCGCGATTGGATGCTCGCCCGCATCGAGGAATCCGTTCGCTCCTGGAACGTCAACCTCCACAACTGCGGCATTGGTTTCGGCGGCCCGGTCGACTACGACAACCAGCGCGTGTATCTCTCCACGCATGTCGGCGGTTGGGAGAACACGGACCTGATCGGCTGGGTGCGGCAGACTTTCGCAATCCCCGCCGTGATGGATAACGATGCCAACGTCGGCGCCTTGGGCGAAGGCACCTATGGCGCCGGCCAGGGCCACGACCCACTCTTCTACATGACCCTTTCCACCGGCATCGGCGGCGGCATCGTTACCAACGGCCGCGTCCTGCGCGGCGCCGATTCCTATGCCGGTGAGATCGGCCACATCACCATCCGCCCCGGCGGCAAGCCCTGTTTATGCGGCTCCGCCGGTTGTTTCGAACGCCACTGCTGCGGTCTGTGGCTGGAGCGCGATCATGGCCGCTCCGCCAAGGACCTGCTGGCTGACCCTGCATTTGTTCGCACCTACGTCGTGGACCTCGCCCTCGGTCTGAAGGCCTGCCTGATGCTGCTGAATCCGTCCCGTATCGTGATCGGCGGCGGCATGGCCAAGGCCGGAGATGCCCTGTTCCTGCCGCTGCGCGAGGAACTGGGCCGCCAGATGACCGCATGGTCCCGCGCCCGCATTGACGTGGTGCCCGCCACCCTGGGAGATGATTCGGTTCTCTGGGGTGCGTTAGCCTTAACCCAAGAAGGAGTTTCGTGATGAGTTTCACCGCCGCCTACAAGGCCGATTGCATCAAAGCCCTCGATAGCGTTGACCTCCACAAGGTCGATCAGGCTATCCAGTTGTTTGAAGAAGCCCGCAAGGAAGGCCGCAATATTTTCGTGTTCGGCAATGGCGGCTCGGCCTCCACCGCATCGCACTTTGTCTGCGATATGGTCAAGGGCGCCAGCTTCAATAAGCCCACCCGCTTCCGCATCAACGCCCTTACCGACAATCTGGCCACCATCACGGCCTACTCCAACGACGTCGCCTATGACTGCATCTTCGCCGAACAGTTGAAGAACTTCGCACGCCCCAATGACCTGGTGATGGGCATCAGCGGCTCCGGCAACTCTCCCAACGTGCTGCGCGCCTTTGAATACGCCAACTCCATCGGCTGCAAAACCATCGCCCTCACCGGCCGCGACGGCGGCCAACTCGGCCCCATGGCGCAACTCCAGATCCACGTTGCCAATCCCCATATGGGCCGCATCGAAGACGGCCACATGATTATCTGCCACATGATCTGCTATTACTTCATGGATAAGGCCTGAACCCCTTCGATGCGCCTGCTCGTTTTCTCCGATATCCATTCCGACCTGCGTGCCCTGGAACGCCTGCTCGACATTGAGGCCGACCTCTACGTCGCCGCCGGCGATATGGTCAGTTGGGCCCGCAGTTTGGATAAGGTGGGCGAACTCCTCGCCCGCCGCGCCGGCTCTGTCCACGTCATCCCCGGCAATCACGAATCGGAGAGCGACATCGCCCGCCTCTGTGAACGCTACAACCTCAATAACCTCCACGGCCGCGCGCTGCTGGCGGGTGGCCACCACATCGCCGCGCTCGGTTACTCCAACCGCACCCCTTTCGACACGCCCGGCGAGTACACCGAATCGGAACTCGCCGAGCGCCTGCAACCCTTCGCTGCCCTGAAGCCGCTGATCCTCGTCTGCCATTGCCCGCCTAAGGGCACCGCGCTCGACCGCGCTGGCGAGGGCCTCCACTTCGGTAGCAGCGCGATCAGAGAATTCATTGACCGCCAGCAGCCCGTCTATTTCTTCTGCGGACACGTCCACGAAGCCGAAGGCAAAGAGACGCTGCTGGGCGCCACCAAGGCCGTCAACGTCGGCAAGCGGGGATTTCTCCTGGAGATCGACGAAGCGCTAGAATAGTCCATTCCCCATGCCCATTTCCGGCCCGATCGCCGCTGCGATCACTCCTTCCCGTAAAGACAAGTTCCAGATCAATCATGCCGCCGCCCTGGAGGTCGTCGACTTCCTATGCGCCCGCGGTGTCGCCGGCATTGCCTTGTTCGGCGCCACGGGCGAGTTCCAGCATTTCCTCGTCGAAGACCGCATGAAGCTCACGCACATGGCCGCCAAGCGCAGCCGCGTGCCGCTGATCGTCAACATCACCCACACCAACATCACCGATGTGGTTACGCTGGCCCAGCATGCCGCCGGCGTCGGGGCCGCGGCCATCATGCTGCAGCCGCCCTACTACTTCCGCTATGGCGGCGATGAGATCCGCCAGTTCTATCTCACCGTGCTCGAAGAACTGGAAGGCGAGGTCCCGCTGCTGCTCTATCACATCCCGGTCTTCAATAACGGCATTCCCGGCGAAGTATCCACCGATCTGCTTCTCAACGGCCCGGCGGCCGGCATCAAGGACTCCAGCGGCAACACGCCCTACTTCCAGATGTTGGCCGAAGCCCGCCGTCAGAAGGAATTCAGCCTCATTCTGGGCAACGACAACCTCACCCGCATCGGCCTCGATCACGGCGCCGACGCCATCATCTCCGGTTGCGCCTGTGCGGTGCCGGAATTGAGCGTCGCGCTGTGGAACGCCCATAAGCAGGGCAACACCGAAGAGTTTGACCGGCTGGAAGCGCTGATGAATGAGTTCATCTCTCACATCGAAGCCTTCCCTGGTCCCTATGGCGTTCGTGAAGCCGTCGACACGCGCGGCGTCGCCGTGGGCGCCCGCGCCATTCCCTATTCGCCGAATACCGAAGCAAAAGCCGCTGAATTCCGCGAATGGTTTACATCCTGGTACCCCTACCGCTAAAGCGCCTCACCGCATAATAGGGACATGCCCCATCCGTCCCCGGACATGTCGCCGGAAGCCTTCCGCGCGGCTGGCCATCGTGTGGTCGATTGGATTGCCGACTACCTGGCCGACCCCCGCCGCTATCCCATCCAGCCCGACCGCAAGCCCGGGGAACTGATCGACGCGCTGCCCTCCCACGCTCCCGAACAAGGCGAGCCCATCGAGGCCATCCTCCGCGACTTCGAATCCCTGATCGTTCCGGCCAGCACGCTCTGGAACCATCCGCAGTTCTATTCGTTCTTCTCGGTGAGTTCCTCAGGGCCGGGCATTCTGGCGGAGGCGCTGATCGCCGCACTGAACATGAACGGCATGCTGTGGAAGAGTTCGCCTGCCGTCACGGAGTTGGAACAGGTCACGCTGAATTGGTTGCGCGAATGGCTGGGCCTGCCGGAGTCGAACTTCGGCATCATTCATGACACGGCTTCCAACAGTACGCTCCACGCTATCCTCGCCGCGCGTCATGCCGCCCAACCCGCCCAGCGGGCCGAAGGTGCCCAGCCCGGCTACGTGCTCTACTGCTCCGAGCATGCGCATTCCTCTGTAGAGAAAGGCGCCCTGGCGTTGGGCGTCGGTGAGGCGTACGTGCGCAAGATCGCCACCGATGCCGAGTTCCGCATGAAGCCGGATGCACTGCAAGAAGCTATCGACGCCGATCGCGCCGCGGGTCTGCATCCGTTCTGTGTTGTTGCCACGGTGGGCACCACGTCCATGACCAGCGTCGACCCGGTGCCCGCCATCGCCGCCATCTGCGAACGCGAGAACCTCTGGCTCCATATCGACGCAGCCTACGGCGGCCACGCCGGCCTGGTCCCCGAATACCGCCATTATCTTGATGGCTGTGATCGTGCCGATTCCTTCGTCATCAACCCGCACAAGTGGCTCTTCACGCCCATCGACTGCAGCGTTCTCTATACGCGCCGGCCGGAGGTGTTCCGCGAAGCTCTGGCCATGACGCCCGCGTACCTGCGCTCCAACTACGATCCGCGCCAGGTCAACTTCATGGACTTCCGCATCCCGCTCGGCAGCCGGTTCCGGGCGCTCAAGCTGTGGTTTGTGATGCGCTACTTCGGACGCGATCATATCGTGGGTATCATTCGCAGTCATATCCAGATGGCGCAGCACCTGGCCGCGGAGATTGCGAGCGACGAACGCTTCGAGATCGCCGCGCCGACGACGATGTCGCTGGTGTGCTTCCGGTTGAAAGGCTCGGACGAGGCCAACGAGAAACTGCTGGCGGCCATGCAGGCGAGCGGTGCCGGCTTCTTCTCGCAGACCGTGTTGCATGGACGGCTGGTGATTCGCTGGGCGATCGGGAACATCCATACGACGGAGGAGGATTTGCAGCGGTCGTGGCAGGTAGTGCGGTCGCTGGTACCATGAACCGAGTCTGTCTCATGCGTCCGCTCCGTTTGCCTGCTGCTGCGTTCGTCGCCTCGCTCGTCATCCTCACCACGTTCGCGCGAGCCCAGGCCCCGGTGCTGGCATACTCCGCCAGAATCGGTGCCGGCATAACGGAAGTCCAGGCCATCGCCGTCGGTCTGGATAAGTCCGTCTACCTTGCCAGCCGCACAAACCAGGACAAGCTCTTCCTCGCCAAACTCGCCCCAGATGGCCAATCGGTCGAATGCGGCATCCAACTCGACGGCAACGCCTCCGCCATGGCTATTGCCGACGATGGCTCCGTTCTCCTGACCGGCTTCGACGCGCCTTCCTCGTTCCCAATCACTACCTCCGCACAACCTGCTTCCGGCCGTTTCCTGCTTCGCGCGGGGTTGTGCAGCCAAGGCATCACCTTCGCCACCTGGCTTCCCAGTGCGGCCCGGGGTGTCGCCGTCGCTGCCTCTCCAACGTCCATCTGGGTTGCGACCGACAACTCCGTGCTTCGTTACGATGCAGGCGCCAGCTCTCCCTCCGCCGAGTTCCCGGTTAACGGCATGCCAGGGTCCATTGCCTTTGCCAATGGCCGCCTCTACGTCACCGGAACGCGTGGCACAGGCCCCTGTCGAGCCTTTCTCCTCCGGCTTGACCCCGTAACGATGGCCGCGGACTTCAATGTCTCCTGGGGCGATGGGCCTGTTGCCGCTGGTACTTCTCTCGTAGTTCAGCGCGATGGCAGTGCCTGGGTTGCGGGACCCGCCATCGTGGATGGGCCGCAACCCGCAGCAACCTTCTCGCCCCGCGGCGGGATTCCCTATTGGGGTGGCGATGCGGCTCTCACCCGAATTGCCGGTGACGGCACCGTTGCCGGCCAACGCGTGCTCCCTCATCCGCTCGGGGGCTTTCATCCAAGCCTCGGCGCCGGTGCGGACGGCACCCTCTGGCTGGCCCTGCCCGGCAGCGTCCGTTATCCCCACAGTCTTCCGGACAGCCTGCCGGCGGAGGGTGTCCTTTTGTTGGGCTTCGATGCGCAGGGGCAGGAACTGGCGGGCTCGACGCTGATCCCGTGCCACTCGGGGGCCGCCGTCGCGTTCAGCGGCTCCGGCCGCATTGCCATCGGTTCCCTCACGCCGGGTTTTCCGCTCACTCCGGGCGCTGTGGACTCCCGTGACCCTTCCGGTGCCACCCTCCTGGTTTCGGACCTCGACCAGTTCGACGCACCGGCTCTCCGCTGTGACCGCGAGATTCTCGATGTGCCCACCATTCGCCTCGGTTCTTTCCTCCACCCCGGCACTCGAACGATCTCCTGCAGAGCCTCGGACGATTCCGCCATTGCCCTCTCCGCCACTCTCTCGCCCGCCTCCAGTTCCGCCGCAACAACGGACCGTTACGCCATGGCTCCCTCGGGCGATCGCACGCCCTTCACCGTGCAGGTATCCACCGTTGGCGATGCCTCGATGGCGAGGGTCGTTCTGGTGCTGCTGGCTCCCGGTACGCAGGGGCCGCTGGCTATCCCGGTCCAGTCCTACGTGCTATCGCCCCAGACCCGGTTCGCGTTTTCCGAACGCTTTGCCCCGCTGCCCCATCCCAGCGATCGCGTTCTGGAAACCACGCTCTCTCTCGCCTGGCACGCTGATTCCCTTACCCTTCCCGTCCCCTTCCGCATAACTCCCATGGTCCCTTGGGCGAGCGTCGAGCCCACTGAGGGGATAGCGCCCGCCCAAGTGCGAGTCCAGATCCGTACCGCCGGTCTGCCTCCCGGGATTCACAATGCCGCCATCCGCGTCGAAGGCGTCGGCCCCTCGACCGTTACCCTTCCCATCACCATCGGTTCCGCTCTGCTCATTTCCAATCCGGGGACGCTCCAGGTGCCGGCTGGCCGCCCCTTCACACACAAGTTGCAAATCCGTAGCACGGGCGAACCCCTTTCGTTTACCGTCGAATCCCCTTTGGGCCTATCCGTCTCCCCATCGTCCGGAACCACGCCCGCCGAAGTCACCGTCACCTTTGATCCGCAGGGGGTGGCGGTCTTCGAACGGCGGCAGAGCTTCCTCAACTTCCACTTCGATGGCAGCGTCCAGTCCGCCGGTTTTACCTACCAGATCGTGCCGCGCGATGCCGTCGCTCTGGAGGATTCGCTCCGCTTCCTCCCGGGCGCGCCGGGCAAGCGGATTGTCTACCTGGCTAGCGGTTCCGGCCGTTGCGACCCCGTTCCCCCGGTGCAGCCGCCGTGGCCCCTGGAACTCGGAGGCTGCACGCTCCGTGTCGACGGGCAAGCCATGCCCCTGTCCTCCATCACCGAGGAAGCCGCGCCACCCAACCCGAGCTTCCTCTTGCAGCCGCTATACGCCATCCAGGCGCAACTTCCCTACGACGTTTCCGGCACCGTTTCCTGGAACTGGAAAATAAGAGCGGGAAGCGCACTACGCTTCCCTTGGAAATCCAGCTCACGGCTCCGCAGTGGCTTGCCATCGACGGCGTCGCTCCCCTGCAAGTGCCGGTGCGCAAGGTGGGGGACACGCTCACCGTACTCATGAGCGGACTCGGCGCCACCGCTGCTCCGGCGCCGGTGGGCGACGTACCGGCAACAGCCATCAGCCCTGCGGCCGCCGTCGATGTCTTCATCGGGGGAAGGCGAGCGCGCCGCGTCTCGGCCGAACTTTCCTCTACCGACCCCGGTGTCATGGTGGTCACCTTCGAGATGCCCGAAATCGCTGCCGATGTTCACGGCATGGTCGTTCGCGTGGGTGGGGCTTCTGTCTCGATCGGGTCAGTGCAGGTGCAGCCCAACGAATAGGCCGCCTACTTCGCCGCGTGATGATCAAAGCTGATCACCCGTGTGATCTTCCACGCCCCATCTCTGTACCGCCACAAGTGAATGAACCGCGCCTCGCCGGGCGCTTCCTTCGACTTCGGATGATAGAAGCGGTGCACGCCCATCTGCACGGCACCGAAGTCCTTCATGCGGTGCGCTTCCAAACTGCCGGCCACTACTTCCCGCCTCACGTCGCCGTTGCAGATGTTCTTCTTCAGGTTGTCTACCACCGTGTCCAGGCCGTGGCCCGGGCCCGCCTGGTCATGGTAGAACTCCACATCCTGTTCGAAGAACCTACGGAATTTCTCCACGTCGCATTTGTTGAAGGAGTCAAAAAGCGCGGCATCCAGGGCTGTCATTACGGTCTGCAACTCAGCATGAGACTTGATCTCAGGCAGCCCTTGCGCGCGCGCCGCCCTGGCACAAAGCCACGGCATGGACAGCAGCGTCAGCAGCGGAACAAAATGGGCGACCCCCACGGCGCGATGGTAAAGCATGAACGGGATACGACGCCGCGCTTCTGCTTGTTCCTCCAATCCCGTGATCAACTCCGTTTCGGATAGGCCGGCAATAGCAGCGTGAGCAGTGCGGAGACCAGGGTCATCGTCCCCAAGATCAGCAGTACCGAACCGTACGAATGAGTTTCATCGAAGAACCTGCCCATCAGCACTGGCCCCACCGCGCCTGCAATCGCATAGGCGGTCCAGGTCAATCCATACAGCGTCGAAAACCTGCGCAGCCCGAAATAGCGTGTCAGCAGATACGGCGTGACGTCGGCCTCGCCACCCAGTCCCAATCCGATCAGCGCCGTGGCCACCAATGCCGCCGCCGGCCCAGTCGCTTGCGACAGCAGGTAAAGGCCGGCCGTCACCCCCAACAGCAGCACAAAGGAGACCTTCGGCCCGAAGTACCGATCCAGCAACAGCCCCGTCAGCAGGCGGCCGGTCAGGCTCGCCACGCCCAGCACCGACACCGCCAGCGCCGCGCTGGCCGCACTCAGCCCGCGATCGGTCAATAGTGGCGAGAGATGCGCAATGGCGCCGTTCACGGCAATCGACGTCAGCATCAGCGTCGCCACCAGCAGCCAGAACGCCTCGGACAGCAATCCTTCTTTGACCGAACTGCCCTCCACTACCCGGCGCGCGCCGGCTTCCCTGGGCCGCTCGCGCAGAAACAGAGTAGTCAGCGGCAACCCCACCAGGAGAACTGCGGCGCCCAACACCTGGTACGCCATTCGCCAGCCGTACGTGCTGATCAGCCACTGCGCCGCAGGCGGCAGAACGATTGACCCGGCCCCCGCACCCGCCACCACCAGCGCCAGTGCCAGGCCTCGCCGCTCCACAAACCAACTGGACACGGCTCGCGAATAGCCCATCTGCGTGGTCCCGTTGCCAACCACCCCGATCACGAAGAACGTGAGATACAGATGGGTCACGCTGGGCGTCAGAAAGGACAGTGAGGCGAACGCCAGCCCGAAAACCACCAGGCAGGGCAGAACGATGTGCCGCGGCCCGTAACGGTCCAACAGCCGGCCCAGCACGGGGGAACTCACGGCCACTGTCATGGCCGCTATGCCGAAAGCATTCGAGATGCTCTCCCGGCTCCAGCCGAACTCGGCGCTGAGTGGCTTTACGAAGATACTGAAGGTGAATACCAGCAGCGAGCCAAAGCCTACCATCACGCCGCAGAATGCAGCGGCTACCACGAGCCATCCGGAGTAAGGGCGGTCGCCATGCGTTCTGATTAGTGTGGTGCTGGCAGACATGAAAGTGGCGAATTTGCCCAGATTGTGCCGCGAGTTTATCCGGTATGCCAGCTGCTTGCAATAATCGAAATCTATTACCCGCAACCTCCGGCATCATCCGCGTCGCTGAAGTTATAAAATACTCGCCAGGAGGCGGCTATGTATTTGGTTCTCCTGCTGGCGAGTACTGCCGTTCTTGCTCCAGCGCAGTCCTCTCGCATGCAGTGTTCCCTGTCCGCGCCGGTTGAAAAGGCTGTCGCAGCTCTCCCTTCCCTGAACGATCTGTCTCTTTCCTGGGAGGAGCGCATCGGACCCCGCCGTGCTCTTGCCGAAAGCCAACCCGATAACTGGCCGCTGCAATTTCTGATGCAGGATGCCATTCGCCGTCAATTCCACATCGGCCGCGAATGGGATCGCGCCCTCGCCTTCTACCGCCGCATGCCGGATCGTGCTCTTGGCGAACTGCTGGAAGCGCGCCTCATCAACAGCTTTCATCGCAAGCGGTCGCGGGAGATCCTCGATCGGCTCCTCGAAACCGCGCCTGACTCCCCCTGGGTGCATCTGACGGCCGCCGAGTGGGCCGCCAATCCCATTGGCCGCGATCCGGCCTTCGGCGCTCCGCATCTGGAAGAGTTTCGCCGCCTCTGTCCAGCCAACACGCGCGCGTTCGCGCTGCTCGACCTGGTGCGCGATGCCGAACACCTCGCCCGCCATGTGCAGGATCTGCGATCGCAACTCCAATCGAAGAAGCGCAACGGCATCCCCGAAGCCGACATCCTCCTGTTCCGCTTTGCCTGGCCCTGGGAAAAGTCTGCCGCCGCCGCGTCTGGAGAAGACGCGTTTCAGAAGACCGTCCGCTCTGACTTGGCGGCCATCCGCGCCTTGAAGCTGTATCACTCCACCGATTGGTACACCGTCCTGCGCCTCGGCTATGAGCAGATGCTGAAAGACGCCGCACCCCTCGAATCGCTCCGCCAGGAGATTCTCCAGAACGCTCCCAAGGGCCAGTTGGCGTGGTGGATCGAAGAGGAGCGCACGCGCACCCAACCGCCGCAGGGGGCTCCGCGCGAAGAGTACGAGCGCTGGCGCACCGCCCAGGACGCCGCTCTTCGCGACCGGCTGCAGCGCTTCGGCGGGCAGCCCTTCACCCGATTCTCCATTCACCGCATTCTGTTCACCCCCGCCACTGACATCGAGAACGCAGAAGTCGAACGGCTGGCTGATCTCGTGCTGCGCCTGGAGCAGCGCTATCCAGACCAGGGCTCCAGTTGGCCGCCGGTGCAGATGCTGATCGCTGAAGTCTATGTGAAACGCAAGGTCCGCCTCGATCGCGTGCCTGCCCTCGTCCAGCAGGGCCTGGAAGAGGTGGAGTACCAGGAGAAGCACCGCCGCGACAGCGATGCCATCCCGAACCGCCCAGGAGCCGGCCTCATGGACACCATCGCGATGACTCAAAGCCGCGCCCGCGAAGTGCGCCTGCGCCACGCCCTGGCGACGGGCGAGACGGAGAAGGCCAATGCCATGCTGGTCGACTTCCGGCGGACTCTCGAACAGACCAAGCCCACGAACGATGCGGCTCAATCGGCCGCCATGTGGCGCCGTGACCACTCCACGTTTCTGGAACTCGCGAAGATCGCGGGTCTCAAGCCCAGCCCAGTCGCCGAACTGCTGCCACCCAATCCCGAACGCGGCGAGCGATTCCCTGTCGCTGAGTTTGAAGCCAAAGACCTGTCCGGCAAAACCTGGCGTCTGGCGGATCTTAAAGGCAAGGTGGCGTACGTGAATATCTGGACCACATGGTGCGGCCCTTGCCGCGCCGAGATGCCCGGTATCCAAAAGCTCCACGAACTCTGGAAAGACCGCAAGGACCGCGTCGTCCTGACCGTCTCCGCCGACCTCCACGAAGCCCTGGCGCGCGAGTTCCTCCGCGAACACAAGTACAGCTTCCCGGTAATTCACGGCACGGCCATCGCCGAGAAGTTCTTCCCGCCGGTCGCCTTCCCGCAGAACTGGCTCATTGACCCGGAGGGCCGCCGTCTGGAGATGCACGCTCCGAGGGCCTATGACACAACGCTGACGCAGATTGAGCAACTGGCCGATAAACTCGCCACTCCGAAATAAGAACCACCCATACATCCTCTAACCGGAATGATCCTTGTACTCAGCATCCTGGTTGCCCTATTGGCCGCGCAGGACCGGTACCAGCCGGAGTTCCTGGCATCGCACAATCGCGTCAGGGCCGCTGTCGGCGTGCCACCGCTGGAGTGGTCTTCGCAACTCGCCGCAGTCGCCCAACGCTGGGCAGATGATCTGGCCGCCTCCAAGCGCTTCGCCCATCGCCCGAAATCGCAGTATGGCGAAAACCTCTTCGAACTCATCGGTACGGCTGCTACACCCGCGGATGTGGTCACCGCGTGGGCCTCCGAACGCAGCGCCTACGACCCGGGCCGTCACACCTGCCGGACCGCTGCCGTCTGCGGCCACTACACGCAGATCGTCTGGCGGAAGACCAGGAAGGTGGGCTGCGGCATGGCCCAGAGCGGCACTCGCCAGGTTTGGGTGTGCAACTACGACCCGCCTGGGAACTACGCCGGTCAGCGCCCCTACTAACGGCCCATGGGGTGAGTCAATCTGTACATGCAGCCCTGTAGACAGGCTGCCCAAATCCACTGCTCGGCGTTATATTCACAAGGCATGCATCCCAAATCGAAGAACACCATCTGCCTCTGGTTCGACAAGGACGCGCACGAAGCCGCCAGGTTCTACGCAGCTACCTTTCCCGATAGCAAAGTCACCGCCGTACGGCACGCGCCCAGCGATTTTCCAGGTGGCAAGAAGGGCGATGTCCTTACGGTGGAGTTCACCGTGGTTGGCATCCCCTGTATCGGCATCAACGGCGGCCCGGTCTTTCCGCAGACCGAGGCCTTCTCTTTCCAGATCGCCACCGACACGCAGGAGGAGACCGACCGTTACTGGAACGCTATCGTTGGTAACGGCGGCAAAGAGAGCGAGTGCGGCTGGTGCAAGGACCGTTGGGGACTGAACTGGCAGATCACCCCGCGCGCCCTTACCGATGCCTTGGCCGCCGGTGGCGCCGAAGCCAAACGCGCTTTCGAAGCCATGATGACCATGAAGAAGATCGACGTCGCCGCTATCGAAGCGGCCCGGCGAGGCTGACGCCACCTTCCCGGACAACCTTCAGCCACACGATGAAGTCCAGCGTCGGTGCCGCGCCTGTCAGTTCCCGCAATCGCGTCAGGCATTGGCCGCGATGATTCTGGCTGTGCAGCACCACCTGCATCAGGATCTCCGCTACGGTCCCGCTCAGATCGGGTGCCCACGGATTCTCCACCCGACGCGTGAGTGACTCCGCGGTGAGGTCTTTCAATAGCAATCGTTGGTTGGCGTGGCTCTCGGCATAGCGTTCCTGCAGTCCTGCCAGACTCGTCGCAGGCTGCGATTCCTGCTGGATATCGAAAGCGCCGCCGTTTAACATGGCGGTGAACACCCGCTGTACGAAGACGATGTGATGCAGCGTGCCAAGCAGCTTCTCGTCGGCGGCAGCGCTCTGGTTTGCGCCCACGGCTCGCAACAGCTCCGCATCCGCCCAGGCTTGATGCTCAAATAGCTGATGCAGCATTGTAGGTAGCATCCTACTAGTGTAGGTCGATTCCATCATGATCCATCCCGGCCTGAGCAGGCGTGGCTTTCTCACCTCCGCCGCATCCTCTCCTCTCCTGCGCGGCGCCGCGCGGCGCCCTCCGAACGTCATTCTCATCCTCACCGACAACCTCGGCTACGGAGACCTCGGCTGTTACGGCTCATCCCGCCATCGCACCCCGCACATCGACCGCATGGCCCAACAGGGCATTCGCTTCACCGATTGCTACGCCGCCAGCGGTGTCTGCACGCCCTCCCGCGCCGCCCTCCTGACCGGCTGTTATCCGCGCCGCGTGGGGCTCCACTACACCTCCGACGGCGCCGTGCTTCGTCCCATTTCTCCCAACGGCCTTCATCCCGATGAACTCACCATTGCCGAGTTGCTGAAGGCCCGGGGATACGCCACCGGCATCATCGGCAAATGGCATCTCGGCGACCAGATCCCCTTCCTTCCCACGCGCCACGGATTCGATTCGTACTTCGGCATTCCCTATAGCGAAGACATGGTCGCGAATCCGAAAGCGAAACCCCTGCCCTGGCCCCCGCTCCCTTTGATGGAGAACGAAGAGGTGATTGAGGCGCCCGTCGATCGCGATCCCCTCACCCGCCGCTATACCGAGAAGAGCGTTGAGTGGATCGGGCGTCACCGCGACCGGCCCTTCTTCCTCTACCTCTCCCACGCCATGCCCGGCAGCACCGCTTCTCCCCACGCCAGCCCCGCCTTCCGCGGCCGCTCCGCCAACGGCCGCTACGGGGATGCCGTCGAAGAGATCGACTGGTCCACCGGCCGCATCCTGGAGACGCTGCGTGCAAACGGAATCGACCGCGACACTCTGGTCATCTGGACCTCCGACAATGGCGCCGTTCGGCGTGACCCCACCCAGGGCTCTAACCTGCCCATGGGCGGGTGGGGCTACACCACCAGCGAAGGCGGACAACGCGTGCCCTGCATCGCCCGCTGGCCCGGCTACATCCCCGCGGGGAGTAGCTGCTCCGCCCTGGTGACCCTCATGGATTGGCTCCCCACGCTCCGTTCCCTCACCGGAGCTCGCCGCACGCGCGGCGGCACCATTGATGGCAAGGATCTCCGTCCGTTGTTGACCGGAAAAAGCCAGACCTCTCCGCACCAGGCTTTCTACTACTATTACGGGCCGCAACTTCAGGCCGTCCGCGCCGGCGCCTGGAAACTGGTGTTGCCCTTGGAAAGGAAAATAGTCAGCCTGACGGGAGCTACGGCGCCTGGCGAACTGGCGCTCTACGACGTCGTGCGCGATCCCGGTGAGACTACCAACCTCGCCTCCCGGCATCCGCCAGTCGTCCGCCGGCTCACCGCGCTTGCGGAGAAAGCACGCGTCGACCTCGGTGATGTCGATCGGCCCGGCAAGGGACAACGCTCCTGCGGACGGACGGAGAACCCTACGCCGCGCCTGTTACGTTCCTGATTCGGACTCCCTAGCGCGTGCTAGGCCGTGCTCGTGAACAGCCGCTTTGCGATCAGGCTGACGCCGATGACGACCAGGCAAATGGCAAACAAAGGCAGATCTGTCCGCCAGAACTGGCCCAGCGCGGCGAACAGCGCCAGGATGCCAAGGAGGGTCGAGAATCCATTGATTCCCAGATGGCTGAAGTAACGAACGGCGTTTACGCCGATCAGAATCGCGGCAACCCCAAACAGCCAGGCTCCTTGTGGGACTCGATCAGCGGGAACCAGCCAAACAGCACCCGTGAGCGTGAACAGCAGACCCCACGCGATATCCTGGAGGCTCATGTCCAAGGCAGCGCGGCGATCGGGCGTACCGCCGATAGACGCGGTTGTCATCGTGACCTCCTCTCTCGTGGCTACGCGCCACGCCCATCCGTGGTGCACCCACCTTGCCAATCACCGGGGATAACCCGTCTCCGCATCCCCAGAACGCGCAAGTCGGAACAGGTTGCGAATGAGCTTCTTAGACACGCATGATCCTTCCCGGACTAGTTCGTACGGCAAGTGCGGCGCGGGCGGAGTGAGCGAAAGCGCGCGGGAGGTGAGGCGCAGGACGCAGATTCGGCCTGACTGAGTGTGTGAGTTGAGACACGTGGGGAGGTGCCGTGGCCTGAGTTCGGCAACGTAATCAACTGGTGGATGGGAAAATGAAGAGGATGGACCAACAACGGCAGGCGAAATGGAAACCCCCGGTTTTCCTGGCCGTCGCCACGCTGCTGGTAGCGGCTGCGGGCGTCGTCCTCTGGAATCTGAACAGTCGTGTGAACGATCTGCAGGGGCGCCTCTCCGGCGTGCAGCAACGCGCCACCGAGGCCGAGCAAGACGTGGCGCGCAAAGCGCAGGAGTTGACGACACTGCAAGGGGAACTGGCCGTGACCCGCGAGCGGGCCACGCGCGCCGAGAATCTCACCGAACAACTCGATGCGACCAACCGCGAGTCCGAATCGCAGGTGCAGCAACTGCGTGAGGAGTCGGAGGCTAGTGCGGCCGCCGCCCAGAAGGCAGCCGCGGAGAAGCAGCAGGCGCTGGAGGCGCGGCAACAGGCTCTGGGCGAACTCGAGAGTATGGTCCAGCGCCGGCAGAGTGAATTGGACCGTATGCAGCAGGCGCTGAATCAGGTTGCGCCCACCGTGAGGACCCCGAGCGGCATGGTTATGCAGCTTGCCGACGATTCCTTCAAGTTTGACTTCGACAGTGCTGCGTTGAAGCCCGCGAATCGCGAGGTGCTGAGCCGGATTGCTGGTATTCTGCTCGCCTCGGAAGGCTACCGGTTGTTTATTGACGGGCATACGGACGACACGGGGACCGACGCCTATAACCAGCAGCTCTCCGAAAGGCGCACCGGCAGCGTGCGGGATTATATGGTGAAGGCCGGCGTTCCGGCCAACAGCATCACGGTGAAGGGATTTGGGAAGTCGAATCCGCTGGTGAGTGCGAAGACGCAGGAGGCGCGCGCGAAGAACCGGCGGGTGGAGATTGGGATTGTGGATACGATCATCGACTACCAGACGACTGCGGCGCCTTCGCAGTAGGGTGCGGCGGGAGGGACTGGGGTAGTCTAGAACTCTCGC
>JAEUQF010000215.1 GCA_016789745.1 Bryobacterales bacterium
GTCAGCCCGTACCCGCGCACGCCAATCGGCGGATACTTCGTCCAACTGATGGCCTTCTCCAGCAGTTCCACACTTTCCACGCGCGGGAACATCACGCCGGCCGCGCCGGAATCGAGCGAACGGGCCACCAAGTCATAGTGAAGGTCGGCGACACGGGTAATGGGCATGAGGCCGGCTTCATAGCTGGCGCGGCAGATGTCGCGGATGGTTTCAAAGCCGAACCAGCCGTGTTCGCCATCGATGAATGCCCAGTGAAAGCCGGCGGCGGCCAGGATGCGGCCGACATCGGGTGAACGCAACATGCCGAAGCTGGTGCCGAGCTGAACGCGCCCCTCTTTGAGTGCCTGTTTGACGGTGTTTGGTTTCATCAGAAACC
This sequence comes from Bryobacterales bacterium, assembly GCA_016789745.1. Taxonomy (GTDB): domain Bacteria; phylum Acidobacteriota; class Terriglobia; order Bryobacterales; family Bryobacteraceae; genus CADEFT01. The sequence goes on from JAEUQF010000215.1 coordinate 377, forward strand.
AATTAGTCTACAGGAACAGGATGTGGTGATCGGGGCAGTCGGTGTGGACGCTGTCGTAGAGGCGTTCGGTCAGGTCCAGGCCATGACGGGCCAGGAACGGCAGGATGGTGTAGAAGCGCTCCTGCAGGTGCTTGTGCGGGTAGATGCCGTTGAACAGATACGCGGCATCGGCCTGCGCACGGGTATCGCGCCGCAGAGCCTCCCGCGCCGCCTTCTTCTGCATCTTGCCGAGCTGATATTCGATCTTCGCGGCGCTCTTGCGCATGGCGGCCGACAGCGAGCCATCGAAGGCCTGCAGCCGGGCGATCAGCGATTCCAAATGCACCTGCGTGGCGGCCGAGACCTGCCGGAAGTGGGCCTGCACATCGGGCGGCGTCAGCGTAGCGGCCATGCGTTCCCGCAGCGGCTCTTCGCCCCCAAAGAAAGCGTCCAGGTCCAGGGAATAGCGGTCGAGCAGCTTGCGGCTGCGTTCGTCGATCAGCGAGAAGGCATTGCGCGGCACCGACACTGGCATGCGCCCCAATAGCTCTTTGTAGATCACCGCCGACTGCGCCAGATAGGCCAACTCCGCGGGCCCACCGATGTAGGCCACCGTCGGCATCATGTAGTCCTGCACCACCGGACGCAGTGCCGCGTTCGGCGACAGCGATGCGGCACGATCCTTTAGCTCCTGCGGCGAGAAGCGGCGATCCTTGGCGGCATATTCGCCATTGCGCTGCCGAAGTGCCAAGCGGTGGCCATTGTCGATCAGGAAGAACAACGACGTGTGTGCCTCAATGTGCACCTGCGCATGATAGCCGCCATCGTTCAGCCTGCGATTGCGCTCCAGCAACAGCCGCGTGAGATCGGGAGCCGCGTCCACTGCCTTTACCAGGAACTCGCCCGCCAGAGCGCGGGCGCCGGAGTTCATCGGGTCGAAGAACAACAGCCCATACGGCGCGGTCAGCTTACGCAATAGATGCGCGAACGCCTCGCCGTAGCTGCGCCCGGGAATGTACGCTTCGCGGACCAGTTCCGTGACCTCGTCGCCGAACGGGAAGCCACGCAGCGATTGGGCTAGCGCTTCCACGGGTGGGGCTTCGATGGGAATGCCGCCCACCGGCAGGTCTGACCCACGCGGGTGGTCGACACGCAGATGCACGGGCTCATGCGTCGGCGTGAAGCTCCAGCACGTGCTCACTTCGTCCAGGTCGTGGTCTTCGGTAGCCAGCCAAAAGATGGGCACCGTCGGGCTGCCGGCTTCGGTAAGCGTGCGCGCCAGGCGAACGGCCGTCAGCGCCTTATACAGCGTGTAGGCGGGGCCGGAGAACAAGCCCACCTGCTGCCCCGTAACTACAACATTCGTACCGGACTTAGCCAGCAATTGGAGGGTCTCGGACTCACCATTCTGCTCGCGCAGCAAAGCAACCAGGCGCGCACGGCGTTCGTCTGGATAGTCGATGGCGGCCGCGGCGTTCCGGAAGGCGTGGGGATCGAAAGGGGCGTTGGGGTAAAACTCAGAAACACGATCGAAATGATAGAGTAGATCCGCGAACAGCCGCGAAGTGTGGGGAATTTCCGTATGCCGTTTACAGACCAAACCGTTTTGCCCTCAAGAGCCGCCTATACAGGGTAACAGATGCAATTCCCACGACGGGAGATTCCGTAATCTGCTACCTTGCAATCGTGATAGACGAGCAGGAGTTCCGAACGCACTGTGATACCGCCATGCGGCGCTTGTTTTCCGCCCTGGTCACCGCCTCCGACGAGTATGATTTCGAAGTGGATGAGAACAGCGGGGCGCTGACGGTGGAGTTTGAAGAGCCTCGGGCGAAGTTCGTCGTAAGTCCCAACGCGCCCGTTCGTCAGGTCTGGGTATCGGCACTCACCAGGAGCTTCAAGCTGGATTGGGACGCCGCGCGCCAGGAGTTCCTATTGCCGGACAGTGGACAATCGCTGCTGGAACTGATGGGGGATGTCATCAGCAAACAGACGGGCGAGAACGTGCAGTTATAAATGGCTGGAGTTTACGTATCCATTCCGTTTTGTGCGCAGAAGTGTACTTACTGTAACTTCGCTTCGGGAGTATTTCCGGCCGCGCTGGAGGCGGATTACTACCGCGTGCTGCGCGGGGAGATAGCCGCGCACCCTTGGGAGTGGATACCGGAGACGGTCTACTTCGGCGGTGGCAGTCCCAGCCGCACGGAGGCTTCGATCCTGGCCGGACTGCTGGAAGCGATGCCCGGCCGCCCCTGGCGCGAGGCTACCCTGGAGGCGGCACCCGGCGACCTGACTTCCGACAAAGTGCGCGTCTGGCGGGATGCCGGCGTTAACCGGGTGTCCTTCGGTGTGCAGAGCTTCGTCAAACGCGAACTGGCGCAGACCGGGCGAAAACATACGGCCGAGACCGTGGCCGCCGACGTGACCCTGCTGCGCGAAGAGGGCATCGCGAACATCAGTGTCGACCTCATCGCTGGACTGCCGCACCAGACGCTGGCCAGCTTCACTGAGTCATTGGATTGGGTGGAGCGCCTGGCACTTCCGCATGTCTCGGTTTACATGTTGGAGGTGGACGAGGATAGCCGCTTGGGCGCGGAGTTACTGGCGGGCGGGCAACGATACGGCTCGGCGAAGGTACCTGGCGATGACGAGATTGTCGCGATGTACCAACTGGCGGTGGACCGGCTAGGCGCGACGGGCGTCCCTCGTTATGAAATCTCAAACTTCGCGCGGCCGGGCTATGAGTCGCTGCATAACCTCAAGTACTGGCGGCTGGAGCCGTACGTGGGCTTTGGCGCCGACGCTCATGGTTTCGATGGCTTGAAGCGCAGGCAGAACGCGGAGACGGCGGCGGAGTACGTGTCGCGGGCGAACATGCGGCTGCCCTTGTGGACCGCCGAAACGCAGGCGGATCGCGAGCAGGAACGGCTGCTGGTCGGGCTGCGGTTGGCCGCCGGCGTGGAGGTGGCGGAGTTGACGCCAGCCCTGTCCCGCTATGTGGACGAAGGATTGCTCCAGCGGGATGGCCGCGTCTTGCGGTTGACGGATCGTGGCGTGTTATTGTCGAACGAAGTCTTCGAGGAGTTCGTCACGGCATGATTGATCTACGCAGCGATACGGTTACCAAGCCAACCCCGGAAATGCGCCACGCGATGGCCAACGCCGAGGTGGGCGACGACGTCTACCAGGAGGATCCGACGGTCAATCGGCTGGAAGAACGCGCCGCCGAGGTGAGCGGAAAAGAGGCCGCCATCTTCGTGCCCTCCGGCTGCATGGGCAACACGATCGCCCTTAAGATGCACACGGTGCACGGGCAGGAATTCATCTGCGAATCGCGCGCGCACGTGCTGAATTACGAGTTGGCGATGGCAGCGTGGTTCACGGGCTGTCTGGCGCGGCCGCTGTACGCCGATCGCGGCGTGCTGACGTGGGACATCATCAAGACCGGCGTGAAGGCCTTCTCGCCCCACAACTCGCCGACCGCGCTGGTGGAGATCGAGAATACGCACAACGTGGCGGGCGGGACGGTCTACACGAAGGCGAACATCGACGACATCTGCGATAACGCACACGCCCTGAAGCTGAAGGTGCACATGGACGGCGCGCGCGTGTTCAACGCCTCGGCCGCCTGCGGACTTCCCGTTAAGCAAATCGTGGAGAAGGTGGATTCGGTGATGTTCTGCCTGTCGAAGGGCTTGGGCGCGCCGGTGGGCTCCATGCTGGCGGGCGCCCGCGACGCCATCGACCAGGCGAGGCTGTATCGCAAGCGCCTGGGCGGCGGCATGCGGCAGGCGGGTGTGCTGGCCGCGGCGGGGCTGATTGCGTTGGAGAGTTCGCCGGCGAAGTTGCCGCTGGATCACGAGAATGCCAAACGCATCGGCGCCGCGCTGGCGGAGTTGCCAGGCGTTACCGTAACGCAACCCGAGACCAACATCGTCTTCTTCGACGTGGCCGGCACGGGGCGAACCGCGGCGGAAGTAGTGGACGCCTTCAAAGCGGAAGGCGTGCTGATGATCGCCATGGGCCCAACCGCCATCCGCGCGGTGACGCATTTCGATGTCAGCCGCGCCGACTGTGATAAGGCCATGGACATTGTCGGCCGCGTTCTTGGCAAGCCGGTCTTCGCCATTTCGGCAAATTAGGAAACGAAAACACGCCTGACACGTAGAATTGGGGTAAGGAGTATTCCCCGATGAAACGGATTGCCGTGGTGTGTCTGCTGGGAGCATCACTGGGTTATGCCCAACAGCCCGGTACAGCCGGTGGTGGTGGTGGCGTGGGGACAGGTCCGGGAGGCCCAGGGCGCGGCCGCGGTGGCCCGCGGCAGGCGCAGGTGGAGTACAAACCCGAAGACCTCTGTAGCGTGGAAGGCATCGTTCGGCACGCCCAAACCGGTGAGGCGCTGCGGAAAGTCTCAGTGACGCTGTTCCCTCAGGGCGGCGGGCCGGGCCAAACCCCCAGCGTTACCTCCACCGATGCCGAAGGCAAGTTCGCCATGAAAGGCATCGAGCCCGGGCGTTATCAGTTAATTGCCGACAAGCCCGGCTTCGTGCGCGCGGGAATGCAGGCCGGCGGCTCCACGGTGACCTTGGCTCGCGGGCAGAAGCTTGGTTCGCTGGAGATGAAGCTGACGCCGCAGGCTGTCATCACCGGCCGCGTCCTGGATGAAGATGGCGAACCCGTGCAGCGCGTGCAGGTGCAGATGGCTCGCTTCCGCTTCATGAACGGGCGGCGGCAGTTGATGCCCGCGGGCATGGCGCAGACCGATGATCGCGGCGAGTACCGCATCTTCGGTCTACCCGCCGGACGTTACGTGCTGTCGGCAACCGGCGGCAATAACATGGGCTCCTTCGGCATCGACCGCAGCGCCAATAAGCCGGAGCCCGAGTCGGCGATTCCGACGTACTACCCATCGGCGGACAGCCCGGCCACGGCGTCCACCATCACGGTGCCCGCGGGCGGGAATCTGCAGGGCATGGACATGCGTTTGTTGAAAGCGCGCACGTATCGCATTCGCGGCGTGGTGAGCGGCTTTCCCGAAGGCGGGCGTGGCGGCGGGCCCGTGATGCTGCAATCGCGCGACGAGAGCAGCGGATCGTTCATGGAGCGCATGGGCGGCGGTGGTGGTTTCTGGCGCGCGCCCAACGGTGAATTTGAGATGCGTAGCGTGCGGCCGGGCTCCTACTACCTGCGTGCGGAGAGTTTCGATGGCGGCAAGCGGCTATCCGCCATCGTCCCCATCGAAGTGGGCAACCGCGATATTGAAGGTGTGCGATTGACGCTGCAGCCTGGTGGCACCGCCTCCGGCTTCGTGAAGATCCTTGGCGAGACCACGGCGAAGCCGACGGAGGTGAACCTGTACTTCCAGACGCGGCCGGGGTCGCTGGGCATGATGGGTCCAGGCGGCGACAACCGCGTGAAGGAAGATGGATCGTTCGAGATGCAGAACCTGCTGCCGGTACCGTATACCGTATCGGCGATGAGTTCCAATCAGGAGTTGTATTTGAAGTCCGTGATGCTGGCCGGGCAGGATGTCACCGATACGGGTTTGGATCTCAGCGGAACACAGGCGGTGAAGGGGTTGGAGATCATCATGTCCGCGGGCGCGGGCAAGCTGGATGGCACGGTTAACAACGAGAAAGGCGACCCAACAGCGGGGATAATTGTCGGACTCAAACCGGTGTTGACCGGCGAGCGCGCGGGGCGCCTGTTCAAGAGCGCGACTTCCGACCAAAGCGGCACGTTCCACCTCAGCGGCATCGCGCCGGGCGAGTACCTGCTCGCGGCTTTCGACAAGTTGGATCCGTCGATGATCCAGGATCCGGACCTGTGGGAGCAGCACGCCGCAAGCGCGGTGAAGGTGGTGATCAAGGAAGGGGCGACGGAGAACAAGACATTGAAGGCGGTGACACCGGGAGAAGCCTTCCTGCAGTAGGAGGGCTTAGCTGGCCTGCCGCTCTTCGAGCGCGTTGATTCGTTTGTTGTGATAGAGCCAGGCTTCGGAGAGCTTATCGATTTGGATGGCGTTCTCCGCGGTGAGCGCCGCGATTCTGTTGATGTTGTCGTTAACGCGCTGAAGAGCGGCGTTGAGGTGATCCACTAGCTTATCCAGAGACTGCGCGTGCCTGGCGAGGTGATCGTTGTGCTGCGCCAGCCACTCGTTGTGTTTCGCCAGCCATTCGTCGTGCTGCACCAGCCATTCTTCGTGCCGCGCCATACGTTCGTCGTGATCCGCCCGCCACTTGTCGTGCCGCGCGTCCCGTTCGCGCAATTCTTCGCGCCACTGTTCAGCGTCAGCCTTCATGCGGGCGTCATGGCGCTCAAAGGCCTCATCGTGATACTGCTGGCGTGCCGCCATTTCGCGCAGGATCTGCTCCACACGATCCAGGCGGTCGTTCGACCCTTCCATGCCATCTATTATGCCGTAATGTCCGCAAGGAAGCTGCTGCCAACCGCAATGCTGGTACCGAAAGCAGCGGCCACCGTCTGGCCGATATCCGCCATCGTTGCGCGCGTACCGAGACTCACCGCACGCCGCACTTCCGGCCCGAAAACCAGTAGCGGCGTGTACTCGCGGCTGTGGTCTGTCGACGGCGTCGTCGGGTCGCAACCATGGTCGGCGCAGTAGATCGCGATGTCCCCGGGCTGAAGAGCCGCTCGCAAAGTGGGCGTCCACGCGTCCACCTCCTCCAGCGCGCGGGCATAGCCCTCCACGTTGTTGCGATGGCCGAACAACATGTCGAAATCGACCAGGTTCACCCAGATCAGGCCTTCCTTCGTCTCGCTCATGGCTTCCAACGTCTTCGCCATGCCTTCCGCATTGGACTTGGTCTTGTCATAAGGGCCGATACCCCGGCCAAGGAACACATCCAGGATTTTGCCGACGCTGTGCACGGTGACCTTCCGCTCGGCCAGTTGATCCAGCAGCATGCCCTTGGGCGGCGGAACCGCGTAGTCCTTACGATTGGGGGTGCGCTGGAAGGCGCCGGGCTCGCCAACGAACGGGCGCGCAATCACGCGGCCCACCTCATACTTCCCGCTCAGCATCTGCCGCGCCTGCTCGCACATCTTGTACAGTTCCCACAGCGGGATCACCTCTTCATGCGCGGCGATCTGAAAGACGCTATCGGCCGACGTATAAACGATGGCCGCGCCGGTGCGCGTGTGCTCTTCGCCCAGCTCCGCAATGATCTCCGTACCGGAGGCGGCTTTGTTGCCGAGCCAGCCGCGGCCAGTGGCGGCTTCGAAGGCATCCATGATTTCCGCCGGGAAGCCGTTGGGGAAGGTGGGGAAAGGCTTCGCCAGGTGAATGCCGGCCATCTCCCAATGCCCCGTCGTGGTGTCTTTGCCGGGGCTCGCCAGCGTGCACTTGCCCCAGGCCCCTTCCGGCGCGGAAGCCGGTGGCAGCCCCTGCAGCGGGGCGATGTTGCCTAGCCCCAGCGCGCACAGGTTCGGCAGCTGCAGGGGCCGATGCTTCGCGATGTTGCCCAGCGTATCGCTGCCCGCATCGCCATAGGCGGCGGCGTCCGGCATCTCCCCGATGCCGACACTGTCGAGCACAATCCAGATCACGCGTCGAATCGGCATGCGTTAAAACTTCAGCGTCTTCAGGTAGGCGGCGCTCTCCTTGATGCTGTCGAGCGGGTTGCCGGGCGTCTGATCCTGCTCGACGAAGAAGTGCTTCACGCCATTGGCGGTGGCCGCATTCAGTACCGACGGCACGTCGATCACACCCTTGCCCACCTCCAGGAACCAATCCTTCGGCACGCCTTCTGTCAAGCGCGTTTCGGTGCCCGGCTTGAGGTTCTTCACATGCATCAGCGGGACGCGGTTCTTATACTTCTTGAGCAGCGCGATGGGGTCATTGCCGGCCACCTTCACCCAAAACATATCCAGCTCCAGCGTGACCAGCTTCGGGTCGGACTCCTTCAGCAACACATCCAGCAGCGTGCCCTCATGCCCCGCGCCCGCCGGCGCGAACTCGAACGCGTGGTTGTGATAAGCCAGCGTCAGTCCCGCCTTCTTTGCCACTTCACCAGCCTTATTCAAATTCGCGGCCAGCTTCTTGATGACGTCCACACCACCGCGATCGGCAGGTGCAATGTATGGGCACACCACATACTTGAACCCGCGTTGCGCGGCATCGTCAATGGCAGCCGGAAGCTTCTCGGTGTCCTTCAGGAACAGGGGCGTGTCCAGGTGCGTGCTCACCGGCTTGAGCGAAGTCTGCTTGAGCGCATCGCCGATCTTCGGCAGGTCACGGCCCACGGCTTCCACTTCCTTGTACCCCATCGCTTCAATGGCCTTCAAAACCTCCAGCGGATTGTTGGGAAGGATGGTGCGGACCGTGTAGAGCTGGACTCCGATACTCGTGAGGGTCTTGGCAGGAAGCAGCGGGGCGGCGGACAGAGCCGCGGCAAACGTGCGACGCGTGAGGGACATGCCCTTATAGTAACCCCGCCGTGTACCGGCCAACGATCAGCTCTTCTTACGTCCCACGCCCACGCGGTTGAGCACCGTTCCGATCGCCTGAAAGACGGTCTCCTCCACGTCTTCGGTAAAGGGGCCGGGCATCCCGTAGTAGATCATCGAGTCACGCCCTTCATAGCCCCCTTCCTTCAACACCTTCAACGTCGGGATGTAGCACATCACGTCGTT
>JAEUQF010000229.1 GCA_016789745.1 Bryobacterales bacterium
GTGGGAGGAGTCGCTTCATCAGCACCGCGTCCGGTCACTTTCTTCTTCAAACCTCTGCGAAGGTAGCACTCGCGTTACAGGGGTGTCAATCAACTTCGCAATGCTCTGCAACAGCGAAAGTTTTTTCGCTTGACATCGCAACCAAACAATCTTCCACCTGCCTGTTTTGAGCTTTGGAGATCCCGCCCGCTTGCTGGCATAATCATATCCGATGCAGCCACAGATTCCGATCGCTTCGATCACTGATGAGTTCTCCCCCGACCTCGCCGTAGCTCTTGACGCCATGGTCGAAATAGGCATGACCGGCGCCGAGTTGCGCGTCCTCTGGGGCAAGAACATCATGGACCTCAGCCAGGACGAGTTGCAGAAGGCCAAAGCGCTACTCGATGAGCGCGGTCTCGAGGTCATCTCCATCGCTTCGCCTATCCTCAAATGCGTGCTGCCCGGCGCTCCGGAAGTGGATACGCGCTTCCAGCAGGATGTCTTCGCCTCCAAACACAGTTTCGACGACCAGCCGCGCCTCGCCGCCCATGCCTTCTCGGTCGCGAAATTCTTCGGCGCCAGGATCATCCGTGTCTTTTCCTACTGGCGCTCGGTGAATCCCGAAGCCTGCTTCGATGGCGTCGTGAAAGCGCTCGACACACTGGCCAAAGAAGCGGCGAAAGAGGGCCTGATTATTGGCCTTGAAAACGAGCACGCCTGCAACATCGCCACGGCCAGCGAGACAAAGAAGGTACTGGACGTCCTGCCGCACGAAAATCTCCAGGTGGTGTGGGACCCAGCCAATTGCCTCATCTCCGGCGAGAATCCCTTCCCCGAGGGATACCGCCAACTCCCGCCAAAGCGCATCGCGCACGTGCATATCAAGGATTGCCATCTCGACGGCCACAAGCCCGTCTGGGGCCCCGTCGGCACGCGTTCGGTCGATTGGAAGGGCCAGATGGCTGCGCTCAAGGCCGACGGCTACCCCGGCTTCGTGAGTCTCGAAACCCACTGGGCCGGCCCTGGGAACAACAAGTACGAAGCCAGTTGGATCTGCGGCTGGAATCTGCGGGGGCTCGCGTCGCTGTAATCTCTATCGGCCAGGACCCAGCATCAGCAACTGCATGCGCGATTCGGAATCATTCGGATCGCGCCGCAGTACCATCTCGAACTGCTGCCGCGCCTCCGCGGTGCGCCCAGCCATCGCCAGCGCGCCCGCGTACAGCCGCCGCGCGCCGATGTTGTCTGGCTCAATCCGCAGTGCCGCTTCATAGTGCGGCAGCGCCTTGGCCAGATCGCGACGCTGTTGATACAGATCGGCCAGGTTCAGATGCATCACGTCGTTGTCGCGCGTCACCTGCACGGTGTGCTCGAACAGCGTGAAGCTATCCTTCCAGCGCGTGGTCTGCACCAGCGAGACGAAGGACAGCAGCCCCAGCACCAACCCCACCACCCCGGCCCGCACGGGAAACGGCACGCGCAGCCGGGAAGCGATCTCCGCCAACCCCCACGACGCCACAATCGCCAGCCCGATCGACGGCAGATACGTGAATCGGTCGGCCCGCGCCTGCACGCCCGTCTGCGCCAGCCCGATCATCGGCACCAGCGTTCCCACGTACCAGAACCAGCCCGTGAACAGGTACGGATTGCCACGGCGCCGCCAGATCACGAAGCCGCTGATCGCCAGCAGCAGTAGAAGCGCCGATGCCATCTCCGCCCCGCTGATCTTGCTGTAGGGGTACAGCACGCCCAGGTTTACCGGCCATACCGTCATGCCCAGGTAGTCGACATACGACACGATCGCGTTCCAGATGCGGAACCAGAATGGCAGCGCCTTCAACGAGACGGTCGCTCCCATCCGGTCCTGCCCGATGAACGTGAGCAGGCTGGCCGCCGCAATGATCGCAAACAGCGGCAGTTTCTCCTTCACCCGATCGCGTAACTCCGCCATCGACTCCAGCCGCCGCAACGGCCAGGCGTCCAAGAGGAGCAGCACGAACGGCAACGTCACCACGCTCGGCTTGCTCATCACTGCTCCCAGGAAGGCGGCGAACACCAGCAGAAATCGGCGCCGCCCCGGTTGCCGGGCATAGTGGCTGTACGCCAGCAGCGTCAGCATCCAGAACAGCCCGCTCAGGACATCCTTGCGCTCGGCCGCCCACGCCACCGATTCCACTCGCAGCGGATGCAGCCCGAACAGGCCCGCCGCAAAGGCGCTGCAGCCGGGCGCTCCGGTCGTACGCAGCAGCACCAGAAATAGCAGCGCCACATTCGCCGCATGCAGCACCAGGCTCATCACATGATGCGGTCCGGCGTTCAACCCGAACAACTGGCAATCCACCATGTGCGAGATCCAAGTCAGCGGCTGCCAGTAGTAAAAATCAAAGGTTGTAAACGCCCACAGCAGCCCCCCCACTGTAAGCCCGCCATTTACCTTCGTGTTGTTCAGCAGGTAATTCGGATCGTCGTAATTGATAAATTCATGTCCCGCCGTTTGTGCGTAGATCAGCACGCAGGCTAGTACCAACCCTATTCCTATGCCTGCCAGGACTGGCGCCGGAAAAGGCCGGGGAAGTGCACCCGTGCGGGTCCCCGTTACAGCAGCCTTAATATTTTTCTTCGATTCCTTTGCCATCAGTGAATCTTTCAGAATAGCCTGTGAGTAAGTGGACGTCGTTAAGATCACCCGCAACCTGGATGTTAGTAGCGTGCTCACCGCCTACACCGAGGGACGTTTTCCCATGGGACATCCGGGCCGCTCCCTCATCACCTGGCACCAACCGGACATGCGTGCCATCCTCCCGCTGGACGGGTTGCATATCTCCCGGTCGCTCCAGCGCACGCTCCGCAAGGGCCGGTTTCAGGTCACCTTCAACAAAGCCTTCCTCGGCGTCATGCAGGGCTGTGCCGACCGCGACTCCACCTGGATTACCCGCGACATCTTCCGCGTCTATTCGCGCCTGCATGACATGGGCCGCGCCCATTCGGTGGAAGTCTGGATCGACAACGAACTGGTGGGCGGCGTCTACGGCGTGCACATCGGCGCCGCCTTCTTTGCCGAATCCAAGTTTCACCGCGTTACGGACATGTCGAAGGTGGCGCTGATCTCCCTGGCGCAGCGATTGAAGGAGTGCGGCTTCCTGCTGCTCGAAGTCCAATACCTCACCGAACACCTGGAGCAGTTCGGCGTCATCGAAGTGCCTGACCGCGAATACCGCAAACTGCTCACCGCCGCACTGGCCAAGGAAGTTACCTTCCCTTAGATCCGGTTGAACTTCTCAATCGCCTTGGTCAACGACTTGAATTCCTTGATGAACGGCACCATGTTCGTTTCGCGTTCGTCAATCTCCTGCGAGCGCTTCAACACCTCGGCTTCGCGCTCCTTCGGCACCACCACCACGCCGTCTTCCCCCGCCACGATGATGTCGCCGGGACGCACCTTGATATCCGCGCAGATCACTTCGATATCCTTGCCCACCGTCACATAGCGGCTCACCGCCGTCGCCGGGCTGATACTGCGCGAGTACACCGGCAGGTCCAGCGCCCGCAGTTCGGCCAGGTCGCGCACGCCGCCATCGAGAATCATGCCCGCCATCCCGCGCGACTTCGCCACCGTCCCCATCAGGCCGCCGATCACCGCTACGTCCAACCCGTTCTCCATCACGATCACGCCCACTTCGCCCGGCTTCGTATCTTCGATCATCTCCACCGAATGCTTCACCGCGGCCGCCGGCGTCGACTGCTCCTTCGGCGCCAGTTTCACCATTGCCGTCCGTGCGCGGCCGACAACTTGACCCGGCACGCGCGGGCGCATGTCGTGACGCATGAAGCCGCGCACGCCCAACACCTGGTCCACCGCATCGGCCACCGACGCCACCGTCGATTTGCGGAATCCGTCAATGACGGCATCGCCGCTGGGCACAAACGTCGCGGGCGCCTGACTGGCGACAGGCGCGGGAGTCCCGGTTGCTGCCGGTACCGCCTCCTTCTGGAATCCGAGAATCAAGGCAGCCGCCAGCAGTACGCCGGCCAAGGGGAAGATAAGACGATCTGGGCTCATCAGCCTTATGCTGACACGAAACCGTGCCTAACGTGCAACCAACCGCATCGGCTGGATCTCCACCCGCCAGTCCCAGGTCTCGCCCGGCCGCAATTCGATCAGCCCGCGGCGCAGCAGCAAGGAGTTCTGCAGCCCTACCCAAGGCTCGGGACTGATGTACCCGTTCGCCGGATCGCCCCAGACGTTGAACTGCACATAGGGCGCCTTGGCCGCCGGCGGGCGCGACGCCTCATGCTTCATCCGCACCCGCAGGCCCTTCGGATCCGTCAACATCAGCACCGGAGCGCTCTCATACCCGCCCAAAGACACCGCCGGATTAAACGGAATGGCGCCTAAGTCCGTCGCATTCGCAAACGGCGGCGCGCCTGTCTCCCCGTTTGGAAGGTTGCGGGCGTCCTTCTTGATCAGCACCTTCGCCGGTGTCTCCAGCCGCACCTTCGCCGCGTCCGACCCCGGCACCAGTGGCGTCCGGAACGTAATGTGATTGCCGATCGAAAATGGCATCGGCTCACGGTTCTCCAGCGCTGCCCCCACCGTGTACACCAGATAGAGCCGCCCATCCCGCAGCCGGTATTCCACCGACACCCGAAAGCCATAGGGATAGCTTTGCCGCGTCTGCGCCATGTCGGTAAGCGACAACAGCGCCCGCGCTTCGTTCGCATCGGCCTTCGTCACATCCAGCTTCCACGGCAGGTGCTGCGCAAAGCCGTGCGGAATCATCTTGTGCGGCTTGCCCATGGCTGTGTACGGGCCGGCCGTGCCGCCCGTGGCCGGAAACAGCAGCGGCGCCTTGCCCCGCCAGCCCTGCGAGTTCGAATAATCGCAAGCCTTGTACAGCAACTCCAGCCACTGCCCGTCCATCCTATACCGAAGCCCACACAGTTCGCCGCCCTGGCGCGGCGAGATCCGCGCCTCCACGCCCGCCTGCTCATCGCGCAACGTCACCAGGCCGTCGGCCTGCGCCACGCTATACCGCGGACCTCCCGCCAATAAAGGCAGTGCCAGCACCCATGCGAACATCATGTTGCCTATTGAATCAGGTTTCGCGCCTCGCGCGCGGCGTGCGACCCCGGCCGCCCATGCAACCGTACCAGCACTGCCGTTCGCGGCGACTCACGCGGATACAGCACCAGCGCAAACCCATCGCCCGGAGCTTTGGGCTTGTGCGAACACGCCGCGGTCCCCGTCTTCGCCAGCGCTTCCAACCCCAACTCCCGCGCTGTGCCGTCTACCGCCGCATGCCGCATGCCGTTCAGAACTGGCGCGACTCCCGGCTCCGCTTGCCGCCGCAGCAACTCCACATAAGCCCGTACCAACCCTTGCGGCTCGGCTCGCTCCAAGGAAGCCAGGCCGAACTCCCGCGCCACCGCCGCCAGTTGCGATGCCGGCACCGCCGCCCGTAGCGTGTCGAAGTACGTATTGCAGGACTGCGCGATGGCCCCTTCGATCCCTAACTCGCCGTGCCCATTCGGACGCCAGCAGCGCTTGCACTTCACCCGCGGATACTGAAACTCATGCGCCCGCGCATAGGCCAGCGCGACAAAAGGCTTCGCCAGCGATCCAATCGGCACAGCCTCCGCCGCGAACCCCTGCTGCTCCACACGCCCCGTAGCGATCTCCAACCGCAGAAACGACAGCGCCAGCAGAAGCGGCGTCACGGCCGCAGCCGGTAGCGCACCGTCTGCCGCAACGCGCGCCCATCGTCGGTAGCAACGAAGTTCACTCCCTGCACACGGTCCATCGTGCGCGCCAGGCTCGCCAGGTTATCCGCGAACAGATCGGGCTCCTGGTCCGGCCCGCCCGATCCCGCGCCGTTGGCCGCGAAGTTGATCATGCGCATCATGCGGCTGTACGCATCCAACTCGCCGGTAAGCCGGTAGCCCGCCACATAGGACCCGCCATCCAACGACGGCGCCGAATTCAAC
>JAEUQF010000233.1 GCA_016789745.1 Bryobacterales bacterium
GGACTTCGGCGGTGGCGGGGAAGGTGCCGGCGCTGGGAGTGATGCGGAGCCATTCGCGGCCGCAGGTGGTCATGTTGTAGGAGAGGCCGGGGAGGGTGGCGTTCAGGCGGACGGTGGCGCTGTCGGAAACGAGGCCATCGGATTCGGCGGTGAGGTTTAAAGAAGTAGTGGAGGTGGTGAAGACGGGTGCGGTACCGAGGACGGCGCGGATGCGGTTGTTTTGGGAGTCGGCGATGAAGAGGGTACCGGCGCGGTCGACGGCGACGCCCCAGGGGGAGGACATGCGGGCGAGGAGGGCGTTGCCGCCGTCGCCGGAGAAGCCGGGCGCGCCGGCGCCGGCGATGGTGTTGAGGTTGCCGTTGGCGTCGACGCGCTTGACGACGGAGAAGCTGAGGTCGGCGTAGTAGACGTTGTTGGCGGCGTCGGCGGCGACGCCGACGGGGCAGGCGAGTTGGGCCTGGGTGGCGGGGCGGTTTTCGGCTTGGGCGCCGAGGAGGGTTCCGCCGCCGGCGACGCGGGCGAAGGTGCGGCTGGTGAGGTTGACGCGGGTGACGCGGCCGGTACGGGAGCCGGGGGGGCATTCGCTGACGAGCAGGTTGCCCTGGGGGTCAACCGCGAGGCCGGTGGGCTGTTCGAGGGCGGAGACGAGGGAGGAGATGCGGCCGTCGCTGGTGACGACGCGGATACGGTTGTTGCCGAGTTCGGCGATGTAGAGGGCGTTGTTGCGATCGACGGCGATGGCGATGGGGGCGTTGAGACGGGCCTGGGTGGCGAGGCCGCCGTCGCCGGTAAAGCCTGCCACACCGGTGCCGGCGATGGTGCGGATGGTGCCGGTTGCCTCGATCAGGCGGATGACGTGGTTGTCGGAGTCGGCGATATAGACGTTGCCGGCTTGGTCGGTGGCGACCGCGGAGGGGCCGGAGAGCGAGGCGGCGCGTGCGGGACCGCCATCGCCGGAGTAGCTGCGTTCACCGGAGCCGGCGACGGTGGTCATGAGGCCGTTGGCGCCGAGGCGGCGGACGAGGCCGTTGCCCTGGTCGGCGATGAGGAGGTTGCCGTTGGCGTCGACGGCGACGCCGCGGGGGGTGACCAGGAGGGCGGTAGTGCCGACGACTTCGGCCTGTCCGGCCAGGAGCAAGCCGTTGCCGGCGGCGGTGCCGAGGTTGCCGGTACCGTTGGCGGCGATGCGGCGGATGCGAAAGTTATCCCGATCGGCGACAAAGAGATCGCCGGAATTATTCATGGCGATGGTGAAGGCATTGCGGAAGCAGCCGCCCGAGGCGGGGCCGCCGTCGCCACAGAAGCCGGCGCGGCCACCGGCGATGGTGGTGATGACGCCGGATTGGAGGTTGACGCGGCGGACGCGGTGGTTGCCGGTATCCATGATGAGTAGGTTGCCCTCGCGGTCGAAGGTGAGGCCGGAGGGACCGTCGAAGGCGGCGGCGGTAGCGGGGCCGTTGTCGCCGGTGAAGCCGCGGGCGCCGGAGCCCGCGATAGTGGTGAGGCGGCCATTGGCGATGCGGCGCACACGGTTATTCGAGTAATCGCTGAAGTATAGGTTTCCAGATGTATCGAGGAGAAGGCCTTCGACTTCGCCGATGGGGGAGCCGGCGGCGTTGGCGTTGTCCGGGGTGTTGCCTTCGGTGCCGGAGCCGGCGATGGTGGTGATGATGCCTCCGGCGATGCGGCGGATGCGGCCGTTGCTGGCGTCGGAGACGTAGACGTTGCCGGCGGCGTCGGCGGCGACGTGGAGGGGTTGGAAGAGTTGGGCGGCGGTGGCGGGACCGTTGTCGCCGCTGAAGCCGGGGGAGCCGGTACCGGCGATGGTGCTGATGGCACCGGCGGGGGTGACCTTGCGGATGCGGTGGTTGAGGGTGTCGGCTATATAAAGGTTGCCGGCGGGATCGAAGGCGACGCCATTGGGCTGGTGGAGGGCGGCGAGGGTGGCGGGGCCGCCGTCGCCGGACATGGTGGCGACGCCGTTGCCGGCGAGGGCGCGGAGGGTGCCGTCCTGGACTTTGAAGACGGTGTGGTAGGCGGGGTCGCCGAAGACGACGTTCCCGGCGGGGTCAACGGCGAGGCCGAAGACGCGCCCGAGGGGTGCGGCAGTGGCGGCAGTACCGTCTCTGGGCGGGAGCAGCGGACTGCCCGCGGCAGTAGTCATGACGCGCTGCGCCGCAAGGGGCAACGTCGTCAAAAACAGACAGACAAGCGTGGTCCACACCATGGGGAATGTCATACCTCTACTCTACACGCGCATTTTGATACGGGATCCCGTCATTTTGGGCGGAGGCGGCGTTCGCGCAAATGACCGCCTGGTCCCAGAATCGAACAGGGGACGTTACCTTCCGGGCTGATCTAACGCCCTGTTAATGAAAGCGTTAAAACCGGTCGGAGTTTGGCCCCCGAGGTGCAAGTTCGTTGTTGCGTTACCATGGAACATATTAGGGAACAACACCTCCCGTCCCGGCGTTGTTCTGTTTTGCGTTTCTTTTTCCGTTTCCTAAATCGAGGTCTTGTCTGGAATGCTTAAGTCTCTCGCTCTGTGCCTGATCGCCAGTCTGCTTCACACCCAGTTTGCGGCGGCGCAAACCCAGGTGGCTCTACCTGATCCGCAGAAACAATCGCGCGACAACCCGGGCTACATGACCGGCGGCATACGGGGGTGGCTGCAGCGCTACCAGCCGCAGGCGTTTGATCCGATCAACTTGGCGAACTCGACGCGTCTGGACTCGCTGGTGCGGGCCGGGCGGCTGTATTTGTCGCTGCAGGATACGATCGCGCTGGCGCTGGAGAACAATCTTGATATCGAAGTGCAGCGCTACGGGCCGCGGTTGGCGGAGACCGAACTGCTGCGCGCGGAGGCGGGCGGTTTCATTCGCGGTATTCCGACGACGTTGAATACGACGACGACGAACACGGCGAACCAGGTGTCGGGCCAGGGCGGATTGGGCTCGTCGGTGAACCGGGGTGGGGGCGGCAGCGACACGGGCACGGCGACGGCCGGCGGCTTCGTGTTCACCCAGACTGGTACACAGATTCCGATTCTCGATCCGGTGATGAGCCTGGGATACGGCTTCAACCACCGGACGACGATCAACTCGAACTCGTTTGCGACGGGCGTGCCAGCGTTTTTCGTTCGGAACAACACGCCGTTCTTTTCGATCCAGAAGGGGTTTCTGACGGGGACGAACGTGTCGTTGGATTTCAATAATAGCCGTGTGGCGAGCAGCGTGCCGCGCGCGGAAATCAACCCATTCATCACGGGCAACCTGGGGTTCACGGTGCAGCAGAACCTGCTGCGCGGGTTTGGGCGGGCGGTGAACAACCGCAACATTCTGATTGCGAAGAACGAGATCAATGTATCGGACCTGGTGTTCAAGCAGCAGGTGATCACGACGGTGAGCCAGATCATCAATATTTATTGGGACCTGGTGAGCTTCAATGAAGACGTCAAGGTGAAGAAGCAGGCGTTGTCGCTGGCGGAGAAGCTGTTGAGCGATAACCGCAAGCAAGTAGAGATCGGGACTTTGGCGCCGATTGAGATTGTGCGCGCGGAGGCCGAAGTGGCCCGCAACCAGCAGGATCTGACGGTGTCGGAGACGCGGTTGCTGCAGCAGGAGACGGTTTTGAAGAACACGCTGAGCCGGACGGGCGTGTCGAGCCCGATGCTTTCGGAGGTGCGGGTGGTGCCCACCGACAGCATCCGGATTCCGGATCAGGAGGCAGTGCAGCCGATCCAGGATCTGGTGCGGACGGCGGTGGAGAACCGGCCGGACCTGGCGCAGACGAAGTTGAGCGTGGAATCGAGCAAGATCAGTCTGGAAGGTACGCGGAGCCAGTTGAAGCCGAGCCTGGACTTCACGCTGAACATGCGGAATAACGGGCTTTCGGGCACCGCGCAGCAGATCGTGGTTCCGGGGGCACCGGGCTTTACGCAGAACGCCAACCCGTTTTTCGTGGGTGGCTATGGCGGGGTGCTGCGGCAGATTTTTTCGCGCAACTTCCCCGATTACAGCGCGAGCATCCAGCTGAACATACCGCTGTACAACAAGCAGGCGCGGGCCGATTATGCGAATGACATGCTGCGACTGCGGCAGTCGGAGTTGCGGCAGCAGGCGCAGTTGAACAATGTGCGGGTGGAAGTGCAGAACGCGCTGATTGGCTTGCAGCAAGCGCGTGCGGGGTATCAGGCGGCGATGAAGAGCCGGATCTTTGCCGAACAGACGCTGGATGCCGAGCAGAAGAAGTATGCGCTGGGCGCGTCGACGATCTTCCTGGTGATTCAGGCGCAGCGCGACCTGGCGGTAGCGCAGGCGGCGGAAGTGAACGCGCTGAGCACGTATAGCCGGGCGCGGGTGTCGATGGACCAGGCGATGGGGACGACGCTGGATGTGAACAACATCAGCATGGATGAAGCGCGCAAGGGCAAGGTGGCGAAGGGCCCGAGCACGGTTCCGCTTCCCTAAGCGGATTTAATACCTGGTTAATGTCCTGTTAATAACCGACTGGCGGCGGGCGCCGTCAGACGGGCATGTCAAACAGCATTCGTGGTTTGTTGTGTTTGCTGGCTTGCTCCGTGGGAGCCCTGGCCGAGGACCGTCCGTTCACCTTTGGGGTGCGGGGCGGCGTTCCGTTCACGATTCAAGACACATTGTTGGACCGGATTGGCGGTGGGGACCGGGTGAGCCGGTTCATCATCGGGCCGACGGCGGGGGTGCGTTTGCCGCTGGGTTTTTCGGTGGAGGGCGATGCGCTTTACACGCGGAATAACGTGCGGCTGATCGAGGTGGCGGGGCTGCGCGCGGGGGTGGGCGGCGGCTCCTGGCAGTTCCCGATTATGGCGAAGTACACGGCACCGTGGAAGGTGTCGCCGGTGGTAGGGGCGGGGGTGTCGGTGCGGCATAGCAGCCAGTTTTCCGAGATCCCGTCGTTTCTGTTAGGGGGAGGCGGGGCGACTTCGGTGGGGTTCGTGACCGGGTTGGGCCTGCGGATTAAGGCTGGTCCTGTGAGCATCACACCGGAGCTGCGGTACACGTACTGGGGCGGGGGGAGCCTGAGCCAATCGCTATTGAACCTGATTCCGTTTACGCAGCACGAGGGTGCGGCGCTGGTGGCGATCACGTTCTGAGGGTCATGCGGGGGTGGCTCCCATGAGGGCGAGGCCGAGGGCGACGGAGGTGAATTCGTTGCCGGTGCGGATGCGGGCTGGGGTGAAGCGGGATTCGAAGATGCGGCGGACGGCGGGGACGAAGGAAGAGCCGCCGGTGAGGAAGACGCGGTCGACGTCGCTAGGAGAGGCGCCGGAGGTGGCGAAGAGGGAGTCGACGCAGGTTTCGATGGCGGTGAGTTCTTCCTGGACCCAGGATTCGAAGTCGGCGCGGCTGACTTGCTCTTCGATGAGGAGGGCGCCGTCTTCGAAGTGAAAGGGGGCGTGGTCGGCGGTGGAGAGCCGGCACTTGAGGTCCTGGACGGATTTGTGGAGTTGGAAGCCGAGGTTTTCGTCGATGATGTGGCGGAGGGCTCTGAGTTTTTCGGGGGAGTCGGACTCGGCATGGAGGCTGCGGAGCATGTTGGTGATGTCGGCGCCGCGCAGGAAGGACAGGTGGTGCCAGCGTTCGAGCTTGCGGTAGATCCAGTTGGGCATGGGGAGTTGCCTGCCGGAGGAGTGGTAGGTGGAGCCTGCGCCGAGGGCGGGCGAGACGAGCTGGCGGACGATGCGGGCGTCGAAGGCGTCGCCGGCAATGCCGACACCGGCGTTGCCGAGCAGGTCTGAGGGATTACGGCCGCGGCGGCGGACGCCGGGTCCGACACGGAGGAGGGAGAAGTCGCTGGTGCCGCCACCGAAGTCGCCGATGAGGATGAGTTCGTCGTGATCGAGTTGGGATTCGTAGAACCAGGCGGCGGCGACGGGCTCGGGCTCGAAGCGGAGGTGGGTGAAGCCGGCGAGTTGGAGGGCTTTGGTGAGGCGCTGGAGGGCGTGGTCGTCGTCGTCGGTGGATTCGGAGCCGACGAAGCGGACGGGGCGGCCGACGATGGCGTGGGTGATGGGCTGTCCGGCGAGTTGGGTGGCTTCTTCGCGGATCTGGCGGACGATGCGGGCGATGAGTTCTTCGATGGTGTACTGGCGGCCGAAGACGTCGGTGCCGCGGAGGGTGCGGCTGCTGAGGAAGGATTTCAAGGATTGGATGAGGCGGCCGCGGGAATCGGCTTCGAGGTAACGTGCGATGCCGGAGGGGCCAGCCCAGGATTGGATGGCGGCGCGGGCCGGGGCTTCGGCTTTTTCAAGGTAGAGGAGGGAGCGGAAGGATTCGGTGTCGCCGGTGGGGGAGGCGAAGCGGGCGAGTTCGACACGTCCGTCGGGGTGTGTCCAGGCAAGCGACGTGTTCGTGGTCCCGAAGTCGAGACCAAAGGAAAGGGGCATTACTCCACGTATAGCGCAGTGGGGGCGGAATACGGGAGACGGAATGCGTCCCTTTAGGATCTGCGGGTGGCCGTGAAGGTGGCTTGGCCGTATTCGCCGAGGTCGACGGTGCCGGTGAGGCGATCGCCGTCGAGGGTGCCTTTGTATGTGTAGTGGAGCGAGGTGCCTTCGTAGCGGCAGGAGGTGCTGAATTCGAAATTGGAGCCGTCGATTTGGCCCTTGATGGGGCCTTTGACGAGGCGGCCGGTGTAGTTGCCGACGATGGTGTTGGCGGCAGGGGTGAGTTGGAAGGAGTGCCTGGCGGTGCCGACTTTGAAGGTGAGGTCGGCTTCCCAGGTGCCGGCAAGCTGGCCGATGGGGGCGGCGGGTTGCGATTTGGGGCGCGGGCCGGGTGCCTTGGAGAGGATTTCGTGGATGCGGTCGGCGACGATTTTATACTCGTCGGCCCACATGGCGACGGGGCGGAGGAGCATTTCGCTCGACTGATTGCTTTCCTGGAGGCCGGCGTGGGTCATGATCCGGGGTTCGCCGTTGAGGAGGGCCTGGCCGACTTCGCCGGCGGTGATGCCGATTTTGTTTTTATCCCAAACCACTTTCATGGTGGGGTAATACTGCTTGTCTTTGGGCTCGATGATTTCGCCGGAGACGCCGGGGATTTTGGAGACGGTGTTGGTGATGTGGAGGAACCAGGCGCGCCATTCCTTATCTTCGGCGTCGCGGTTGCGTTTGCCGGTGCGGAGCATTTCGATGGCTTTGACCATGCCGACGATTTCTTCCTTGGAGACCTTCATGGCGCGGGCGAAGGCGTGGTGGGGGGCGCTGTTCATGAAGGCGGCAGAGATGAGGTCTTTGCGGCCGAGGAGGATGCCGGCGGTTTGGGGTCCGCGGATGATTTTGCCGCCGGAGTAGGCGACGAGGTCGGCGCCACGGGAGAGGTAGGGGTTGGGGACGAGCGGGAGGCGGTCGGCGACGTCGAGGACGACGGGGACGCCGTGTTTGTGGGCTTCGGCGACGAACTGTTCGAGGGTGAAGGGATTGCCGTCGGCGGCCATGTTGACCTGGGCGGTGGCCATGGCGGTTTTGGAGGTGAAGGCTCTTTGGAGGTCTTCGAGGGTTTGGACTTCGACCATCTTGACGCCGGTGGAGCGGACGGCGTGGTCATAGACGCTGCGGGACCAGCGGGGGACGATGACTTCGTTCTTGAGGCCGGTGGTATCGGGGAGTTGCTGCATCTTCTCCGGGTCGCCTCCGGCGACGCAGGCGAGAGTAGCGCAGGTGATGGCGCCGGCGGTGCCGGAGCTGACCATGGCGGATTCGGCTTGGAGGAGTTCCGCAAGGCGCTTGCCGGCGCCCTCCATGAGTTCGTCGAAGTTGACGGGGTAGTAGGCGGCGCGGCTCATGGCTTCGATGACTTCCGGGAGCATGGCGGAGCCGCCGTTGATGGTGTAGGTGGAGGTGCAGTTGATGAAGGGCTTGACGCCCATGAGGGAGTAGATATCGGGGCCGGAGCCGCGGATGGGGAGGGATTTGGCTGTGGCGGCGCGGAGGGAGCCGGGACGGGCGAGGGTGACCCCTCCGGCGACGGCACCGGCGAGCAATAGGCGGCGGCGGTTGAGGTCGGTGAGGTGCGGCTTCTTCGATTTCATGACGGGCAGACTCCTTTCACAAACGGGCGGTGGCCACGGCGGGGTGGGTACGAGATGGGGGCAGTGTATCACGGGGGAGGCGGGAGGTGGAGGGGGTGTTCGGCGGGCTGGGCGGGCAAGGGGCGAGTCGCCGGGAGATGGGCGACGTGCTGGCACGTCATGGAACTGCAAAACTGGCGGTGCCGCGGAGCATAATGGCGGAGATTCAACCAATCAAGCGGGCGACAAAATGGCAAACAACACATCGGATTACTTGGAACAACGGCTCCTGGAACAGGAAGCGAAGGTGAAATCACCGGTTTTCGCTGCGATACTCGGGTTCTTCCTCCCGCCAGCGGGACTGGCCTATACAGGACGCTGGGTGGCGGCGATCTTCGCCGGGTTGTTCGAGATAGTCTGTATCGCCCTGTCGATTATAGGAATCGGTCTGTTCATGCTGTTCATCTACGGGCTCACGATGGGGTACACGTGCTACCAGGCGGCGGAGAAGGCCAACCGGGATGCGTTGCGGAAGATGATGGCGAGCCGGCAAGCAGCGTCGCAGATGAGGCAGTAGTCAGGGTAGTGAGCGGCGCGGGCCAGGAGCATATATACTCTGAGGCGTGACGCGCGGCTTGCTAGTGACGTTGGTATTGGTGTCTTCCGGCTCGGCTCAGGATGGGAGCGGGCGGGAGTTTTTCGAGACGAAGGTGCGCCCGGTACTGGCGCGGCAGTGCTTTGCGTGTCATTCGGCGGCGAACAAGATGGGTGGGCTGGATGTGTCGAGCCGGGCGGGTTTATTGAAGGGCGGCGCCGGTGGGGCGGCTCTGGTGCCTGGGAAGCCTGACGAAAGTTTACTGATACAGGCGGTGCAGCATCGGACGGAGAAGCTGCAGATGCCGTTGAAGCAGGCGAAGTTGGCGGATGGAGAGATCGCGAATTTGGTGGCTTGGGTGCGGGCGGGGGCGGAGTGGCCGGAGTCTCCCGTGGTGGCGGCTTCGGCGAAGAGCGGGTATGTGATTACGCCGGAGCAGAAGGCGTTCTGGGCGTTTCAGCCGGTGCGGAAGCCGGTGGTGCCGGTGGTGAAGAATGCGGCCGCGGCGCCGACGCCGATCGACCGGTTTTTGCAGGCGCGGATGGAAGAGAAGGGTGTGCGGGCGGCGCGGATGGCGGATAAGGTGACGCTGCTGCGGCGCGTGACGTATGACCTGACGGGGTTGCCCCCGACGGCGGCGGAGGTGGATGCCTTTGTCGCGGATCAGTCCGCGGATGCGTATGGGAAGGTGGTGGCGCGGCTGTTGGAGTCGCCGCGGTATGGGGAGCGATGGGCGCGGTACTGGCTGGATGTGGCGCGGTATTCCGATGACCGGTTGGAGAGCGAGGTGGATGCCCCTTATGACAATGCGTTCCGGTATCGCGATTGGGTGATTGAGGCGTTCAACCGGGACATGCCGTACAACCTGTTTGTGAAGGCGCAGATTGCGGGCGATCAGATGGGGGATGCGAAGCAGTATGCGGCGGGGCTAGGATTTTATGCGCTGCGGCCGGACACGCAGGATGATCGGGTGGATGTGACGGGGCGGGCGTTTTTGGGATTGACGACGGGCTGCGCGCAGTGCCACAACCACAAGTTCGACCCGATTCCGACGACGGATTATTACGCGCTGCAGGGCGTGTTTACGAGCACCAAGGACGGGCAGTATCCGCTAGCCGAGGCCAATGTGGTGGGGGAGTACAAGAAGCGGGAGAAGGCGGTAGGGGATAAGAAGGGGCAGATTCGGGATCTGCTCTATGGGCAGGCGAAGCAGTTGGCGGAGGTGCTGGCGCAGGAGACGACGCTGTATCTGGCGGCGGCGCGGCGGGTGTTGGGGCCGGAGCGGATTTCTCTGGCGCAGGCCGCGGGCAAGTTGGACAAGGAGACTCTGCAGCGGTGGGTGAAGTACCTGGCGGATCCGGAGAAGGATCACGCGTACTTGAAGGGGTGGCTGGAGCCGGGCTTTGATGATGCGGCGTTTCAGGAGCGGGTGCTGGCGGTGCTGGCCGAACGCAAGCAGGTGGATGAAGAGAATGTGATTCGCCGGGCGGAGGCGAAGAAGACGAAGAAGCCGGCACAGGTGGTGTCTTTGAAGACAGAGTCATTCTTTCTGTGGCGGGATCTGTTTTTCAATGATTTTTACGGAAATCAGTTCAAACAGGAAGATGACGGACTGTTGTATTACGGGCCGAACCGCGGGTTCTATGAGAGTGATGGGACGGTGGAGCGGTTCCTGACAGGGATCTGGAAGGATCATCTGAACCGGCTACGGGAAGAGTTGGCGGTGCTGCAATCGAAGTTGCCGGAGCGGTACCCGTACCTGCACGTGATTGAAGACGCGAAGGAGCTGAAGACGGAGAAGGTGCGGATCGGCGGGCGGGACGATTCTCTGGGCGAGGATGTACCGCGGCGGTTTCTGACGGTGTTGAGCAAGGGTTGGGATCCGCAGCCGTTCCGGAGGGGTAGCGGGCGGTTGGAGTTGGCCGAGGCCATTGCGAGCGCGGAGAATCCGCTGACGGCACGGGTGATGGCGAACCGGGTGTGGCAGCATCATTTCGGGTTTGGGATTGTGCGGACGCCGTCGGACTTTGGGTTTATGGGGGACCGGCCGAGCCATCCGGAGTTGCTGGATTATCTGGCGTCCCGGCTGGTGGAGTCGGGGTGGTCGGTGAAGGCGCTGCATCGGGAGATTCTGCTGTCGGCGGCGTATCAGCGGAGTGCGGAGCGGCTGGCGGAGAATGCGGAGTTGGATCCAGATAACCGGCTGTTCTGGCGGGCGAATGTGCGGCGACTGGATGCGGAGAGCCTGCGGGATTCGTTGCTGGCCGTGAGTGGGGAGTTGGATTTGACGGCGGCGGGCAAGCCGCTGGCGGTGTCGGACGGGAAGAATTTCCGGCGCAGTGTGTATGGCTTTGTGAGCCGGCGGAAGTTGGACGATACGCTGGCGTTGTTTGATTTTCCGAACCCGAATGCGACGGCGGAGAAGCGGAGCATGACGATTACGCCGCCGCAGCAGCTGTTCTTTTTGAACGCGGAGTTTGTTGCGGGGCGGGCGCGGGCAGTAGCGTTGCGGGCGACTGGGGCGACCGCGGAGGCGCGGATTGCGGCGCTGTATAAGACGCTGTTTGGGCGTAGGCCGACGGCGCAGGAGTTGGCGCTGGGCCGCGGGTATGTGACGGCGGAGGAGCGCTGGCCGCTGTATACGCAGGCGCTGTTGAGTTCGAACGAATTCCTGTTTGTGAATTGAGAGAGGGCGAGCGAGATGACGAGACGGGATGCATTGAACCGGTTGGGACTGGGGTTTGGGGCGCTGGGGCTGTCGCAGTTGCTGGCCGGGGCGAAGGATGAGGGGCTGGTGATGGGTCCGCGAGAGCCGCATTTTGCGCCGCGGGCGAAGCATGTTATCTACCTGTTTTTGAACGGGGGCCCGTCGCATGTGGATACGTTCGACCCGAAGCCGGAGTTGACGAAGTATCACGGCAAGCAGGTGCCGGCGGAGTTCTTCGCGAAGTCGAAGGTGAAGAAGGACGGGGACCATTCGACGCTGCTGGGGTCGCCGTTTGCGTTCAGGAATTATGGGCAGAGCGGTCTGCCGGTGAGCGAGTTGTTCCCGCATGTGGGCGGGGTGATCGATGATGTGTGCGTGGTGCGCGGGATGCATACGGATTTGCCGGCGCATCCGCAGGCGATCACGCAGATGAATTGCGGGCGGCTGATTGCGGGGTTTCCGTCGATGGGGTCGTGGGTGACCTATGGGTTAGGGACGGAGAATCAGAATCTGCCGGGGTTTATCGCGATGTGTCCGGGGACGCCGAATGTAGGGGCGGAGTTGTGGAGTTCGGGCTTCCTGCCGGCGGCGTACCAGGGGACGTATGTGCCGTTGGAGGAGAGTGAGCCGGAGAAGATGATCCGGCATTTGACGAATCATAAGGTGGGGCGGGACGAGCAGCGGAAGCAGTTGGATCTAGTCGCCGCGTTGAACCGGCTGGATGTGGCGCGGCGTGGGGCGGATCCGCAGTTGGAAGGGCGGATCGCGGCGATGGAGACGGCGTTCCGGATGCAGACCGAGGCGCTGGATGCGTTCGATGTGGGGAAAGAGAAGCCGGAGATGCGGGCGCGGTATGGGGTGCCGGATGCGGTGCCGCATACGGAGACGAAGATCCGGTCGGCGACGCGGGACGGGGATTTCGCGCGTGGGTGTCTGATCGCGCGGCGGCTGGTGGAGCGCGGGGTGCGGATGGTGCAGTTGTACTTCGGAGAGGATATCCCGTGGGACAGCCATCACGACATCATGGTGCATAAGAAGCTGGCGCGGCAGGCGGATCAGCCGATTGCGGCGTTGTTGGCGGATTTGAAGGCGTCGGGGTTATTGAAAGAGACGCTGGTGGTGATTGGCGGGGAGTTTGGGCGGACGCCGTCGGTGGAGACGAGCGGGCGGATTAATGTGCAGAATGGGCGGAACCATAATGCGCGCGGATTTACGTATTTATTGGCGGGTGGTGGAGTGAAGGGCGGGATGGCGTACGGCGGGACGGATGAGTTTGGATTTGCGGCGGTGGAGAATACCGTGCATTTGCATGATCTGCATGCGACGATTTTGCATGTGTTGGGGTTGGATCATAAGAGATTGACTTATCGGCATAGTGGACGGGATTACCGGTTGACGGATGTGGCGGGGAATGTGGTGACGGGGATTTTGGGGTAGGGGTGCGCTACAGCGCAACAGGCTTTCGGCTCGCGGTGTGGCCCGGAGGGTACAGGAGATCAGAGCGGGGGAGTCTCACCGGTTGAGAGATTCCGGTGAGCGTGGGATTGCGGTTGCGGTTATCGGCGCAGGAACCACCGGTGGGGTTTGGCGCCCGCCGGCGGCTCCTGTGGGTCTTCCGCCGGAGCGACGGCAGAGGAGGGAGCATGCGCCAGTTGGCGGCGCTTCCACAGTTCGTAGAGGACGGGTAAACGAGGAGTTCCAAAAGGAACGAGGTGAAAGACGCCGCCGATGAGCGGTGCTGCGATGCGTTTCATGACATCGGATCCAGTGCCGGTGGCCCAGAGGATGGGGACGCGGCCGATGAAGTCGGTGGCGACGGTCATGAACTTGGGACGGATGCGCTTGACGGCGCCGTGGACGATCGCCTCGCGGAGTTCGGAGATGGTGTTGAGGCGGCCGGAGCGACGTGCTTCGTCGTAGGACAGTTCGAGG
>JAEUQF010000238.1 GCA_016789745.1 Bryobacterales bacterium
TCGGTAGCATTGTGCCGCGGCCGATTGCGTTCGTGTCGACAGTGAATGCGGAAGGCCAGCGGAACCTGGCGCCGTTCAGCTTCTTCAATGCGATTTGCGCGAATCCGCCGTTGGTGTGCTTCAGTCCGGTGTTCAAGGCGGGGGACAAGGCCGAGCCGAAGGACACGCTGCGCAACATCCGGGAGACCAGCGAGTTTGTCATCAACATCGTCAGTGAGGATTTCGCCGAGCCGATGAACGTGACCTCCGGCGAGTACCCGCCGGACGTGGATGAATTCGTCGTGGCGGGGTTCACGGCGAAGCCCAGCGTGAAGGTGAAAGCGGCACGGGTGGCCGAATCTCGCATCCATATGGAGTGCGAGCTGAAGCAGATCATCACGCTTAGCGATAAGCCTTTGGGCGGCAGCCTGGTGATTGGCGAGGTGCTGCTGTTCCACATTGATGACGAGATCATCGACGGTTACCGCATCGATCCGGACAAGTTGCGGGCGATTGGCCGTATGGGTGGTCCGACGTACACCCGCACTGCGGACCGCTTTGATATCGCCCGGCCAGTAGTACCGAAGGTTTGACCGAAGCCCCTCACGTCTGCGATCCTTACTTTCTATCGACGTGAGCGCTGCTGAGACCTATTTCGCTAAGACCACCGCGTTGTTGGAGGCCATCCAAAAGGAGGAACTCGGCAACATCAAGGATGCCGCGCGGATCTGCGCCAACTCCATTGCCAACGAGGGCTTGGTGTTCCTGTTCGGCAACGGCCATTCGCGCATGATGTGCGAAGAGATGACGCCGCGCCAGGGCTGCTATGCGGGTTTCGCGGCGCTGGTGGAACTCGCGCTTTCGAACCATGCCAATATCATCGGCGCCAACGGCTTGCGGGCGCCGCTGTTCCTGGAAAAGTACGAAGGCTATGCCGAGGAGATTCTCAAAGGATTTCAGTTCGGCCCGCATGACGCGATGATCGTCATCTCCACCAGCGGCATCCGGCCAGTTATTGTGGAGATGGCGGCCGGTGCGCGGCGGCGCGGGTTGAAGGTGATCGGCATCGTGTCGCGCAAGCACTGCGAAAACTCGGTGCCCGCGCATTCCTCCGGCACCAAGCTGATTGACCACGCCGATGTGGTGATCGACAATCACTGCCCGCCCGGCGATTGCGTGGTGGAGTTGGAAGGCCTGGAATGGCGTACCGGTCCCACCAGCACCGTAACCGGCGGCATGATCATCAACATGCTGCGCGTGGAAGCGGCGGAGTTGCTGCTGGCCCGCGGTGTGAAGCCGGTGCTGCTGCCCAGCCACCAGATGGTGGGCAACGTGAAGGCCGATGAGCAACTCGAGCGCTTCTACGAAGCCTATCGCCGCAGTCTGCGGCACCTTTATGAGTAACGTACGCATCGCCATGCTCGGCTCCGGCTTCGTTGCCGAGTTCTACATGCAGGGGCTCGCGAATGTGAACGGCCACCAAGTGGTGGCGAACTACTCGCGAAACGCCAAACGCGCGAAGGCCTTCGCGGAGCGCTGGAAGATCGCCGAGTCCACGACCAAGCTCGAGGCACTCATCGCCCGCACGGACATTGACCTGTACATCATCGCCCTGCCGAATGAGTCGCACCTGCCGGTGTCGCTGGCCTTGTCGAAGGCGAAGAAGCATCAGGTGTGCACGAAGCCGCTGGCGCGTGACAGTAAGGAAGCGAAACAGATGCTGGTGGCGGCGCGGAAATCGGGTGCGCTGCATGGCTATGCGGAGACCGAAGTCTTCGCGCCCTGCGTGGTGAAGGCGCGACAGACGATCGAAAGCGGCGGCATCGGCAAGGTGCTGTGGGTGCGCTCGCGCGAGTCGCATTCCGGTCCGCACAGCCCGCATTTCTGGGATGTCGAGAAGACCGGCGGCGGCGCGATGAATGACCTCGCCTGCCACTGCATCGAAGCGGCGCGCTACTTCTTCGGCAAGGAAAACAAGGTTGTGGAAGTGATGGCCTGGGGCGATCGCCTGGTGCATCACAACAAGACCAAGGGCGAAGACAATGCCCTGCTGGTGCTGAAGTTTGACAGCGGCGGCATCGGCCACTGCGAGCTTTCCTGGACCACGAAAGGCGGCCTGGATCTGCGCAATGAGATCCATGGGTCGGATGGGTCCATCTTCACCGATGTGACCCGCGGCACTCCCATCACCTCGTTCACGCCGAAGTCCTCCGGCTATGTGGTGGAGAAGGCCGATCTTGATTTTGGTTGGACACGACCGCTGCCCGAAGAGGCCTTCGCCTATGGATATCAGGCGGAGATGCGGCATTTCGTGGAGTGCGTGCGCGATGGCGCCACTCCGCGTGAGACCTATGAAGACGGCTACGTAGTGAACTGCATCCTCGACGCTGGATACCAGTCGATGCGCACGCGGCGCTGGGTAAGGGTGAAGCAATAATACGATGTCACGCGTGCTGGTGATTACGGGTTCCACGGGGATTGGCGAAGCAACGGCACGCCTGGCGGTCTCCCGGGGCGACCGTGTGTTCCTGATTAGCCGCGACGAGCATTCCGCGGTGGATCTTTGCCTGCAGTTGCACGATTGCGAATGCTTCGTCGGCGACCTGCGCGATGAGAACACGGTGCACTCGGCCATCACGGCCTGCCAGGAAGTGTTCGGTTCGGTCGATGCGCTGTTCAACGTGGCCGGCATCAGCGGGCGGCGCTATGGCGATGGGCCGGTGCATGAATGCACGGTGGACGGCTGGTCGACGACGCTGGAACATAATGCCCGCACCACGTTTTTGATGTCGAAAGAGGTGCTGCGCCTGTGGCTGGCCATGGGCCGCGGAGGGGCAATCGTGAACATGACCAGTGTGCTGGCCAGTTCGCCGGAGCCCGACCACTTCGCCGCCCATGCCTATGCCGCCAGCAAGGGCGCCATCATCTCGCTGACGAAGGCCATGGCGTCCTACTATGCGCGCCACGGTATTCGCATCAATGCGCTGGCTCCGGGCCTGGTTCGTACGCCCATGAGCGAGCGCGCCCAGAATGACCCGGAGATCCTGGAGTTCATCGCCGAGAAGCAGCCCCTCAGCCAGGGCATGATTGAGCCGGAGGAGATTGCCTCCGCTGCGTTGTTTCTCCTGAGCCCGGAGGCCCGCCACATCACAGGCGAAGTGCTGGGCGTGGATGGCGGCTGGAAGGTGTCCTGATGCGGACCACTGTGATCGGCAGTTATCCGTTTCCCGGCTGGCTGGAGTTCGCGGCAGGGCATCTGGACCAGTTCGGCGCCGATGATCTGGCGGAGATGCTGGACGATGCGGTACTGGCGGCGATCCATGACCAGGTGGCGGCGGGGCTGGACGTCATCACCGATGGCGAGCAGACGCGGTTGGACTTCAACCTCTCGTTCTACGGGTTCTTGGAAGGCATCGCGATGGAGGCGAAGCCGCCGCGCCGGTTCGGGCCTCCTGCGCATGACCAGCGTGGGAAGCATGCCATAACGTCGGAGTTGCAGGCGCCGCGCGGGTTGGGGTGTCTCGAAGAATGGCGTCGATTGCAGCGTCTGGCTCCCAAAGGCCAGGCGTTGAAGATGAGCGTGCCGGGGCCCTACACGTTGAGTGGGCGGCTGTTGCCTGGTGCGGTGTATAAGGATCGCTGGGCGGTGACCGAAGCGCTGGTGCCGCTGGTGCGGGCGGAGTTGGAAGCGCTGGTGGCGGCCGGTTGCCAGGAGATCTGCGTGGATGAGCCTTCCATGAGCTGCTATGCGTACCGCGAGGATCCGGCTCGGTTCGTCGATATCTTCGCGCGCACCGTGGAACCTGTGCGCGGCAAGTGCCGGTTAGCAACGCACCTCTGCTTCGGGAACTACAAAGCCCGGGCCGTGGCGCCGCGCCACTATGCCCCCATGTTTCCGGCGTTCTATGATCTGCCGGTGGACGAGATCCACCTCGAAATGGCCAGCCGCGAGTTCGCCGAAATCGACGCAATCGGAAAATTGGCGGAGCGGATGGATGTGGCTGTCGGTGTGATCGATGTGAAGAGCTATTACATCGAAACGCCCGCCGACATTGCCGATCGCGTGCGCCTGTGCCTGCGATACGCGCCGCCGGAACGGCTGACCTTCGCGCCCGATTGCGGGCTAAGCCAGACGGCGCGGTGGGCGGCGCGGAAGAAGCTGGCGAACATGGTGGCCGGGGTGAACCTGGTTCGCGAAACGCTCTAAAGCCCCCGGAACACTTCCCACAGATTCTGTTTTTTCTCGATGCCGATGCCGGGCGCATCCGGCAGCTTCACGTAGCCATCCACCACCGGATGCCCATCGGCGAATCCCCCAAACGGTTGAAACACGCCGGGGTACGATTCATTCCCATGCAGTCCCAAACCCGCCGCCACCTGCAGCGCCATCTGATGCCCACCATGGGGAATGCAGCGGCGAGACGACCAGCCAAGCTCCTTCAGCATCGCCTGAATTCGGATGTATTCGACAGCGCCGTAACTCAAAGCAGGATCCACCTGGATGTAATCCCGCTCCTTCACCAAGCCGCCATAACGGATGAGATTGCGGGTATCCACTAAGGAGAACAGGTTCTCACCGGTCGCCACCGGGTTCTTCGATGCCTTCGCGACGTCGGCATGTACCTCGAAATCCAGCACCTCGCACGGCTCCTCGTACCACTTCAGTTCGTACGAGTTCAACGCTTCGGCGTAGGCCAGCGCCTCGGAGCGGTCGAAGCGCGCATTGGCGTCCACTGCCAGCAGCTGCCCCGGCTTCAGAATCCTCAACACCGCCTCGATACGCCTGCAATCATCGGCCAGCGGCGCCCCGCCGATCTTGATCTTCACAGTGCTGTAGCCCAAGTCGAGATACCGCTGCATCTCATCCAGCAGGCCTTCGATATCCTTGCCCGGATAGTAGTAGCCGCCCGCCGCGTAGACGTACACCTTCTCGTCGTACGCGCCGCTGTTATAGCGGTCGGCAAACACGCGGTACAACGGGCGCTGCTCCACCTTCGCCACGATGTCCCATAGGGCCATATCCAGCACGCCTACGGCCACCGACCGTTCGCCATGCCCGCCCGGCTTCTCATTCGACATCATGATTTTCCAGGCCTTGAAGGGATCGATGTTCTCGCCGGTCTCGTCAACCACAGCCTCCGGCTTGGCCGCCAGCAGGCGCGGAATGAAGCGGTCGCGCAGCAGTCCGCTCTGCGCGTAGCGTCCGTTGGAGTTAAAACCATAGCCCACCACGGGTTTGCCATCGCGGATCACGTCGGTATGGATGGCGACGGCCGACGCGGTCATCTCGGCGAAGCTGATATAGGCATTGCGGATCTCGGACTTGATGGGGACAACGATGTCATGAATGGCGGTAATACGCATGAAGCTCTCAGCGTAGCTGATTTCGTAAAATAGAAAAATATGAGCGAAGAGTTGAAGACTCCCGAATCCGCCGACGATTTCCAGGACTTCCCCCTGCCGCCGCCCTCGTTCGAGTTTCTGATACTCACCTTCAAGACACAGGCCGAGGTGCACATGGGCCTGCTGCCTTATGGAGACGATCAGAAGCCGAATCCAAAACTGGCGCGCCATACCATCGACCTGATGGCGATGCTGCAGGATAAGACCCGGGGCAACCTGAACCTGGAAGAAAAACGGCTCCTTGAGAATTCCGTGACCGAACTGCGTTTCCGCTTCATCCAGACCTTCGGCGCCGAGCAGAAATAGGGCGGATGGAAACGCCCTCCGATAACACCGGGGATCTAGTCCTTACCGTACTGGGTTCAGGAACCAGTGCCGGCGTCCCAACCATAGGCTGCAAGTGCCATGTCTGTCATAGCGAAGACCCGCGCGATAACCGTCTGCGCCCTTCGGTATTCGTGCGTTTCGCGGGCCGCGTGGTTGTCATCGACACCGGCCCGGATTTCCGGGCGCAGGTGCTGCGCTATGGCGTGGACCGTTTGGATGCCGTGCTCTATACGCACGCGCACGCCGACCATATCCTGGGCTTGGATGACACCCGCCCGTTCAACTTCCGGCAGGGCGGGGCGATCCCCATCTACGGGTCGGAACACACCATCAACACCATCCAGCGCGTGTTCTCGTATATCTTTTCCAAGGACGAGCATGAGTCGTGGGTGCCCCAGATTCAGGCGCACACGGTGGAGCCGCTCGAGACGCTGTCGTTGTTCGGGCGCGAGATTCAAGCCATCCCGCTGCGCCATGGACGCAACCTGATCACCTTCGGCTACCGCTTCGGTCCGCTGGCCTATCTTACCGATCACAACGAAATCCCCGATGAATCGCTGGAGCAGTTGCAGGGGCTGGATACGCTGTTTCTGGACGCGCTCCGCCACAAGCCGCATCCCACGCATTCGAACGTGCAGAAAAGCCTGAACTACGTGGAGCAGTTGAAGCCGCGGCAGGCGTTCTTCACGCACATCTCCCACGACCTGCCGCATGCGCGCACCGAGGAACTGCTGCCGCCGCACGTACGGTTGGCTTATGACGGCATGCAGGTTCGCGTGGAGGCCGCCCGCTGCGTATGAGGGTCTATCGCAGTCCGGAAGAGGCTCGCGGCGGGTTCGGGCCGAGCGCCGTTTCTATCGGCAATTTCGACGGCGTCCATCGTGGCCACCAGATGCTGCTGGCGGAAGTCGTCCGCCTGGGGGCGGAACATGGCTGGAAGTCGGGTGTGCTGACGTTTGATCCGCATCCCACCAAGGTGGTGGCCCCGGCCCGCGCGCCGAAACTGCTGACCACGGTGGCCCAGCGCTCGCGGCTGATCGAACGCTTCGGAATAGAACAGGCTTTGGTGCTCAACTTCGATGCCCGCATGGCGGCGCTATCGCCCGAAGAGTTCGTGGAGCGCATCCTTGTCGATTCCTGCGGGGCGCGCGCCGTCGTGGTTGGGGACAACTTCCGTTTCGGCTATCGCCAGGCCGGCGATGTGCGAATGCTCAGCCAATTGGGCGCCCGCTATGGTTTCTCGGTAACGGCGCTGCCGGCGGTCGCTTGCCGCGGCGGTGTCATCTCCAGCAGTGAAGTGCGGCGCCTCATCACCAGCGGCGATGTCAGTCACGCCGCGCGGCTGCTAGGACGTTTCTATGCAGTAGAAGGCGACGTGGTGAGAGGGCACGGCATCGGCTCCAGGCAGACCGTGCCGACACTCAACCTTGCCACCGCTGCCGAAGTGCTACCGGCTCATGGTGTCTATGTGAGCCGCACTTACGACTTGGACCAGGAGGATCGCACCTGGCCCTCCATCACTAACATCGGGTTCCGCCCCACGTTCGGGGGCGAGAGCCTGGCCATCGAGACGTTTCTGCTGACCCCGTTGTCCGGCGAGACGCCCGCGCGCATTCGCGTCGCTGTCACAAAACGGCTGCGCGAAGAGCGCAAGTTTGCATCTCCGGAAGCGCTAAAAACGCAGATTTTGCTCGATGTCAAGCGGGCACAATCCTGGCATCGCCGTATCGCCGCGTGGCGCCCCGATATACTAGATAGTTAATCCGCCCGAATAAGGAGTTGTTCCCTTTATGAGCCTTTCCGAAGGAAAGTTGAAGCACCTGAAAGCCCTGTCCAATGCGCAGGGCGTTATCGCCGCGGCGGCCATGGACCAGCGCGGCAGCCTGCAGAAGTCGATCGCTGCTGCCAAGGGCGTTTCCGCCAACGACGTCACGGAAGAGATGATGAGTGAGTTCAAGATCGCTGTTACGCGCATCCTAACCCCGCACGCCACCGCCATCCTCCTCGATCCCGAGTTCGGCCTTCCGGCCAGCAAGGCGCGTTCCTCCAACGCCGGCCTGTTGCTTGCTTATGAGAAGTCCGGCTACGACAACACGCAGCCCGGCCGTCTGCCGGACCTGCTGCCGAACGTGTCGGTGAAGCGTATCGGCGACTGGGGCGGCGATGCCGTCAAGATCCTCATCTATTACACGCCGTTCGATGACCCGGGTGTGAACGAGATCAAGCACGCCTTTGTGGAACGCATCGGCGCCGAGTGCGAATACTACCAGATTCCGTTCTTCCTCGAATTCATCGGATACGATCCGAAGGGTGGCGACGAGAAGGGCCTGGAGTTCGCGAAGCTGAAGCCGCAGATCGTGAAGAAGAGCATGGAGGAGTTCTCCAAGCCGGAATACAACGTCGACGTGTTGAAGGTGGAAGTGCCGATCAACGCGAACTTCGTGGAAGGCTCCTCGGTCTACAAGGGCCAGAAGGCGCAGTCCATGAGCGAAGCCATGGACCTGTTCCGCGAATGCGCCGATGTGGCTAAGAAGCCGTTCATCTACCTGAGCGCCGGTGTCAGCAACGATCAGTTCACCGAATCGCTGCGCATGGCTGCTGAGGCCGGTACGGACTTTTCGGGCGTTCTCTGCGGCCGCGCCACCTGGAAGGAAGGCATCCCCGTCTACGCCAAGCAGGGCATCAAGGCTCTGGAAGACTGGCTCTCGGTGGAAGGCATCAAGAACATCAATGCCGTCAACGATGCGCTGAAGCCTGCCAAGCCGTGGTTCGCGAAGCTGGGCCTGAAGATCCAGTAAGCTGGTTGCATCGCCGGGGAGGAGTCCCGCTCCTCCCCGTGTCTGTATGACTCCGGAACGCTGGCTCAGGATAGATGAGGTCTTCGCGGGCACGGCCGGCCTGGCCGGCGATGCGCTTCGCTCCTATCTGGACGAGCAGTGTGATGGAGACCCGGACCTGCGGCGCGAGGTGGAAGCGCTGCTGGCCCACGATTCCAAAGACAACGAATTGCTGGAAGGTGTAGTCGGCCAAGCCGCCGAACTGCTGTCGGTAAGCCGCAGCGAGATTCGCCACGAATTGGCCGAGCGCCGCATCGGCACGCGCATTGGCCCCTATCTGCTGCTGCGCGTGCTGGGCACTGGCGGCATGGGCGTTGTCTACCTGGCCGTGCGCGATGAGGATGGCATCCAGCAGAAGGTAGCCATCAAGCTCATCCAGTCGGGCTTCGATTCCAAGTTCGTCCTCAGCCGGTTCCGCCAGGAGCGGCGCATCCTTTCCCAGTTGGAACACCCCAGCATCGCGCGCTTCATCGACGGCGGCGTCACCAGCGAAGGCCAGCCGTACTACGTGATGGAGTTCGTCGAGGACGGCAAGCCCATCACGGATTACTGCCGCGCCCACCGCCTGCCGCTGGAACGCCGCCTGCACCTGTTTTTGGAAGTCTGCATGGCCGTGAACCAGGCACATCGCAACCTGGTGGTGCATCGCGACCTGAAACCCGGCAACATCCTGGTGGGCAAGAACGGCAGCGTCAAGCTGTTGGATTTCGGCATTGCGAAGGTGCTGGACGATAGCGCCGTCGGTGGCGGCAGCAAAACGCAGACCGTGGTCCGCATGTTGACCCCGGACTATGCGAGCCCGGAGCAGGTTACGGGCGACCCCATTACCACCGCTACCGATGTCTATTCGCTAGGCGCCATTCTCTACGAACTGCTGACCGGACAGATGGCCCATCGTTTCCGCAACTACTCCAATACAGAGATTGAGCGCGTGGTCTGCCGGCAGGATCCGGAACGCATGAGCCATGTGCTGAGCAAGGTCGGTCCGAGTCCGGAGATTGTTCATTCGCCGGCGGCTCTGGCTTCGGACCTGGACAGTATCGTGGCGATGACACTACGCAAGGAGCGCCAGTCGCGCTATGGCACGGTGGAGCAACTGGCCGATGATATCCAGCGCTTCCTGGCGGGCGAGCCGGTGCTGGCGCACAGCGGCACGGTGACATATCGCGCGGGCAAGTTCATCCGGCGCAACCGGCTCTCCATCCTGGCGGCGACGGCGATCTCGCTTTCGCTGATCGGCGGCATTGCGGCTACCTACTACCAGGCGCGCCGGGCCGAACGCCGCTTCCAGCAGGTGCGCTCGCTCAGCAGCACGCTGCTGACGGAGTTCGACAAGCGCGCCGCATCCCTGCCGCAATCGACAGAACTGCGTGAATGGCTGACCTCGACCGTGGTGCGGTATCTGGACAATCTGGCGCAGGAGGCGGGCAATGACCGCAGCCTGCAACTCGACTTAGCGAACGGGTATAGCAAGGTGGCGCAGTTGCAGTCTTCGGCCACCGCGGCCAGCCTGGGGCAGGATGCGCGTGCGTTGACGAACTATCGCAAGGCGGCCGCCATCTACGACTCGCTGCTGAAGGAGCACCCGAAGGACCTGCAGATCATGCAGGGGCTGTGCGCCACGTTGCAGCAGGTGGCGACGGCCGACAGCTACGGCGGCAATGTCGGCGTGGCCCGTGCGCAGTACCTGCGTGCGGCCAATCTTGGCGCGGAGTTGGCGCGGGTCGCACCGGTGCCTGGGAATCAGTGCCTGGCGCGGGTGTATTCTGGCCTGGTCAGTGTGGAACTGCGGTCGTCGAATCCCAGCGGCGCGATGACGTTCCTGGCACATTCGCTGGAAGCGGGGCGGCGGTTGGACGAACTGGCGCCGAGTCGCGACGCGAAAGAACTGCTGATCCAAACCCATCTGGACATGGGCTGGGCGTTGATGGAAAGCGGCAAGCCCGATGCGGCGATGGAGTCCGTGGAGCAGGCGCGCCGTTTGGGCGAGGCGTTGCAGCCGCGCGGACTTTGGCAGGACTCGCGCCTGCGCTTTCGTATGCTGGATCTGGCGGGCGACATCAGCGGCAACCCCCGCGACGTGACGTTGCAGAAACCGGAGCACGCGCTGTCGTTCTACCTGCAGGCGCTGCAGATTGTCGAACGCGAATACGCCCAGGACCGCAACGATGCGCGCGCCCGCCGCGACCTGGACCGTATGCTGCGCAAGGTTGCCCTGATGACAGTGGATAGCAATGCGGCGGAAGCCGCCGGCCTGGCGGAGCGAGCGCTGTTGCTGTCCGACATCAACCTGCGTACCTCACCCAATAACACCGAGTACATTCGTGACCACGTGGACGGGTTGCTGATCCGGGCCTATGCCTTGCAGAACCAGCAGCGCCATCGCGACGCACTCACCTTCCTGCAGCAGGCCCTGGAACGGCAGTTGGAGCTGCAACGCACCAGCCCCGAATCAAAGCGCTTTCAACGCGAGTTGCAGGAGACTTACGAAGCCCTGGGGGATAGCTATCTGGCACTGGGCGAGGAACGGCGGGCGCTGGAGCACTACGAGAAAGGCCGCGAGCGTACGGTGGCGTTGTTGTGGGAGCGTCCCACCGACGCCTATCTGCAGCGCGACCTGTCCGACAGCGACGAGAAGCTTGCGAACATCTACGCGGCGATGGCGCGCAAGGGCGGCATCACGGCGCGCGATCATTGGCGGCAGGTGCTGGACTATCAGGCCAAGTCCGTCGAGATCTGGACCCAATGGCCGCGGCGCATTGCTCCCAGCGCCTTCCAGCGCAGCCGTCTGGAGCGTGCCACCAAGTTCCTGGAAAGCTACCAGCGCACGGCCGGACGGCTATAATTGGCCTACCGTGCAACTGAACTGGCTTGATTGGGCGGTGGTCGCCCTTTACTTTCTTTTTAACCTTGCGATTGGCTGGTACTACAAATCCCGCGCCGGAAAGAGCGTCAGCGAGTTCTTTCTGAGCGGCCGGGACGTGCCGTGGTGGCTGGCGGGGACATCGATGGTGGCCACCACGTTCGCCGCCGATACGCCGCTGGCCGTCACCGGCATGGTGGCCCGCTACGGCGTTGCCGGCAATTGGCTGTGGTGGAACTTCGTGGCCAGCGGCATGATGACCGTGTTTCTGTATGCCCGGCTGTGGCGGCGCTCCGGTGTGATGACCGATATCGAGTTCGCCGAGATCCGCTATTCGGGCAAGGCCGCGGCCTTCCTGCGGGGCTTTCGCGCCGTCTATCTGGGTGTGCCTATCAACTGCATCGTGCTGGGTTGGGTGAACCTGGCCATGGTGAAGATCCTGCAGTTAATTCTTGGCGTGGATAAGCCCACGGCTCTGGTGATCGTGATGGGGCTGATCGCCATTACGTCGTACATCAGCACGCTGAGCGGGCTGTGGGGCGTGCTGGTGACCGACGTCTTCCAGTTCGTGATCAAGATGGGCATGGTGATTGTATTGGCGTTTGCGGCGGTGAACGCAGTGGGCGGCATCGATGCGTTGAAAACGAAATTGGCAGCGCTGGACCAGGCGCGCGGTGTGGCAACGGGTGCAACGGGTTCCGCGCTCAGCTTCATCCCCGATCTGGACTCGGCCTGGATGCCGGTGATCACGTTCTTCGTCTATATTTCGGTGAACTGGTGGGCCACGTGGTATCCCGGCGCTGAGCCCGGTGGCGGCGGTTACGTGGCGCAGCGCATGTTCTGCGCCAAGGATGAACGCCATTCTCTGCTGGCCACGCTGTGGTTCAACATCGCGCACTATGCGGTGCGGCCATGGCCGTGGATTCTGACCGGCCTTGCGTCGGTGGTACTGTATCCCAACCTGGCCGACCCGGAGACCGGCTACATCCGCGTAATGATCGACTATCTGCCGCCTTCGCTGCGCGGCCTGATGGTGGCGGCCTTCGCTGCGGCTTACATGTCCACCATTGCGACGCAGTTGAACTGGGGCGCCAGTTACCTGGTGAACGATGTCTATTCGCGCTTTGTGAATCCGCAGGCGGGCGAGAAGTCGCTGGTGCGCATCTCGCAGGTGGCCACCGTGGCCCTGAGCCTGATCTCGGCGGTGGTCACGTTCTATATGGATTCCATCAGCGGGGCGTGGAAATTGCTGATCGTCACCGGTGCGGGCACGGGCGGGGTGCTGCTGCTGCGCTGGTATTGGTGGCGCATCAACGCCTGGAGCGAAATCAGCGCGATGGTGGTTGCGTTTATCACGTCGGTGACGCTGCAGACGGCGTTCGGCATGGATAGCGATAACCCGGTGCAGTTCGCCTGGATCATGATCTATACGGTGTCCATCACCACGGTGGCCTGGCTAGCCACCACCATGCTTACCGCGCCGGAGTCGAAGGAGACGCTGGTAGCCTTCTACCGGCGCACGCGGCCAAGCATCGCGGGGTGGAAGCCGATCGCCGCACTGGCGCCTGACGTGAAGCCTTCGGGCGATGGTTGGGCCAATCTGATGGATTGGGTGGCGGGCTGCGTGCTGATCTACGGCGCGCTGTTCGGCGTCGGCAAACTGCTGCTGAAGGATTACGCCATCGGCGCGGGCATGCTGGTGGTGGCGGCGATCGCCGGCTATGTCATTTATTGGGACCTGAATCGCCGGGGCTGGAGTTCGGTGGTGGACTAGCTTCGCCTTCAATTGGCAAGGCAACGCTCACCTTCGATAACGCATGTTGATGGCGTGTGATCAGGCTGCGCTTGGCGATGACCGCCTGCTCTTCTTCACCGATGACGTGGATGTCGAACGCGCCGTCGGCGGTCTTGTTGCCTTTGGGGATGTCCAGCCAGTCCAGGTGCCAGATGTTCTTATAGAAGCGCAACCCGTGGTCCAGCGGGAACGTCGCACCCAGGCGCTTGTTGCCCTCCTTGGGACTTAGCCGGCGTACGTATTGCATGACGTCGCGATTGCCGGCATCCATGATCCATTCGTCGTAATAGCGCAGGTCCCAGTTGGCGAGCAGCCAGGCCGTCCACAGTACGCCGGCCGCCAGCATCGCGGGTCGCGGAAGCCGGGATAGTGCGGCTGCCGCGAGCCAGGTCAACAGCGGCACCAGGTACAAGCCCGTACGGCGGTAGGGAAACGGCATGCCCAGCCCGTAGGAGAACAGCGCCAGCATCGCGGTGA
Organism: Bryobacterales bacterium; assembly: GCA_016789745.1. Lineage (GTDB taxonomy): Bacteria > Acidobacteriota > Terriglobia > Bryobacterales > Bryobacteraceae > CADEFT01. Next base: position 13,682 of record JAEUQF010000238.1, read on the forward strand.
TCACAAGGGCCATCCAACCCAGCCAGCGCCATCGCTCTTCGGATCGCCACAGGCAGGCCGCGATGCCCAACGCCAGCATGGCCAGCAACAGCGGCGTTGCCATCTGAATGACCACAGCTTCCATTTGAAAATGCAGCGGACTGCCTTCGAACAGGTTCTTCGGCCGCCACAACTGGGCGTAGAGCAGGTTCAGCGCCGCGTCGCGAAGGCCGGTGGAGCCGACGTATAAATCGCTGCGTTGCATTGGCTGCAGCGGGATCACCAGGATTGCCATCGCGATGACGAAGCCCGGTACGATCACACAGTCGGCGAACCATTCGAAGCGAGCCCCGGCGCGGCTCCACTCCTTACGTCGAAGCGGGCCGCCGATGTGCAGTGCCGAGTACACCGCCAGCAGCGCCACTCCTGGAAGCGCGAATGTGAGGTTGGCGGCCACCGATAGTGCCAGCGCCGCGCCGGCCACCCACAACCGCCCTTGCGTGTGCGGCTTTTCGTGATGGCGCTGCAGTTGATTCCACGCCACCAGCCACAGCGCCAGCGCCATGCCGTAGCCGCGGGCCATCGATGCGTAGTCCAACAGGAAGGGATTCACGGCGATTGCCGCAAACACGCCCGCACCGCGCCAGCCTTCGCCAAACCACCAGAACGTCAATCGACGCAGCACCCACAACAACAGCAGCCCACCGGCCAGGGCCGGCATCCGCAGCGACAACTCACAGATGCCGAAAAGCCCCACCGTCACTTTGCACAGCAGCGTGTGCAGCACATGGTCGTTGGCATCGAAGGTGTCCCAGAGTCGCGGGATGGGCTCGCTCACCGAGCGGTTATAGGTATAGGCTTCGTCGGCCGAAATGGCCACGGTGGCCGCCTTGTAGACACAGACGGCCCACAGGCACACCAGCAGTAGCAGCGACAGACGTTTCGGCGAGATTTGAGGCAAATACCACTATAATGTTCAGGCGATGCTTCGAACACTGCTGCTGTTCGCCGTTGTGGCCGGCCTCTGCGCCCAGTCCCGTCCCGAACTCAATGACGGCGAGTCTCACGGCGACCCGCCGTACCTGTTGGAGGACGGTTGGCGCCCGTTATTGACTGGCAAGGATCTGAAGGGCTGGGTGGGGCAGGACGGCCCGCATGAGTGGTTCACGACGCGCGCCATTCGCTGGGAGCGATTGCTGGGTCCCACGCGCCTGCAGGCGATTCCCGAACCTGGTGGCCGCATGCTGAATGGTCCCACCGGGCGAACGAAAAACCTGGTCACCGAAGAGGCGTTTGGAGACATCGAGCTCTATCTGGAGTTCATGGTGTCGAAGGGGTCGAACTCCGGCGTCTACCTGCATGGCCTGTATGAGATCCAGGTCTTCGACAGCTATGGCTCCGTGGAGCCGATGAAGACCTCCGATTGCGGCGGAGTGTATCATCGCTGGATCGACAACAAGGGCGTAGGTGGGTCGGCCCCGTCGCGCAATGCCAGCCGCCGGCCCGGCGAATGGCAGTCGTTCCAGATCTGGTTCCGCGCGCCTCGCTTCGATGCACAGGGCCGCAAGACCGAGAACGCGAAGTTTATCCGTGTGCTGCACAATGGGCTGTCGGTGCAGACGAACGTGGAAGTGGAAGGCGGTACGCGGGCGCACATGAATCTGAAGGAAGCCGCGAAAAACCCCATCATGCTGCAGGGCGATCATGGACCGGTGGCTTACCGAAACATCTACGTACGGCCGCTGCGCCCCATCATCAACAGGTAATCGCCATGCTCACTCGCAGACAGGCTTTGGGATCTCTTTTGGCCGCTCCGGCGGCGCTCCAGGCACAGGCGCGCGCCGCCAAACCGAACATCGTGTTCGTGCTCATTGACGACATGCGTTGGGACTGCCTGAGCATCCTCGGCCATCCCATTGTGAAGACGCCGAACATCGACCGGCTGGCGAAGGAAGGCGTGCTGTTTTCGAATGCCTTCGTGACCACACCGCTGTGTTCACCGGCCCGCGGCTCGTTCCTTACCGGTCGCTACGTTCGCTCGCACGGCGTCAAAGACAACACGGACAACAATGAACTGAGCCACAAGCTAATTACGTGGCCGCGGCTGTTGCAGGACAGCGGCTATGAGACGGCCTACGTCGGCAAGTGGCACATGGGCAACGAAGACATGCCGCGCCCTGGCTTCGATCGCTGGGTGAGCTTCCGCGGCCAGGGTGTGTTCAACGACCCGCCGCTGAATATCGATGGCGAACGCGTGCAGAAGAAGGGTTACATCACGGATCTGCTTAGCGATTATGCCGTGGAGTTTATCGAGAAGCCGCACACCAAGCCCTTCGCTGTCTATCTGGCGCACAAGGCCGTACACGGGCCCTTCACGCCCGCCGAACGCCATGCGCAGGCCTATGCCAATGCGAAGATCGAGCGCGCGGCCAGCGCCCAGGACACGCTGGAAGGCAAGCCAATGCTCCAGCGGCCCTACAACCAGCCGCCGCCGAAGAAAGCGCCCGGCCAGCGTGTCGGCGGCCCTACCGACGACGTCATCAAGGACCAGATGCGCTGCCTGCTGTCCATCGACGAAGGCCTGGGGCGCATCCTGCAGGCGCTGGAGAAAACCAAGGCGCTGGATAACACGCTGGTTCTGTTCACTTCCGATAACGGCTACTTCTGGGGTGAGCACCGGCTGGGCGACAAGCGCGCCGCGTATGAGGAGTCCATCCGCATCCCGATGGTGGCGCGCTTCCCGAAGTTGATCAAGCCGGGGCGCCGCGCCGGTGAGATGGTGCTGAACATCGACATCGCGCCGACGATGCTGGAAATGGCCGGCGCCAAGCCGCATCCGCAGGTGCAGGGCCGCTCCCTGGTGCCGCTTTTCAAGGGCAATGCGAAGAACTGGCGCCGCAGCTTCCTGTGCGAGTACTTTTATGAGAAGCAGTTCCCGCGCATTGCTGCGTGGGAGGCTGTGCGTACGGAGCGCTGGAAGTACATCCACTACTTCGACCTGTCGAACGCCGACGAGCTGTATGACCTCAAAGCCGATCCGATGGAGATGAAGAACGTGATTGGAGAGAGCGGCGCGCAGAAGGAGTTGGAGGGGCTGAAGAAGGAGTTGGAGCGCTACCGGCAGGAGATCCGCGCTTGAGCGCTTGGATCGACATCACACAGCCGCTGCGAGTGGGCATGCCGCAATGGCCGGGTGATCCGCCGTTCACGTTCCAGCGCGAGGTTTACGAAGGCGTCAGCCTGACCACCATCACGATGTGCGCCCACACCGGCACGCACGTGGATGCGCCGCTGCACTATCTGGATGGCGGCGCGGCGATCGACGCGATGCCGCTGGATGCATTGATCGGCCCCGCACGCATCGTGGATAGCGACTGGGTGGAGCCAGCCGAGCGGGTGCTCATTCGCACGCGGCCGGGGCAGGATGAGATTGCTGTCGAGCAGGCGCTGCAACTGGTCGACGCGGGCGCGAAGTTAGTGGGCATCGACTCGTTGTCGATTGGCGATGCGGAGGTGCACCAAGCTCTGCTCGCCGCCGGCGTCGTCATTCTGGAAGGCCTGGACCTGCGTGGTGTGGAGCCCGGCGAGTATGACCTGGTCTGCCTGCCGTTGAAGTTGGAAGGCGCCGATGGGGCGCCCGCGCGCGTGGTGGTTCGGCCCCGGCGGTGAGACCCCGCTTCGTGCGTTCCTGCTCTCCTCATTCCCTTAGCTGGGTAACGGCCAGGGCGGCAATAACGGAGGGCACGTCGATGGGTGTACGAAGGACGGTGACTTGCGGGCCGCGGGGAGCCCAGATGGCCGGGTTGGTGGGGCCGAAGAGAGCCACTACCGGGATGCCGACCGCGGCGGCGAGATGGCTGATGCCGCTATCGTTGCCGAGATAGACGGAGGCCCCGGCCAGCCAGGTGGCGAGGTCGAAGAGATCGTCGAAGCGGGTGGCCTGCGGTAGCGGCTCTTCGGGGCCCGCGGTCCAGCGGACCGGAACGCCGACGGCTTCGGCTACGGCTTCGAAGTTCGCCAGCGGCCAATTCTTGCGCGCACTGCCGGAGTAAGGGTGGATCGCCAGCCAGCCTTCGTTGCGTCTTGGGATGGGCAGGGTCGGGGTGGCTCCCCGGGGTGCGCCAACCTGGTCGAGATAGAAGTCGACGGCGTGGCAGGGGCAGCCTTCGCTGGGCAGCGCGGTGTGGAAGGTGAAAGGCAGGCCGGCGACGGCTTGGCGGAACTCCGGGCGGTTGGAGCCATACCAGGAGATGATCTGGTCGAACGCGGCCAGACGTTCGTAGAGGGGGCCGGTGATGGGGTCGCCGGTTAACCCGGCGCGATCAATGCCCGTGGCTGCTAGGGATTCGACGCGGTCGGCGAAGCGGACTAGCGGGCGGTTGGCTGCGGTGGTCCAGATTTCGGTGTAATCGGCAGAGCGGGGTCTGGGGACCCCTTGCGGGTTTGGGGACCCGCCCTCCATTTGCTGCGCCAGGTATTCGAGGGTGGGCAGGGAGACGATGAAGTCGCCGATGGCGCCGGGGCGCAGGATAAGTCGGCGCACCGGGCTAGTTGACGATGTCGATGGGCAGCTTCACTTCCACGCTCTTCGGCGGGAAGCATTCCTTGTGGCTGCAGGCCTGGTAGCGGAGTTTGCCGGAGATCACCTTCATCCCTAATGGCGCGGTGGAGGGCACCTTGAACTTCGTGGCGATCTGGAAGTCGCCGGTGTAGACCGAGAGCGGTTTTTGGGAGAACTCGTACTTCTCCATTTTGGGAGTCGGGTACGTGGTGCCATCCACTACCAGGCTCTCGGCGGTCCAGGTTAGCCGCAAGGGAATTAGGTATTCGTCGGCGGGCTTATTACTGTTGACGTGATAGCCGTTCTGCAGTTGTACGTTGAGCTTCGCCTCGGCGGTGGTGCCGCGTTTCGCGGTGAGCTTCGGGGGCGGCGCCACGCTCAGCAGATTCATCTGGGCAGGCAGCAGCAGCGGCAGGATCAGGGCCAACAGGACAGTCTTCAAACGCATGGTCACTTGGCTTTCAACAATTCCTGAATATCTTCTTCGTACACGCTCTTGCTGACCAGGCCGGTGTGGACGCTGGCGACGCGCCCGGCGCGATCGAGGATGAAGCTCATGGGCAGGCTGTCGACACCGCCGTAAGCCTGGGCAACCTCCTCGTTGCCGAGCAGCACTTTGTAATTGATCTTCAGCTTTTCGGCGTGCGGTTTGACGAGTTCCCAGCCCTCTTCGTCCATGGCCACGCCGATAACGGAGAGGCCCTTCGATCTCAGGCGCGTCTCCATTTCGACAAACCAGGGGATCTCGAGTTTGCAGGGGCCGCACCAGGTGGCCCAAAAGTTCAGCAGCACCACCTTGCCCTTGTAGTCGGCTAGTTTCACGGTGTTGCCGGCAGCGTCTTTCAGGGCGAACGGCGGAGCCACCTTGCGGTCCTTCAACGCCTTCACGCCGGCCTGCGACAAGCCGGCACCGGCGAACAGATACGCCAGGGAACGGCGCGTAAGGGTCACTTTCCACCTCCGGTGGGATGGGTCAATTGGGATGTTTTAGCGGGCTCCGGCGCCGGGGCTGGCGACAGCAGTTGTTCGATTTCGCTCACATAGACGCTCTTGCTGACCAGGCCGACGTGGGCGCTGGCGATGCGTCCTTCCTTGTCGAGAACGAAGGTGGTGGGCAGGCTTTCGACGCCGCCGTAGAGTTCCATGGTGTCGCTGCCGCTGATGACGACGCGGTAGTTCACCTTCTTCTTCTCGATGTAGGGTTTGACAATGTCCCAGCCTTCTTCGTCGGTAGCGATACCGATGACGGCGAAGCCGCGGTCTTTGAAGCGCTGTTCCAGGTCGATGAACCAGGGGATCTCGACTTTACAAGGGCCGCACCAGGTGGCCCAGAAGTTCAGCAGGACGACCTTGCCTCTAAAGTCGGAGAGTCGGACGGGTCGGCCGTTGACGTCCTTGAGGTTGAAGTCCGGGGCTTCCTTGCGCTCATTTTCGGAGCGGACGTGGGGGCGGGAGGAGCCGCGCGAGCAGCCGGCGGCGAGCATCGACGCAGCTGCCAATGCGAGAGCGAGACTACGCCGGGTGAACATGTCGGGGGTGGGGCTCCTCATAGCTGATTATAACGGGAGGGTGGGGGCGGACAGGATTTCGGAAAACCAGCGCTCGCGCGGGCGGCGGAAGCGGGGAGCCAGAGTGTGTTCCTCATGATCTTCCAGACGCAAAACATAGGCGGCGGTATCGCAAAAAGATTCCGCCAGGTAGTCGCGCCAGAGGCGTCCGGCACGGTTGTCCTGGAGCGTGTCTTTTCGCCACTGGGCGGACCACCCGAGTTCACCGCGCGCATGTGCATCCCATTCCTTTTCTATCAGTTGCTGCCAGGAGGCGCGTTTGGGATTACCCAGCCGGCGCCACGCGAAATGAAACAGCTCATGCAGGAGGATGCGGTGCAACTCCGGGAGGTTACGAAGCAATTGCTGTTCCAGCACCATCTGGCGGCGAAGCAGGAAACTGGCGGCGTGTACCGGGGTTCCACGCTCGCTGTCCAGGCGGCCGCGGAAGGCGAACAACGCCGGTCGGATCTCCAGCGCAATGGGGGCGCCGGAGAGCGGCGGCAGACTGCGGGTGACCCGGCCGATGGCTCGTCGCAGCGCTACTGGCGCTGCTTGACCTGGTTGAAGTAGGCCTCGTTGGTGACCTTGACTTCGGTGCTCTTGGCGACGCCGTCCATCCATTCCTTCATCCGTGCGTTGCGCAGTTCGTTAAAGAGGGTCTCCTGCACTTCCTCAAAGGCCTGCGGCTGGAGTTCGGACAGGCGGAACACGTAGTAGCCGTTGGGCTGGCGCACCGGCTCGCTGACCTCGCCGGGCTTCAGAGCGAAGACGGCCTGCTTGACAGCGTCGGGGAGTTTGTCGCCCTTCTTGATGGGGCCGAAATCGCCGCCGGCTTCCTTGGAGATGGGGTCTTCCGAATGCTGTTTGACGAGGGCGACGAAGTCGGTGCCGGAGCGCGCCTGTTTGACGACGGTTTCGGCCTTGGCGAGGGCTTCGGGCTCGGTCAGGGACTTCTTGGCGGCGTCGGCGCCCGCGGGGGCCTGGCCGGCGGTGAAGGGAATGTAGATGATCTTCACCTTCGCCTGGGTGAACTCGTCTTTGCGGGCCTCATAGGCCTTCTTCTGTTCTTCCTGGCTGATGGTGGTCTTGCCGGACTGCTCATTGACCATGGCCTGCATGAGCAGGGACATGCGCT
>JAEUQF010000249.1 GCA_016789745.1 Bryobacterales bacterium
AGGTTCCCAACCGCATCGAGATCGATAGCGGCGTCTTTAACCCGCTGCTGGGCGCCTCCTACGGCGAGATTGCCGCCCGCAGCCGCAGCCAGCATTCCAGCCAGGCGATGGGAGTGCCGGAGCGCCGCGGGCGCGTCACCAACCACCTGGTCGTCATCGCCGGCGACCCGGCTTCGAAGGACGTCTTGGAAGGCATCGACACCGCGTGGAGTCGTTTGGAAGGTGGCGCCGCTGTCGGCGAGTTGCTCGCCCAGGCCAATGCCGGCTATAGCCCGCGGAAGCCGCAAGCCATCGTGCCCTTGCTGCTCAAGGCGCGCCTGCTGGTCTCCGGCATGAAGGCCCCGGAAGCCGCCGCCAAACTGGCGGATATCGATGAAGTCATCGGCCAGTGCCTGGGCCTGTTCGCCGATGCCGCCGCCGAACGCTGGGCCGTCACGCCAGGCTCCAGCGCGGCCGTGAACCTGACCGCGGTGGCCCGCCTGGACGCGGCCGTCACCTTCACCGGCGCTACACTCGCGCCCGGCGTTAGCTGGGAGCCGAATGCCCCCATGGCGACCAACACCGTGATGCGGCAGAAGGTGGAATGGAAGGTACCCGCCGATGCCGAGCCCACCAACCCCTACTGGCTGCGACGGCCGCACGGCACCACCGCCCGCTACGCTGTTCGAGACCCGCTGCTCATCGGCCTGGCCGTGAACCAGCCTCTGCTCGAAGCCCAGTTCCGCTTCCGTTACGAAGGCGCCGAGTTCGTGCTCCGCCGTCCCGTACGCCATCGTTATGTCGATAGCGCCCGCGGCGAACTCATCCGCGACTTCCTGATCGTCCCGAAGGTTGCCGCGCAGTTTGAAGACAACACGCTGGTCTTCGCCGACAACGCCCCGCGCACCGTACAAGCTACCATCCGCGCCAATGAACCGAACCTCGGCGGAGGTCTTGCCCTGCAAGTGCCCAACGGCTGGAAGGCATCCACGGCAACGGCGGCTTACAAACTTGCCAAGGACGGCGAACAGGCTACGGTGTCGTTTACCATTACCCCGCCAAACACCCAGTCAGTGTCGGTACTGTCCTTGGCGGCGCGCAGTATGATCACCATCCAGTACCCGCACATCCCGCCCCAGGTCTACTTCCCGCCCGCCGACGCTAAACTCATCCGTATTCCAGTCAAGGTGCTCTCGCAGAACGTCGGCTACATCATGGGTGCCGGCGATGAGGTGCCCGCCAGCCTGCGCCAGTTGGGTGTTCGCGTCTCGCTGCTTTCCGATGAGGACCTTGCCAGCGCGGACCTGGCGAAGTTCGATGCCATCGTCACCGGAGTCCGCGCCTTCAACACCCGCGCCGCCTTACGCGCCAACTTCAGCCGTTTGTTGGCTTTCATGGAGAACGGCGGCACGCTGGTGGTGCAGTATAACGTCGCAGGAGGGGTCCCCGGCCGCGGTACCACGGAGGACGTCCTGGCTCGCATAGGTCCTTATCCCATCAAGGTCTCGGGAGAACGAGTCACCGTGGAAGACGCGCCGATGCAGGTGCCCGATTGGAATCATCCCGTTATGAAGTCACCCAACCAGCTTGCGCCGCAGGATTTCGAAGGCTGGATCCAGGAGCGCGGGCTGTACTTCGCCAAAACGTGGGATGCGCAGTATGTTTCGCTGTTTGCCTCGCATGATCCCAATGAAGAGTGGCTGCCCGGCGGCATGCTGTTCACCCGCTATGGCAAGGGAGCCTATGCCTTCACGGGCTATTCGTGGTTCCGCCAGTTGCCGGCCGGCGTGCCGGGGGCGTATCGCATCTTTGCGAATCTGCTGAGTGCGGGAAAGACGAAGTAGGCCCCGCTAGCTGCGGCCGTACACCGGCACCAGGGCGCCGTTGATCTCACAGGCGCTCTCACTGGCGAGAAACTGGATCAGCGCGGCAATGGAGCGCGGATTTACCATCCGTGCCAGTTCTTCCTCGGTGGCGGTGGCGTGGTTCTCGCTGGTATCCATCTTCGCCGGCAGCACGGCGTTTACAGTCACGCCCGTGCCGCGGCACTCGGCCGCCATGACGCGGATTAGCGCATGCAGGGCAGCCTTCGACACATGGTACGCCCCCATCCGCGGCTGCGGATTCACACCCGACTTGGCGCCCATGGCGATGATTCGGCCGCGTCCCTGGGCCAGCATGGGCGGCATCACCTCGCGCGCCAGATGAAACGTGACGTTCAGGTTCACGTCCAGCATGTGGTTCCAGGTCTCGTGCGCCGTCTGGGCGATGGATTCACCCTCCTCGAAGACCCCCACCAGGTTCACCAGCACATCGATGCGTCCGTGCTGTTCCATGGCCACCGACACCGCGCGCCGGCATTGCGCCGGATCCCGCAGATCCAGTTCCACCGCCGTCAGCCGGCTGGTCTCCGAACGCGCGCCAGACCAGTCCAGATCAACGCCGACGACATGAGCGCCGCCGTCGATGAAGTTTCGAGTTACCACCTCGCCAAGGGCGCCGTTGGCGCCCGTGACCAACACCACCTGATCGCGAAACTGGGGCATCTAGTGCGCCTCAAACAGGTGGGAGATCTGTGGGAAGCCGTTCATCGCCAGGCGGCAGGAGGCGCCATCGCCCCACCACCGTGGCGCATGCCAGGTGTACGGCGGCACGTAGACTACATCGCCCTCATTGGCAATGACGACGCCCACGTTTTCGATGGGGTAGCGAATCTGGCCCTTCATGATCAGCCAGTATTCGGCGCCTTCCGGATGGTAATGGCCTTTGTTTTTCGGGTCTAACGGAGGCAGCTTGCTGTTGTAGCCGTAGATGAAGTTGGCGGCGCCGCGGTCGTCCTCCACAATACGGATAGTGCCTTTCAACTGCCCCTTCTCCAGTTTCTCAGCCACCTCGTCGAACGTGGCGAGCGGCTTGTTGTCGTGCAGGAACTTGCCCTTCACGCGGTTGTTGAATTGCACCTTGGTCCACTCGGTGCCGGCTGGCGGCGCTGGAGCGTCGCCGCGGTCGACAAACAGCGTCTTGGCCCCGGCGATGTTGGTCTCGAAAACAAGCGCCGGCGTATCCCCAACCACTTCGTAGGAAAAGATAGTCTGCATGGGCGCCTGCACCATGCCGCCCTTCTTGGCTGTTACGCTGTCCACCGTCTCAATGTCGAAACGCACTTCGCCTTCCATCACCACCCACCAGGAGCGCGTGTCCGGATGCAGCGCCTTGGGGTGTTTGTAGCCGGGGGGCAATAGCAGGTATTCGCTGCGCAGATGCTTGTCATCGACAATCAATTCACGCCACTGCTTCTTGCCTGCGTGTTTGGCCTTCAGGTCCGCCAGCTTGGTATGGGCCTTATGTGGACCCGTGTACACGGCCGGCTTCCCTTTGGGGGCATAGAATACCTGCGCGGTCAGCGCCGCGGTGCCGCAGAGGGTGAGTGCAACAAAGATCGGTTTCATACGTGGACGGAATGTCGGATTTTATCAGGCTGGCGGGCTATGATGAAAGGCGATGTCGCAACCCCTGCCGCGTTTGCGGATGAATCTGGATTTCATGCCCTCCCCGGTTCCGGATCATCCGGGCCTGCTGATTCGGGATCCGTTCCACTATTCCGACGCCACGATGATCGTACCGCCGCCGCTGGTGGAATGTCTGGACATGTTCGATGGCGAACGCACTGAGCAGGATCTGCGTGCGGCGTTGTTCCAGATTACGGGCGACCTGCAGGTGGGCGCGTTGCAGCAGCACCTGATCAACAGTCTGCGCGAGGCAGGCTTTCTGGAAGACGAGACGTACATGGAGATGCGGCAGGGTCGCGAACGCAGCTTCGCCGAAGCCGACACTCGCGAGCCGGCCCATGCCGGGGCTGCCTATCCCGATGACCCCGAAGAGCTGACCGAACTCATGCGCGCCTACATGACGGACGAAGCGCCTCCGGAACGCAAGGAGCGCTGGATGGGTCTCGCCGCGCCGCATGTATCGCCCGAAGGTGGCTGGCAATCCTATCAGGCCGGCTATGCGGGCCTGGACCGCGAACGCGATGCCGACCGTACCTTCGTGATCCTGGGCACATCGCACTATGGCCACCCCGAACGTTTCGGGCTGACCCGCAAGACCTGGCAAACGCCGTGGGGTGAGGCGCAGCCCGATCTGCGCCTGATGGAAGAATTGCAGGCGAAGGCGCCCGCGGCCGTGCAGATGGAAGACTACTGCATCGCGGTGGAGCATTCGGTGGAGTTCCAGGTGATCTTCCTGCAGCATCTGTTGGGGCCGAACATCAAGATTCTGCCCATTCTGTGCGGGGCTTACGCACGTTCCATCTACCAGGGTGGAATGCCGGAAGAGGACGAAGGCGTGAAGCGCTTTCTGGACGCACTGGGCGAGATCGGCGCCCGCGAAGGCGAGAAGCTGTTCTGGGTGTTGGGCGTGGACATGGCGCACATGGGACGGCGTTATGGCGATCGCTTCCAGGCGATTGCGGGGCAGGACGAAATGGCCGAAGTGGCCGAACGCGACCAGCGGCGCATTGCCAGCCTGAACGCGGGCGACGCGCGCGGCTACTGGGATCAGGTGCAGTACCGCCAGGATGATCTGAAGTGGTGCGGCTCGTCACCCTTCTACACGTTCCTGCGCGCGATGCCCAATGTGCGTGGCGAACTGTCACGCTACCAGCAGTGGAACATCGACGAGCAGAGCGTGGTCAGCTTCGCGGGCATGCGGTTCCACGGCGTCTAAGGACGCTATTGGGCAGCAGGCTCCACGGGCAGTTCGGTACGCCGGCTCCACTCCTGAAAAGACCCGTCATAGAGCCGTATATCCACACCCAGGTAGCGGCCCACGAAGTACAGCAGCGTCGCCTGCTGGCCGATGTGGCAGTAGACCGCCGTCACCTTGCCTTCGGCCGGCTGGAAGGCGCCCTGCAGCGTCTCCCACGGCTGCAACTTCCCATCAGCATCCAGGAGTGAGGAGAAGGGCACATTGCGAGCTCCGGGGATATGGCCGCCGCGTGGCATGCCGCCGGCGTTCGCACCGGAATGAAACTCCGGAAGGCGCGCATCCAACACCTGTACTTTCGGGTCCTTCAGCTTTGCGTTCAGCCAATCGGCATCCACCAGACGCTGCGGCGCGGCCTGCACGGTAACGTCTCCCATCGCCTCTGGCGGCGCCTGCTGCGAGGTCTGGCCGCCGGCGGCCTTCCATGCCGCAAGCCCACCATTGAGGAGCGCAGAACGGCTTCCCAGCCCCAGGTAATCCAGGGTGAACCAGACCCTTGTAGCCGATTGCACGGTGGTTTCGGCGCCCGGGTAGACGATCACCCGGCCGGAATCCCCCACCCCCAACTTCCGCAGCGCCGCCTCCAAGGCCGGCACCGGCGGCAACTCCAACCGCAACCCGGCCGTCCCCGTTACCGACAGATCGGCCAGCGTTACCAGCCGCGCCCCCGGAATGTGGGCGTCGTCATAGCCCCGTTGCGTCCCCACGTGGAGGATAACCAGGCCGGGGTCGCGCAAATGGGCAGCAAGCCAGCCGGCTTCCACCAGCAGCGAAGGTTCGGCGGGTTGCGCCAACAGCGGCGCGGCGGCAAGCAGAAGCAGCAGGGCGGGAATCATGGATAGCACCTCTTTTCCAGTGTAAGCCGGAGCGGCGGCGTGGCGTTTGCCACCAACCGGGGAAGGTAAGTAGAAACAGTTAGTCGTCTACTTACAGTCTTAATGTCATGGTTCGGCCTTCGCCGGTGGGCAGCCTCCCAGGCTGCTTGCTGGCAGGCCTGCGCCGCGTGTCGCTGGTTATGCGGATGGACGAGAAGAACAAGCCTTTGGAGGACGCACGATGCGAGGCACTTGGTTTCTACGACAGGCCGTGATGGTGACGGCATTGGCCGGAGCGCTGCTGGCACAGAGTAACTTGACTACATTCACTCTGGATATTTCTCCACCGGGTATCCCGTTTCGCGTGGATGGGCAAACTTACACGCAAGGGACGGCGTTCCAGTGGGTGCCGGGCTCGACGCACCAGGTACAACTCAGTACGCGGGTGATGTTCCGCGGCGAGACCTATGGATTGATCAATACCACCGGCGGCGGCGAACTGACGCGTCCCATCCAGGTGCCGAACGGCCCTGTGTCGATCACCTACATCTACCAGTCACAAGTTCCGGTGACGGGGGAGGCCAATCCGCCCGCAGGTGGTTCCGTGCAGTTGTCCGCCGCCGGTGGGCAGGCTCCGGTAGATGCGCTGGTCACGGTCACGGCCACCCCGGCGCCGGGCTATGTGTTCAGCGGTTGGAGCGGCGCGGCCAGCGGAACCGCTCCATCGGCGCAGTTTCGCGCCCACCCTGCTCCTTATGGACAGCACGCCGTGGCGCGGTTTACGGCTTTAGGAGGGCAAACGCAGGCAGGCGCGCAGACCTTTATCCCGCTGGCACCGTGCCGGCTTTTCGACACCACCGTGACCGGCACCGCAACCGTTTCGATTGCCGGGCAATGCGGCATTCCCGCCGGGGCCACTGCCTATGCGTTGACGATAGGTGTAGCGCCAGTGGGACCGCTTGCCTATCTTACCGCCTGGCCTACCGGCGAGGCGCAACCGCTCGTGTCTACGTTGAATGCCTTCGATGGGCAGGCGACCGCCAATACGGCGATCATTCCCGCGGGAACAAACGGCGCCGTGAATGTTTTTGCCACCAGTACCACGCGTGTCACGGTGGAGACCAGCGGCTACTTCGTGGCGGGCACAACCGGTCTCCATTTTTTTCCGGTTACCCCGTGCCGCGTGGCGGATAGCCGCGCGGGCGCGGGCTTCGGCGGCGCCTTCGGAACACCGGCGTTGACGGGCGCTCGCGGCTTGCCGCTGTTGCAGAGCGCCTGCGGGATTCCGCCGACTGCGCAGGCGGTGTCGGTGAACCTGACAGCCGTTCCGCGCGGCCCCTTATCGTCCCTGCGCGTCTATCCAGTAGGCGCGAACCCCATGGGCGCAACGGTGCAGTCGCCGCTTGGCCAGATCCGCGCCAACGCGCAGATCGTGAAATTGGGCACCGGCGCTGCCGTGAACGTGGACAGCACACAGACTACGGACTTCATCGTGGACGTGAATGGCTACTTCGCACCGGCGGCCGCGGGTGGCCTGAGCTACTACCGGGTGGCACCCTGCCGGGTGGTCGACACTCGTGCCGGCGAGGGCCTAAGCGGGCCCTTCGGACCGCCGGCATTGGCCGCGTCGGGCGCGCGTACCGTGCCGGTGCCCAGCGGGCGCTGCGGCGTGCCGGGCACAGCCAGAGCCTATGCCTTGAACGTGACGGTGGTGCCCCCTGGCCCGCTAGCCTATGTCACGCTCTGGCCGGCCGGGACCGGGCAGCCGCTGGTCTCGACCTTGAATGCCTTTGAGGGGCAGATCCTGGCGAACGCGGCTATTGTCCCGGCGGGGGCGAACGGCGATATCGCGCTGTTTGCGGCGAACGCGAGCGATGTGATTCTCGATGTGAACGGGTATTTCGCGCCGTAGCAGCCGCTAGTCTAACAGGGTGCTGATAAAGCCGCGTCTCGGACTTAGTCGCCGATAAACGCCGATAAACGCCCGATTCAAAACTAAGAGCGTATCTGCGTTCCATCGCGGTAGGGACGCCCGTTACCGGCCCCCCGCACAGAGCCGTACGGGCGCACTTGAGCGCATACGGCTTCTACCTTGGGTGCATGGCGTCAAACCGCACGCCGGGTTCCGGATGCAGAATCCGCGGCAGGGGTAGATAGCGATCCAGGATCGATCCGAATCGCTCCCACGGAAGGCGATGCCGCTGGCTGCGACGCCGAAGCGCCTCCAGCCATGCCCGTGCCACCTCCCGCCGGAGCGTTTGCAGCGCCGCGAAGTTCCCGGAACCGCATGATAGTTGAAGTAGCCCTGCACCACCAACCGCAGCCAGTCTCCGGTGTCGGCAATCGACGCATGCCAGCGCTTGCGCAACTCCTGCCGAACCTCTTGCAGTTTGCTCCGCAGTCGCTTCTTAATCGTCCGCCGTTTTACCGTGAACCAGCCACCCTTCCGAGTCTTCCCGCAGATGTGCGTGAATCCCCTACTCCATGCCGGTTTATCCCGGCGCACTCTGCGTTCATCGGCGGCCCAGAGATGTTTTTCCGCAGCCCGCTACGCCGGACGGCTTGCGAATTGCGAACGCCGGCGCAGGAGCATTGCCAGGAATCCGGCCGCCAGAACGTCATAGGCCAGGCAGAAGCCCGGCCACCATAGGGGTACGCCCGGGTTCGCGATCAGCAGCGGATGCAGCAGGTCGAACAAGCCGTGCCCCGCCAGCCCGGCCACGGCCCACCACAGATTCCGGGCGAATCCGGCCCCGGCAAGCAGAATAAACAGGCCGGCCGCCACCGACTCGCGGGCAAGGGCCGGAGTAGATCCCGCCATCACGGCGAACAGGATGTAATAGGTGGCCACCGGGATCAGCATGGTCGGATAGAAGACGCGGTCTCTGTCGAAGCCGGCAACCCCGGCCAAGCCGCAAACCGCAAGTGCCAGCGCAAGGCCGATCAGGTATTCCATGGGGAGTTACATAATGGCAGAAGCACGCCTAAATACAAAGCGAAGACGTGTCTGTTCAACCTGGCCAGGTGTTGTTCTATACCTTCGCGGCCGGCAGATGCCAGCCGTAACGAATGGCCAGCAAGCGCAGGCAGAAGCAGAGTGCGGCGCCGACCGCGGCAGATACGCCGGCATTGACCGACCACATACGCCCGATGACCACCACAGCCGCTCCCGCCAGCGCGGCCACCGCATAGAGCTCCCGCTGGAGCACGGTGGGCACCTCCCGCACCAGTACATCGCGCACTATGCCGCCGCCGATGCCCGTCAGCATGCCCAACAGCGCCGCCGCAACCGGACCGGCATGAAAGGCCAGCGCCTTACCGGTGCCGGCAACCGCGAATAGCGCGAGTCCGGCCGCATCGAATAGAAGCATGGCAGGCCCCAGGCGATGGACGGCCGGGTGCCAGAGGAATGTCACAAGCCCGGCCAGCACCGACACCGCCACGTACCTGCCGTCGCTGATGGCTGCCGGCGGGATGGCGCCGATCATGATGTCGCGTGCCATGCCGCCGGAGTTGCCGGCGGCGAATGCCAACACGAGGATGCCGAACAGGTCCAGGCGGTGCCGCACGGCCACCAGCGCTCCGCTGAGTGCAAAGACAAACGTGCCGGCCAGGTCCAAGGCCACCAGCAGCGTTGTCAGCATTTAGGTCACCGGGCCGGGGTTGAAGGGAGCCAGTGCGTTGTGCAGGCCCCAGTGTTCGGCCCAGGTCTTCTTGCGGCCGCTGGCCGAATCGAGCAGGAAGCGGAACAGTTGCCAGCCGACGTCTGCAATGGTGGCCTGTCCGGTGGCGATGGAGCCGGCGTCGATATCGATGAGGTCATACCAGCGTTCGGCCAGCGTGGTACGGCTGCTCACCTTCACCACCGGCACCAACGCCAGCCCATACGGTGTTCCTTCGCCGGTAGTGAATACGTGCATGTTCATGGACGCCAACTGCTGGGTGCCGCAGATGAAGTCGCTGGCGGGGGTGGCGGCGAAGATCAGGCCTTTCTGTGTGACCTTCTCCCCATGCGTGGCGACATGCACCAGTGCCGATGTGCCGGCTTTGGCAACCGAGCCTAGCGCCTTTTCGACCACATTGGACAGCCCGCCGCGCTTGTTGCCGGGAGTGGGGTTAGCGCTGCGGTCGGCACTGCCGCGGGCCAGGTATTCGTCGTACCAGCGCATCTCGCGGATGAGCGCGCGGCCCACGTCGGCATTGGCGGCGCGAGGCGTGAGCAGATGGACGGCGTCGCGCACTTCCGTGACTTCCGAGAACATGACGGTGGCGCCGGCGCGCACCAGCAGGTCTGCCGCATAGCCCACGGCCGGGTTGCAGGTAACGCCGCTGAAGGCATCGCTGCCGCCGCACTGGAGGCCCACGTTGAGCTCGGCCGCCGGTACGGTGGTGCGGCGCCGCTGGTTCAACTCTTCCAGCCGCTTTTCGGCATAGCGCAGGATGGCGCCGATGATCTCGCCGAAGCCGCGCAGTTCGTGATCCTGCAGGCGGATGACGTAGGGGTTGTCTTCCAGCACGGGCAACTGCGGCACGGAGCCCGACAGCAGATTGGCTTGCGGCAGCAGGCGGGCGGGCTGCAACTTCTCGCAACCCAGGCTGACCACCAGCGGCGCGCTGCCGAAGTTGGCATGACGGCTGATGTGGCCCAGCGTGCGGATGGGCACGGCGGCTCCGGGGGCATCAATGGCGACCCCACAGCCATAGGTATGGGTGATGGCCACCACATCATCTACATTCGGGAAGCGCGGCAGCAACTCCTGGCGAATGCGGCGGACGGCATATTCCACCGTAGGCGCGACGCATTGCACGGTAGTGGTGATGCCCAGGATGTTGCGTGTACCGACGCTGCCATCGGGGTTGCGATAGCCCTCAAAGGTATAGCCTTCGAGCGGCGGCAAGGGAGCGGGCACGGCGGTCGCCAGCGGCAGTTCGTCCAGGGGCGGCGCGGCCGGCAGGCTCAGCATGTCCTCGCGGATCCAGGAGCCTTCCGCGATATCGCGGTTGGCGTAGCCGATGGTCTGGCCGTAGCGGATGATGGGCTGGCCCGAGGCGAAGTCCGTCAATGCCACTTTGTGCGATTGGGGAACGCGCTCGCGGTATTGGGCGCCTTCGGGGTCGACCACGATGGCGACGTTGTCGTTGGGATGAACCTTAACGTGCATTCTTGAAAAAGTAGAGAGTGGATTTGGTTCGCAGATACAGGCCGCCGTCCAGCAGTGCCGGCGTGGCAAAACAGTCGTCTTCGAGATCGCTCATGTGCAGGATCTCCCATTCGCCCGTCGCTTTGACCACCGTCACTTTGCAGGCCTGGCTGACCAGGTACACCTTGCCGTCGCCGCCCACCGGGCTCGCCCAGTACTGTTCGATCGCTCCTGTCAGCCGGCCCTGCTTCTGCACCTCGCCCGTCTGCGGCTTGAGCGTGGTGAGGATGCCGCCGTCTTTCACCAGAAACAGCGTGTCCTGGTACAGCAGCGGAGAGGGTACGTTGGGCAGGCTCTTGCGATAGCGCCAGAGGATGCGGCTGGTGAGGTCGCCGCGACCGCCATCGGGCTTAATGGCGAGCACGGAGTTCTGCGCGGTGCGGTGCAGGATCCAGAAGGTCCAGTCGCGCTCTTCGATGGCGTTGTTGAAGTTCAGATCATTGTTCTGGAACCAGCGCTGCATGTCGGCCGGAGCCTCGTCGGGCGTCACCTTGTCGTCCTTGTTCTTGTCGTACTTGGCCTTCAGTTCCGGCCAGGTGTCGATCTGCGGGGCGTTTTCGAAGTCGCCGCCGGTTTCCCAGGAGTTGATGTAGATGATGCCGTCTTCAATAACCGGGACGCACTTCAACTGCCAGGCCATGCCGTTCGCCCACCAGAGCTTGTCGCCGGTTTTGAGGTCGTAGGAGATCAGCTGATAGGCGCCGGGGATGATCAGCTCTTTCGGGGCGCCGGGCTTGGGCTGGTAGATGCCCGGCGTGGCGTAGCCGCGAGTCACTTCGGGGCGTTCCACCCGCCATCGCTGCTTGCCCGTTTTGGCGTCCAGGGCGAGCAGGTATGACCCGGTGTCCTGATCGCAGATGAGCACCAGGATGCCATCCTCCACAATCGGCGACGAGCCGTGGCCATTGACATTGTTGAAGGGCCCGAGCGGCAGTTTCCACTTTTCGTCGCCATCCAGGCCGTAGGCGAGGATGCCGTAGTCGCCGAAAAACACGTAGACCATGCTGCCGTCGCTGAAGGGTGTCGGCGAGGCGGGGCTGTTGGTTTTCTGGAAGACTTCCTTGCGCGGGCGCGGGGCCTCGCGGCGCCACTGTTGTTTACCGGAAGCGCGGTCCAGGCAGAGCGTAACTAGCGCGTCGCCATCGTAGGCGGTGAGGAAGATGCGCGAGCCGAGGAAGATGGGGGAGGAATGGCCGGGCGGCACCTCGGTCTTCCAGACGACGTTCTTCTCCTTGCCAAGTTCGACGGGCAGATTCTTATCGGAACTGAGCCCCATGCCTTGCGGGCCGCGGAACTGCGGCCAATCGGCGGCAGACAGCAGTGCAAGGGCCCAGACGAAGATACCGGCAAGCATTGCCGATCATCGTACCGTACTTGAGGTGAGGGTGCGGCTGAGGGCGCGCAGGCGGCGGATGCGTTCGGTGTCGGGCGGATGGGACCGGAAGTAGTCGGTGAGCGCGGAGCCGAGCAGTCCGACGGTTTCTTCGAGTGGAGTATTTGGATCACTGCCGGCACCGGATTGCGAGGCCACCCGCTGGAATAACGTCAGCGCGCCGTCCGCACGATAGCGGGCGCGAACGGCCAGATGCACGCCGCGGGCATCGGCTTCTATCTCCTGGAACTGGGCGTAGACCGGGTTGAACGCACTGCCGCGATTGCGGCGCCAGGGGTGGCGCAGGTCGACATGGGCAATCTCGTGGCCCAGGATCGCGGCCAGTTCATCATCATTAACGACGGCCGCCAGCATCCCTTCGTACACGAAGATGGGGCCGCCCGGAAGGGCGAAGGCGTTGATAGTGGGTCCGCTGACGAGCGTGAACTGATAGGGAATGCCGGTGCGTTGGACATGAACGGCCAGCGCTTTGCCGATACGATCGATGCGTGCCTGGCCGGCGGCGTCGCTGGACCGGCCCGGCTGGAACTGCGCCGCCATGATGCGTCCGAGGGCGATTTCGTTCTTTAACCGCCCTTGGCTAACCTGGAAGCCGAAGTCGTCGGTATCGCGGAACAGGTCGGCCCAAAGCTCGGCGACCGCTTCCGGGCTGACGTGACGTTCGGGCTTGCCGACGTAGGCAAGAGCCATGCCGGCGACCAGGAGAACGCCGATAACCAGCGCGCGTTGCATGGTTTCAGTGTCGCAGATGCAACCGGACGAGGCGGCGGTACGTCTCAGGCAGGTATACTTAAAAATTACCTAAGTCTCCTCGTCAGACCTTCATGCGATACGGCTTCTTAGTTTTTCTCTGGGCTGCGGCTTGTCCGGCCGCCGACTTCTTCAGCGGGATGGCCGCGCGCGCCATTATTGGGCAGCGCACGTTCACCAGCCAGGACCCGACTTCGTCGGGAACGGTGCTGGGCGGCGTGAGCGGCATCGCGTACGCCAACGGGACGTTGTTTGCGGTGGATGACAACCGTATCGACGCCCAGCCTCGCAACAACCGCGTGCTGATTTTCCGCAACCTGCAGAACGTGATTCCGCCACCGGATGCCGAACTGCCGGTGACCGACAACCGGTGCCCGGTATGTTTGGGGCGTGCCGACCTGGTGTTGGGCCAGCCTGACTTCACCAAGGGGGAAGTCGGTCTTTCCGAGCGCGGTTTGAACCGCCCTACGGGCATTGCCACCAACGGCACCATCCTGGCCGTAGCCGACACCGACAACAACCGCGTGCTGATCTGGCGGAGTCTGCCGACCTCCATGCAGCAGCCTGCCGACGTTGTCGTTGGACAGGCGAACTTTACCAGCAACCGCGCCAATGAAGGGGGGCAGCGTCCCACCAACCGCAGCCTGCGCGGACCCGAAGGCGTGTGGATCCAGGGCAACCGCCTGTTCGTTGCCGATACGCTGAACAACCGTGTGCTGATCTGGCGCAGTATTCCGACCTCCAATAACCAGCCGGCCGATGTAGTGCTGGGGCAACCCGACTTCACCACCGTGCAGATCCAGGATCTGCGGACGCAATTGTTTGAACCGAAGGCCGACACCATGCTCAGCCCGGTATCGGTGACATCGGATGGCCAGAAGTTGTTCGTGACCGACCTGGGGTACAACCGGGTGCTGGTATGGAACTCGATTCCCGATGCCAACCGCGCGCCGGCCGATCTCGCCATCGGTCAGCCTGACCTGAACAGCGGCTTGTCGAACAACACCCAGAATCTGTGTCCGGAAGACCGCGGCAAGGACGCCGAAGGTAAGGATACATTTCCGCTGTCTTGCAAGGCGAGCCTGGATTTCCCGCGATTTGCTCTGTCGGACGGGACGCGCCTGTTCGTCGCCGATGGCGGCAATGACCGCGTTCTCGTGTTCAATCGCATTCCGACGCAAAGCGGGCAGAGCGCGGACGTGATCTTAGGCCAGATCGCCGGCACCCTCAACCAGGTGTCGGACTCGGCGAATCCGCTGGGGCGTGCGAGCGCGGATTCGGTGGCAACGCCGATGGCGCTGGCCTGGGACGGCACGAACCTTTTTGTGAGTGATCCGTTCCGGCGGCGCATCCTGGTGTTTACGCCCGGCGAAACGCTGGTGCCTTACACGGGTGTGCGGAATCTGTTCAGCCGCGACGTATTCGCCATCGGAACCATCACGGTGGCCGGTACGATTACGACCGACAACGAGGTAACCATCACGGTAGGTGACGCGAACACCACGCCGCCGCAACGCTCGTACACCTACAAAATCGTGGCCAACGATACTTTTGACAAGATCGTGCAAGGGCTTGTGGACAAAATCAACGCCGGGTCCGGCGACCCGCAGGTGCTGGCCACGCCGAACCTGCTGTTCCAGACGGTCGTCCTGACTTCCCGTGTCGGAGGCGTGGCGGGGAACTCGGTTCCGTTCGCAGCCACCGGTTCGGCGAGCGCGACGATTACCACCACCACCAGTGGTGCAACGCTAACCGGCGGCCAGGAAGCTTCGAAAATCGCACCGGGGACACTGGTGACGATTTTGGGCGACAACCTGGCGGACTCGACCGCGTCGGCTCCCGATAACGCCGATCCGCTGCCGACCGAACTGGCGGGTGTGCAGGTCTACTTCGATGGCATTCGCGCCCCACTGCTGTCCGTAGCGCCCGGCGAAATCAAGGCGCAGGTCCCGTGGGATGTGAACGACGCCAACAGCGTCAGCGCCTTCCTGCGGATCCGCCGCGCCAACGGACGGGTACAGAATACCGCCGCGGTCGCGGTGCCGGTGATTCCGCAGAACCCCGGCCTGCTGGGGCAGGAGGGTTTGGATCCGCGTCCGGCGTTTGCAACCCACTATTCCAGCAATGCCACCGGTACGATCTCGGTGGACGGTTCGGTGAAGGCCGCCGATGTAGCGACCGTCATCATTGAAGACCGCGAGTACGCCTACACGGTTAAGGAAGGCGACACACTGGAGGCGATTCGCGACAACCTGATTAACCTCATCAACGCGAACCCTGATGAGAAGGTCACTGCGTTTGCGGCGGGCGTGTTCACCCGTATCCGGCTGCGCGCGAAGGTAGCGGGAGCCGAAGGCAACGGCATCGGCATCGCCACCCGCGTGAACGACGGCGCGCAGGTTATTCTGACGGCGACCAATAACGGCCTCTGCTGCGCCAACACGGCAGGCTCGGCGGTTACGGAAGCGAATCCGGCCATCCCCGGCGAAACGATCGTCGTGCTGGCCACTGGCTTGGGCCTGGTGAATCCGGACGAAGCGAAGTTCGCCACCGCCACCGGCTTCAAGTATCGTGGTCCGGTGCTGAACCGTCCGAACGAGTTCGTATCCTCGCTGGCGGGAGCCAAGACAGCGAACGTACTGTATTCTGGCTTGGCGCAGGGGATGGTGGGCGTGTACGAAGTGCACCTGGAGTTGAACTCGGACCTGCCGACGAATCCGGCAACACAGGTGACGATCGCGCAGGATATCTACGTGAGCAACATCGTCACGTTCCCGCTGAAGAATCCGAATGACGGCGTGCTGCCTCCGGAGACCGCACCGGTTCTGGATGGCGCCGAGACGAAGGCACCGGCCGGGCGCAGGGCCTGGGAAAACCGGCGGCGGAACCGGTAAAGGCTCCGCCGCTTCTCGAAAACAAGTATCCGGGGAACTAGCCGCGCCAGGCGCGTTCCCACGTCATTTCCTTACCGGTATAGATGGCTTCACGCCCCATGATCGCCATCATGGTGCTGTCGGCCGCATGGAACGCGGCATTCTCCACCTGGCCCTTGCGGCAGCCATCAATGAATTGATTGACAGCATCCTGGGTGATGTCGTACTTCGTGTCGACAGTCACCGGCGGCTTGCCTTCGCGAACGACGGTGTAGCCGCGCCGCGATGTATTGACGTAGCCCTTATCGCAGATGAAGGTTTCCGAGATGTCCTGGTAGGTCTGGCGGCCGAACTGATGCGCGCTGTAGCTGAACACGGTCCCGTTCTCGTACTGATACGTCAGCGAGAGGTTGTCCAGCACATCGCCGATGGTGCGGATGGCGCGGCTGCCATAGCCGGTGGCCTTCACCGGGTGCCCGCCCATGAACCAGTTGACGACGTCCAGATTGTGGCAGTCCTGTTCCACAATGATGTCGCCGGAGGTTTCGCGATAGAAATACCAGTTGCGGATCTTCTCTTCGCTGGGGTTATGGCCGCTGCGCGTAGGCGGCGGTCCGCCAAGCCAGGCGGCACGGATCATCTTTACAGCACCCAACTCCCCTGACTTCAGGATGTCGTAAGCTTTGCGGTATTCGGTGCCGTAGCGCTGCTGGTAGTCTACCGTGATGCGCTTGGACTTGTCGGCCTTCTTCGCCGCTTCAATGACGCGCTTGCAGCCTTTGGCATCGACGCCCGCGGGCTTCTCCATGAAGATGTGCTTCTTGGCCGCTACCGCGGCTTCAAAGTGTTCCGGGTGTAGGAACGCGGGCGTGCAGATCATGACGGCATCGATGTCGCTGGCCAGCAGTTCCTTATAGTTCTTATATTCCTTGGCGCCCGAGTAGCGTTTCCGCCCCTCGGCGAGACGGTCGTCATAGATGTCGCAGATGGCGGCAATGCGGGCGAACTCGTGTTTGGCGGCGATGCCGGAGTCGTGCAGGCCGCGGCCGCCCACGCCGATGAGGCCGATGGTGAGGGCGCTGTTGGCTTGCGAACCGCGCACCTGTTCCGGCTTCACGATAAGGAAGCCCATGGCACCGGCGGCGGCTGAAGTACCGAAGGCGCGGCGGCTGCCCGTAGTGAGTTTGTCTTGGTGGTCCATAGAATGGCTCTTGGCCCCAGTATATCGCCCGCCCGCGGTAGAGTTCCGCACGGGGGCGAATGTGGCAATGGTAACCAGCCGATGACAGCTATGCTCTAACCGCTGGCAAAGTATGGATGTAGACGAGGCGGAGCGCGAGCACGAGCAGGAGCGGGTGGCCGAGGAGCACGCGGCTATACCCGCCAACGTGGTCCACAAGGCGGTTCTCAAGCAGGGCAGGGAAGAGTTGGCGCGCACCTCGTCGGCACTGGCGTGGTCGGGTGTCGCCGGTGGCCTCTCGGTGTCGCTCTCCTTTCTGGCGGAGGCGCTGCTGCGGTCGCATGTGCCGGACCAGCCTTGGGCGCCGCTGGTGACGAAGCTGGGATATCCCGTCGGCTTTCTGGTGCTGGTGCTCGGACGGCAGCAGTTGTTCACCGAAAACACGCTTACCGCCGTGCTGCCGCTACTGGAGGACAAGAGTTGGGCCACCTTCGCACAGGTAGCGCGGCTGTGGGCGGTGGTATTGGTGGCGAATCTGACGGGCATACATCTGGCGGCCTGGTTCTATGCGGCGACGCCCGTGGTGGAGGCGCCGGTCCGCCTGGCGATGCATGCCATCGGCACCGAGGTGTTCGGAGGCGACTTCCTCACGGTATTGGTGAAGGGAATCGTGGCGGGATGGCTGATCGCCCTGGTGGTCTGGTTGAAAGCAGCGGTCGATCACGCCGAGTTCGCGGCTATTGTAGTGCCGACCTACCTGGTGGGGCTGGGCGCATTCAGCCACATTGTCGTGGGCTCGGTCGAGGTGCTGTTTCTGGTGATGCGCGGGTCGTTGCCGTGGTTTGCGTACTTCAGCCAGTTCTTTGTGCCGGCCCTGATCGGCAACTGCCTGGGCGGCGTGCTGCTGGTGGCCGCGCTGAATCACGCGCAGGTGGTTTCGGGGAAGGAATAACCAGAGCTATTCGGAGCGGTACACACGGATCCGGTGGTCGGTGAAGCGCAGGTAGGGCGCGGGGGAGCGCTGTTGCATGTGGCAATCGAGGCACCCACCGGTGTTGCCGGCTTTGCAGGGTTTAGTGCCAGTGGAGTGGCAGCTACGGCACTTGGCTTCGTAGAAGGCAGGGTTACGCGTGGCGTTGCCGTGGGGGTTGTGGCAGTTGGTGCAAGTGAGCGCGGAACTTCCCCGGTAGCAGGCGCTGGCCAGCAGGCCGACCGGGGCGTAGCGGATGGAGAGAGGGTCTGTGATTTCGGGAGTGGCGTCGGGCAGGCTCCCCGGCAGGCGATGACACGAGGCGCAAAGCGCGGTGATGGCGGCCTGTGTGCGGGGAGCAGGTTTGATGGCGTTGGCGGACCGCAGATGGGCCTTCGCCTCGCCGTGGCATCGCTCGCAGGTGACACCCGGGACCATGTCGCGCAGGTTCGGGCCGGGTTGCACGCCGGTAGCGTGACATTGAAAGCACTGGGTGACGACTTCAGGTTGCTGCGCCAGGCCGAGCGCGGCGCTGGCGGTGGTGGAAGCCGCGGCAGGATGGCCCATCGTAAGGCGTCCCGCCTTGACTTCCGCGTAATAGGAGACGCGATGCTCAAACCAGGTATTGCCGATACGGCCGACGGGTGTGGAGGCTTGAGCCCCGGAGCCGAAGGCCCAGATGAGCAGGCCGGTGGCGGTCTCCGGGCCTAACGTCGTGGTGACGTTCAACCCTTGGCGGGTGAGTTCATAGCGGAAGTCTACGCCGGACCGTTCTCGTAGCGGCTGGGCGGCCAGCAACTCCGGCACCGGTGTGTCGATGATGCGACGCAGGGCAAGGGCGTGATGGCTTCGTGTTTGCGTCACATACTGGGTGGGATGGCAGGGCTGGCAGGCCGCGGGTCCGGCAACGTCAGCCGCCGGCGCGCCGATGGACAAGCAGACCAGTGCCCATGGATACCTCACAGTCATACATAATATCGGCATGTGGGCCGCCGGAGTGCTGGGATTGTGGCTGCTGCAAGGGGTAACGCCGCCGGAGGTGGAGCGTCACCTGGCGGCGGGTGCCTCTCAGAAGGCGCTCGACCGTCTGGCCGAAACCGACGTCCGGGATGCCGCCTGGTATAGTGCGGCCTCGCGCGCCTGGGATGGCCTCAATGATCCGGCGAAGGCCGTGCGGTTCGCGGAAAACGCCCTCGGCCTGGAGCCCGGCAATCCGATCTACCATGCGCGACTGGGACAGATCTTCCTGGCCCGCAACACGCCGAAAGCGGCCTTTGAGATCTTCACCGAGGCTGCGGCACTGTTCCCGGACAACTTCGTGGTGCGGCTGGGCCGCGGGCTGGCTGCCAAGGAGCTGCAACTCTACGAGGATGCGGAGCACGAGTTGCGCTGGTGTCTGGGGAATCAGCCCGGGGCGCCGTTGGCGTTTGATGCCCTGGCGACGATTTACGTACAGCAAGCGCGATTTCCCGACGCCGGTGCGCTGGCCGAAGCCTTCGTGAAAGCCAATGCCGGCGATTATCGTGGTCCATACTTCCAGGCGGCGGCTCGCGAGGGGCAGCAGTTGGGGGATGGCGAAACGTTGCGGCTGGTTGACCTGAGTCTACAGCGCAATCCGCGATTCGCAGCGGCCCATGCACTACGGGGGAAAATCCTGCTGAAACAGAAGAAACTGGCGGAGGCCACCGCCAGTTTGAAGGCGGCGATCACGTATCGTCCCGACCTGGTGCAGGCTCACTTGCTATTGGCACGCGCATACCGCGAGGCCGGTGATGCGGCAGGAGCCGCGCGGGAATTCGAGACGGTAAGGCAGTTGAAGGCCAGGGAACAGGAGCCCCGGCCTTCTTTGCTTTATCATCGCGGCGGGAAATGATCAGAACTGCAGCCGCATCGCCAACTGCAATTGGCGCGGGCTATTGCTGACGCTCGTGATGCGGCCAACCGTGGCCGACCCGATGGTCACGTTGGGATTGGCGAAGTACGGCGTGTTCGTGAAGTTATAGAACTCGCCGCGGACCTGGAGGTTCGTGCCTTCCCGAATCTTATCCAGGTGGAAGCGCTTGCCGAGCACGAAATCGAAGTTGCGCTGGCCCGGTCCCCAGATGACGCCACGGCCGGAATTGCCGATGGTGTAGAGGGCCGGAGTCGCAAAAGCGCTGGTATCGAAGAAACGCTCGGTGCTGCGTTCGGAACTATTCAGGTTGGGGTTGCGAAGGATGTTCGGCACGTTCAGGTTGTTGGCACAGGCGCAGGTGTCGATGCTGACACCGGGCGTCAGCGGGAAGCCGGCCTGGAACGTGACGATGCCGTTCAACTCCCATCCCCCGATAACGGCATCGGCGACGGGGCCTTGTGCCCACTTGTGGCCTTTACCGAACGGCAGCGTGTAGCTGAATCCGGAGGTCAGGCGATAAGGAGCGCTGTCGGGCGAGATACCGCGGTCCAGTTGGCGATTGCCCACCGGATCGCGCCAGCCCTGTTCGCCGACGTTCATGAGCTTCTGCCAGGTAAACGACGTGAGGAATCCAAGTCCGGAGGCGAAGCGGCGTTCTGCCTTCATCTGGAAAGAATTGTAGTTGGAACTGCCGATCCAGCTTTGGCTGGTGACGCCGCCAGGGTACTGCGGGTAAGGAATGAACGGCGCGATGCGGCGGCCCTGCGCCTGCGGCGCCAGGTTTACGGGAATGGCGTTGGCGTTATAAGCGCCGTAGTGCAGGTGCGACCCCTTGCTGCCGGCATAGCCGACTTCCACCATAATCTGTTTGATTTCCCTCTGGATGTTGAAGTTCCACTGCTGGAAGTAGGACATCGGGTTGTCGTCCGGATAAATGGAGACGGCCGTGGCGTTGCGGCCCGTCTTGTCGGCAGGCGCATAGGGGACGCGGTCGAGCGTGGTACGCCAGGTCACCTGATCCAAGGTGTTGTAGCGGCCGACATCGGCATCGGCGAAGATCGGGTCCGACTGCATGAAGCCGAAGGCACCGCTGCTCATCGTACCCACCGCGAAGATGCCGTAGCCGCCGCGGATGACGGTCCGATTATCGCCGAACGGGCTATAGGCGAACCCGAAGCGAGGACCGAAGTTGTTCCAGTCGTTCTTCCAGGGCGTGTTGCGGAAGCCATTGGTGCCGAATTGGATGTACTCGCCCTTGTTCAGATCAAAGACACCGCTGCGGTTCTGCGCTTCGTTGTAGTAGAGCGGTGCATCCCAGCGCAGACCCAGGTTCAGCGTGAGTTTGCGGCTGAGGCGAATGTCGTCCTGGACGAACAGCGCGTAGACGGAGGTGCGGGATTTGAAGAAGCCGGGGAAGATGCGATAGCCCATCTGGGCGGGCAAGCCCAGCAGGAAGCTGGCGTAGTCGAAGCCCGTACCGTTAATGCCGCGCTGGTCGGTGAAGATGGGCTGGAAGCGCCATAGCGTGGTGCCGGGATTCGGCTGCAGGTTGTCGGTGCGGATCTTCCGCACTTCGCCTCCAAAGCGGATGTTGTGCCGGGCCAGCATCAGCGATGTCACGTTCACCAGGCTCTTGCTGTCCTGCAGTTCGAAGAAGAGCGTATCGCTGGTGGCGCCAAGCCGGGCGAAGTTGGTCCATTGGAAATCCGGAGTGCCGAGTTTATCGTCGCCATTCGGCAGGCCCATGATGCCCAGCGAGTTCGTGCTGACTTCGCCGAAGCCCGGAACAGGGCGTTTCGGATAGGTCTGGAACCAGCCCAGGTGGAAGCTGTTCGTCATGCGCGGACCGAAGATGTGAATGTGATTGAAGACAGCCTGCCGGGCGCTGTTGCGCGTATAGATGCCCTGGCCGAGTACCCCGGGAACGCCGCCACCCGCATTCGGGTTCGGGAAGGGCTGCGGGGGCACCTGATCGGTCTTGCGGAAGGAATAGCGGGCCATGATCTTGTCGTTGGACGAGAAGTTATGGTCGCCCTTCAGATCCCATTCGGTCGGGTCGTCCTTCACGCTGCCGAAGGCTGTGTAGTTGGCGAAGTCCGCGTTGATCTGCGGATCGGGGAACAGTTTCTGGATGTTGAGTGCCGCGGGACTCAGCCGGTTGGCGGGAATCGTGTTGTTCGGGAACGCGTCGCGCACCAGTACCGATTGGCCGGAGGCGTTGGTGACGTTGCGGCCGCTTAAAGGGTCGAAGATCTGGTTGCGGAAGACGGCGCGTCCCAACGCATCGGTGCCCACCTGCGGGCCCAGAATGCTGGAGAAGTTTCCAGCTTTAAAGGCCGGCGTGGGCACGCTGAGGTTATTAAACGCCTGTGCGGACCGCTGCTTGGTGAACTGAATGTCGAAGAAGAAGAACGTTCGGTTCTTGATGACCGGTCCGCCGATGGTGCCGCCGTACTGGTTGCGCTTGATCACGGGGACGGTGTGGGTGTAGTAGTTGCCGGCGTTCAGTTTGTCGTTGCGCAGAAACTCGAACAAGCTGCCGTGGAAGGCGTTGGTACCGGACTTGGTGGTGGAGGTCATCACGCCGCCGCTCGATTCGCCATACTCGGCGGAGAAGCTATTGGTGAGCACCTTGAACTCGTCTACCACATCGGGATTGGGGTTCACCGGATTGCCGGACCAGACGTGGTTGCTGGAGTGCGCGCCATCGATGTAGTACGGATCCTTGCGGACCAGGCCGCCCTGCGTGACGGTATTGCCGTCGCGATTCTGCGCGATCCCCGGCACCAGCAACCGGAAGTCCTGCGGGTTACGGCCGATGCTGGGCAGGGCGATCAGTTCGCGCGTGGCAACCGTCGTACTGAGTTGGCCGGTCTCGGTCTCCACCAGCGGCGTGGTGGCCTCGACGTTCACCGTTTCCGTTGCCGTGCCGGTCTCCAGTGGGATGTCGATGCGGAGTTGGCGGGTCATCTCCAGATTGACATTCTGGCGAACGAATTTCTTGAAGCCCGCAGCCTCGGCCTCGACAAGAAAAGTGCCGGGCGGAAGGTTCGGAATAGTGTAATTCCCTACCGAATCGGTTGTGGAATTCGAAACGATTCCGGTTCCTGCGTTTGTCACCGTTATCTTCACGTTTGGCACCACGGCGCCAGACGCATCAGTGGCGGTTCCTACGATGGAGCTGCTGATTGTTTGTGAATATCCGCAAAGTGTAGCGGAAAAGAAAAATAGAGATATGCGAAGCATCCTTGGCCTCCCGTGTTGGGGAGTATATATCAATCTCGAAACGTTTCGCCAGCGTTGTGATGCGCTGCGCCTCTTGTGCGTGATTGCCACTCCTTTGTTGCCCCCTACCGGAATCCGCTGCCGCGCCTGCATGCGTACTGGTAGGCAAAGGACAACCATGAACCGACTCTTCCTGACTTTCCTGCTTATGCTACCCGCCTTGTCTGCGCAGACCCTGACCGTGACCCCGGCCGCCACGCCCGGCGACTATGCCAGCCCGCTCGATGCCGCGCCAGATCCGCAGGGCAACTTCTTCTACTACACGGCAGCCGGTCCGGCCGGCGCGAGTGTGTTCAAGGTGGCTGCCTCGGGCGGTCCAGTCACCGCACTGGCCGCCGGCGCGCCGCTGGTGAATCCGGTTGGCGTGGTGGCGTCGACCGACGGCGCGCGGGTCTACGTTGCCGATACGCGGGCCTATGCGGCGCCCGGGCGGGTGGGCCAAATCTTTGTGATCGACACCAATAGCGGTGCCGTCCGGACGCTGCCCGCCGTGGCGGGCCTCCAGGCGCGGGCGCTCGACATTGTCTCCGAAGGCGGCCGTGACGTTCTCTTCGTAGCGGGCCGGAACGGATTGGGGCAGCCTGCCATTTACCGGTTGGTCGTGGGCGAGGAGCAGGCCGCGCCGCTTCACCAGGGCGCACCCCTTGTAGAACCTGGCGGGATCGCGGTCAGCTCCGGCGGAGACGTGTACGTCGCCGACCGGGGCGATCATCCCTTTGCCGGTGCCGTGTACCGGTTGCGGGACCGGGCCATGACAATCATCGTGGAGTCGATGCGCGCGGGCGACCCGGCGGGCATTGCGCTGACACGGGATGAATCCACCTTGCTTGTATCGGCTTTGCAGTCCCATCGCAAACGGGCGCAGGTGCTGCTGGTGGACCTTGCCACGCTTGAGACGCAAGCCGTAACAGCGGTAGTCGGGCAGCATCCGGCAGCGGGTGGATTGCACCGGGCCCGCCTGGTTGACGTGTTTGCCTGGGCAGATTCGGAGCCGCCCGGCGTGATCTACCGCGTCCGGAAGTGAACGCGCTACGCTCGGAGAGTGCGCACTCTGCTGGCACTCACCGCCCTGACTGTGGCCTTGCTGCCTGCTCAGCATGACCATGACGACGAGCATCCCAAGGACTTCAAGGGCGTGCTGCAGGCGCTGCTGCGGGCCAGCCGCGAGAACCTGGTGCCCTTAAAGACCGTGCGGATCGAAATGCGGCCCGGGCGCACGTACTGGTATGAGGTGGAGATCACGCTGCCCGGAGCGCGCCAGTGCCGCATCTATGAGCATCCGCGGCCGGTGTACCGCTGCGAACTGCCGGGCAGCGCGTACGCCAACCTGGTGAAGGATGTCGCCAGCGTGTTGGGCAGTGAGCAGTGGAAACAGGTGGCGGCAGCGCAGTCGGCTCGCTTTGTGCCGGCCAATCCGCGCCGCGACGCGCTGCTGGAAGTCCGCGTCAAAGGCGCCAAGGCTGCTGCCGTGGTGGAGTTCCTGCTCTACGGCGTGGACCGCGACGGCATCTACCAATAACGGCCGCGTGCTTCCGTTTGTGGGTCTCCGGATTCTACAATGGAAGAGTCGGCATACTTTATGGCAAAACGCGGCGCCGATGGGCGTCCACCCAGGGTGACGATTCAGGATGTGGCCCGGCTGGCCGATGTCTCGGTCGCCACCGTATCAGCGGTAATCAACGGCAACGTACCGGTAAGTGAGAAGCGCACCGAGCGCGTTCGCGCCGCAATGGCGGCCCTGCGCTACCAGCCCGATGAGCGCGCTCGCACCTTGCGCACCGGTCGCAGCCGCATGTTGGGCCTCGTGATCCCGGATGTCACCAATCCGTTCTATCCCGAGATGCTGCGCGAGATCGAACACGCCGCCCGCGTGCGCGATCACTCCGTGCTGCTGTGCGACAGCAACAACGACCCGGAGCAGGAGCGGCGTCACCTGGAAGCACTCTATGCACGCCGTGTCGATGGCGCTCTGGTGGCCTGCGTCGATTCGAAAGTCTCCTATGACTGGCTGGATCCGCTGGGCTTCCCCGTCGTTTTCTTTGAGCGCTACCCCTTCAGCGGCCATTACCAGGCCATCTCCACCGATCACCGCGCGGCGTCCTTCCACGCCACCAAGCATCTGATCCAGTTCGGCCACCGGCGCATCGCCTTCTTCCTTACTAATCCCGATTTGTCCAGCAGTTCCGAACGCACTGCCGGTTACCAGGCAGCCTTTGCCGATGCCGGCGTGCCCATGCCGCCCAGCATGCTCATTGCGCATGTGGAAGGCGCCCAGGGCGGCTACAACGCCATGCGGCGGCTCTGCGCCAATCCCGAAAAGCGCCCCACCGCGCTGCTCTGCACCAATAGCGTGCTGCTGCTTGGCGCCGCCCGCGCTGCCCGCGAGTCCGGCCTGCAGTGCCCGCGCGACATCAGCCTGATCTGCTTTGATAATCCCGTCTGGACCGAGCACTTCCCGCCCGCCATCACCACGCTCGCCCAGCCAAAAGGCGAGATCGCCCGCCGCGCCCTGGAACTCCTGCTCGCACGCATCGAGAAGAAAGCGCCGACGCTCGAAGAAAGCACTATCGAGTGGTTGAAGGATGAACTGGTGGTTCGTGAATCCACCGGCCCCGCCCCAACCCCCTAGTACCCGCTAGACGGCCCGCATGCGGTTGTTCTTCGGGTTGTGTTCTACCTTGGCCAGACCCAACTGCTCCAGCACCGGCGGCACGTACATGCCAAAGCGGCCGCGCAGCCCCTTCTTCAATCCGTACCAGCCACCCACCGGATTACTCTCTGCCCGCCCCCAGGCCTCCACGGTGCCTTCGGCGGCGGGCTTCTGCTCGTCCGCGCTGCCCAGCGGCATCCAATCGCCATGCGACTGCAGCATCGCGTGCAGGTCTTCAATGCAGCGCAGGTGATAGCGTAGTTCGGTCTTGCCTACTTTCACCACCAGGGCGGCCGGATTGAGGCTCTCGTCACGATACGCCTCGAACTCGGCCTGCAGGCTGGGGGTCTTGAGTTTCCAGGGGCTGGTTTTGGTTCCTGACATACCGCAAAGGTAACACGCAGGTTACGCAGATGCCAACTGCCGGCACGCCTCCAACACCACAGTCCACGACTTCTCGAACGCCGGCGCGCGCAGGTTCCACAGCGCGACGCTCTCCGGCTTGGCCCGATGCCGCACCGTGATGCGGGTGCCGTCCGCCTCAGCTGTGAACGTGATGGTCGCCGCGGTGGGCGCGTCCGGCCCCGTGCCAAGGTAGAAGTCCAACTCGATCCTGTCCGGCGGGAACCAGCCAACCACCCGCCCGATCGGATACGCCGTTCCGTCGGAGGCGATATCGGCAAATCGCTCCGGCGTCAGTACCACCGTGCCGTGCCGGTCCTTTGAGGGACGGTGCCCGGGAGGCCACCATTCATTGATTCGCTCGACAAAGAGTGCGAAGGCCTGGTCCGGAGCACAGGGAATCACGACGTTCTTCTCGATCATCACCGGGCAAGCCTCGCCAGGCGAGACAGCGCGGTATCCCAGAACTGGTCAATGAACTCGCGGACAGGGGCGAAGCCCTCCACCCGGATGCGATAGACATGCCGCAGCCCCTCGCTGCGAGGTTCCACCAGACCGCTGTCGGAGAGGATCTTCAAGTGCCGGGAAATCGCCGGGCGGCTTACCGGGAAGCGCGAGGCCAGTTCATTCACCGAAAGAGGCGACTCGCGAAGACTGACCAGAATCTCCCGCCGCACGGGATTGCCCAAGGCATCAAGTACATGCATATCGGTAACTGAAAGTTTACCAATACCTACCGCACCGGATCGGTCTTCAGTACCACGCGAATCAGGTTCTTCGAGTCCGGCACGGCTGCCCCCGGCTCCAGATACCGCCCCGTGCGACTCGCCACATCCACCACCACCGTGGGCAACGGCGAGGGCTGGCAATTGCCGGCGCACACAATCCGCTCCACCCGAGCCTGCCCGTTATTGATGTCGCTGAAGGCGCCCGCCGCGATGCGACCGCCCGTCAGGTCGGGCGGCATCTTCGTCTTCAACTCGACGCGGTAGTATTCCGACGGCTGCTCGCCCAGGTAGGTGGTGTCGTGCGTCTCCCGGTTCACCCGCGCAAACCGCACGGCACCGGCCTTCACCGCCGGACGTTTGGCGGGTGCGAAGGTCTTATGCCCGAACACTACTGGGCCCCCGTCGGTGAGGTACACGTAGACGGTGTTCCAGGCCGGATGATCATGTTCCGGGACTTTGTCGCCAGGCGCGTACGTCACCCGCGACAGCCGCACGTACTCGTTCTCAAACTCCAGCTTGTAGTTGCGCGGCGCAAGATGATAGGGGTCCTGGGCATACGCGATGCCCAGGACCCCATGGATAGCAGCCACAACCAGCGCCAGGCGCGCGCCCCGCATTACCGTGCCGCCATCACCTTCGGCGTCGACAGGTAACCCACGATCACGTCCTTCTTCACTTCGTTCACGACCAACTCATACGGCTGGCGAGCCTTCGACGTGTAGAACTGCACCGGCTCGTTGATCGTCTTGTCCTTCTTCTCGGTCTTCTTATCGTCGGCGTAGACTTCAACCGTGTAGCGGTTACGCTTCTGATCAGTCTTCTTCAGAATCATCGCAACATCGCCTACCTTCACCGGCTGCTTCGTCTTGCCCAGGTTGAACTCGAAGTAATTGCGCTCGCCCAGAGATCGCAGCGAAGCGAGTTCCTTGGCGTTGGTGGCGATCAGGCCGCTCTGTACACCCAGGTCGCCGGTGACGCGCTTCAGATCGGCAATCGTCTTATCGATCTCGGTCTTGGCGCCCTTCACTTCTTCCTTCACCGCGCCCACTTCCGTGTTCACCGCGGCGATCTTCTCCTGCGTGGTGACGGTCTCTTTCTTGACTTCGCCGATCTCGGTGCGCAGGGCTGCCTGGGCCGCGGCGGCCTTCTTCTGTTCCTCGATGATGCGCTTGTTGATCTCCGTTACCTTCGATTCGGCATCCGTCTTGGCCTGGCCCACGGCCATCGCCGCCTGGCGGCGCGCCGTCTCCAATTCATCGCGCAGGCTCTCCACGGTGCGCCGCTGGGTCTGCGCCGTTACCGAGCTCGCTTCCCGCAGCGTGGCGATTTCGCCCTGCAGGTTTTCGCGCATCTTTCCCATATCCTGCTTGACATGATCCAGTTGCAGGAACAACCATACGTTGGCTGCCAGCAGCGCCAGCACGGCGCCAAACAGAATTGCGATCTTCACATTGGAACCGCCCGAGGAGGGCTGGGGGTGAAGGTACGTGGTCGGGTTGTGTTCGGACATGTGCACTCCTTAAACGGTCACGGTAAGGTTCAACACCCTATCTTAGTCGATGGAGACGCTGGTCTTCAGGCTTGCGTTTCCTTGTTCTGCAACTTGGGCTTGGCGAACTCCAGGTATTCCTGCTTGGGAATACCGGGTTCAAAGCAGCGCCTACAGCGCGCCTCGTACATGCCCGCCGCGCCAACCAGAATCAGTTCGTCGCTCTCCAGCAGCCGCTGCGTATGCTTGGCCGGATTGCCACAACGCACACAGATCGCCAGGGTCTTGGTAATCGACTCCGCCAGGCACAGCAGTTGGTCCATCGGCTTGAAGGGGCGCCCCATGTAGTCGGTGTCCAGACCCGCTACCAGCACCTGCTTGCCGGCATCGGCCAGCCGCTGCAGCACCGGCAGCAGATCTTCTCCGAAGAAGTGCGCCTCGTCCACTCCCACCACCTGCGTGCGCCAGTCAAAGCGCTCCAGAATCTCCGCGGCTGTCGACACGCTCTCGGCCTTCAACCGCTGGTCGGCATGCGAGACGATTTCATCGTCCGAATACCGGTCGTCAATCACAGGCTTAAACACCTGCACCCGCTTGCGTGCAATCTTGGCACGCCGCAACCGGCGAATCAGCTCTTCGCTCTTGCCGGAAAACATTGGGCCACAAATGGCCTCGATCCATCCCGTGGATCCGGTTACAATCTCCACCGGGGCAGTGTAGCACCAACTTATGCGATCCATCCATCCCGAACGCCTGGATTCGGCTACGGCCGAAGATGCCGCGGCCAACCTTGCCGACCTCCGGCGCATCAACCGCTACCTGGGCGGGCACACCACGCTGTTGCGCGCCGTCGCCAGGCTCTATTCGCCCCGCGATGCCTTCTCCGTGCTCGACCTAGGCGCTGCCAGCGGCGACATGGGGCATGCGTTGCAGCGCCGTTATCCGCGTGCCCGTGTGGTGGCCCTGGATGCTTCCGAACGCCACCTGCACCATGGCCGCGGCCGCCGCGTCGTGGCCGATGCGTTCCGCCTGCCAGTGGCCGCCGGACGCTTCGACATCGTCATGTGCAGCCTCTTCCTGCATCACTTCACCAATGAGCAGATCACTGTGCTGCTGGGCAGCATGGGGGCCGTCGCTCGCCGCGCCGTCGTGGTGACAGACCTGGAACGCCACACGTTGGCCCGCGCCTTCCTGCCCGCCACCCGCTGGCTGTTCCGCTGGCACGCCATCACCGTGCATGACGGCCCCGTGTCGGTCCAGGCCGGCTTCCTGCCCCAGGAACTGCGCGCCCTTGCCGACGCCGCCGGTTTACGCAACGCCGCCGTTCGCCGCCACGTCCCTTGGTTTCGGCTCTCCCTTGTCTGGGAAAATCCACGGCCGGATGGTATCCTCTCGTAGACATGAAGAAGTATCTGCTGCTCGTTCTGGTCCTGGGAGCGCTTTGTTTGCGCTTCTATCCGCCGGCACGTCTTTCGGCCTGGGTCCTGATTGGCCGCAACCAGTCCTGCCCCTTGCCCAATGCCGCCCGCGCCGATACCGAACTGAAGGAGCAGATCTCCAAGAAGGACGAGATCCTCCACGCCAGCCGCCTCAAGGAGAAAGATCCGAAAGGCTTTCGCCTCTACGCCACTCCCGACGGCGATTACTGGGTGCCCGACGGCAGTGAGTACTCGCTCCCGTATAACCTTGCCGAACAGGCCCGCGACATTTATGGGCGCGACGGCAATGGCGTCAAGGCCGGCGACGTGGTTCTGGACTGCGGCGCCAATGTCGGCACTTTCGTTCGCTATTGCCTCAAGCGCGGCGCCAAAAAGATCATCGCCATCGAACCCGCCCCGGAAAATATCGAAGTGTTGCGCCGCAATTTCGTCAAGGAGATCGAAGAAGGCCGCGTCGTCGTGTACCCCAAAGGCGTTTGGCACCAGGACGACTTCCTGGAACTCCATACCGACCCGCATAACTCCGCCGCCGACAGCTTTGTCATCGAAAAGAAGGATTGGGGCGTGGTGGAAAAGGTGCCGCTTACCACCATCGACAAGCTGGTTCCCGAACTGCAACTCGACAAAGTCGACTTCATCAAGATGGATATCGAAGGCGCCGAAACCAACGCGCTGCAGGGCGGCATGGAAACCATTCGAAAGTTCCAGCCGCGCATGGCCATCTCCGTCTACCACCAGGCGGATCATCCGAAACGCGTGCCGCAGTTGGTGAAACAGGCGCTCGACAAGTACCAGACCGGCTGCGGCCCCTGCGCGGAGGTCGCCTTCGGCGTACGGCCCGACATCCTCTACTTCCGTCCATGAACTGGTTGGCCGCGGCCTTCTTTCTCGCAAAGACCTACGCCGTCGAAGGGCTGGTTGTGGCCGTGCGGCCGGCCGAGCAGACCATCGTCGTCTCCCACAAGGAGATCCCCGGTGTCATGCCAGCCATGGCCATGCCCGTCCGCGTACGCGATGCCCGGGAGATGCGCGGGCTACAGCCTGGCGACAGTGTCCAGTTCCAACTAGTCGTCGAGGAGGGCCGCGGCAGTGCCCGCCGCCTGCGCGTCCGCAAGCCGGAGAACCAGATCGAGCAGGATCGCCGCGTGGTGCCTTTGGAAACGCCCAAGGAGCAGGTGGCGGTCGGCGCCGCCTTTCCCGACTTCGCCCTCACCGCCCACGACGGCGAGCCCTGGCGCCTCAGCGACGCCCGCGGGTCTCTGGTGGCCGTACAGTTTCTCTACACCCGCTGCCCGATGCCCGAGGTTTGTCCCCGCCTGGCAGCCACCTTCTCCCGCGTCCAGAAGCGCTTCCCACAAGCCGCTCTGCAACTGGTCAGCATCACGCTCGACCCGCAGCACGATACCCCCGCCGTGCTGGCGCGGTATGCTACCTATTGGCGTGCCCAATCGGGTTGGAGCTTCCTCACCGGAAGCGTCGAGGAGATCCGCCGTGTCGCGGCCCGGTTTGGCATCGTCTACTGGCCGGAAGAGGGCGTGATCACCCACACGTCCACACTGGGATTCATTGATAAGCAGGGACGCCTGGCCGCTCGCGTCGAAGGCCTTAACTTCACCGCGCAGCAAGTGGGCGACCTCGTTGGCAAGCTATTGGAGGAACCGAAGTGAAACGCATCGGCAAACTCGCGGTTTTCGCTCTCGCAGGGACGCTGACCGCCCCTGCCGCTCAGGACGCCAAAACAAAGAAGGGCGGCGATGTTTGTACGCCTCCAGCCAGCCGTGTCGCGCCTTCGCTGCCGGCCAAATTGCTGCCGGGGCAGGGAACCGAGCACATCCACTTCCCCATCACCACCAAGAGCCAGGAGGCCCAGCAGTTCTTCCTGCAGGGCGTCGCCCAGATGCACTCGTTCTGGGCGGTGGAAGCCGAACGCTCCTTCCTCCAGGCCGCCGCGCTCGATCCGGAAGCGCCCATGCCCTGGTGGGGTGTCGCCATGGTCGCCATGGGCGACTTCCGCCCTCGCTTCCAACTCGAGAATTACTCCAACCTCCGCCAGACGGAAATGGCCGTCCGTGTCGAAGACGCCGCCCGTAAGGCGCAGGAACTGGCCGCCGTTCCCGGCAAAGCCACGGATCTGGAGAAACTCTACATCGCTGCCGTCGCCGCCCGCCGCGACATCCGCTCCAAGGATCCCGATGCCGGCTACATCGCCGGGCTCCGCGACATCGTCGCCAAACACCCGAAGGAGGTCGAGGCGAAATCCTACCTCGCCCTGCACCTGATGCGCGGCTTCGTGCTGCCCGCCAAAACCCCGCGCGAAGGTTCCATGGAGGCCGCGCAACTGTTGCGCGAGATGATGGCCGACTTCCCCGATCACCCCGGCGTGCACCACTACGTCATCCACGGCTTTGAAGGCTCCACCTTCGCCAAGGACGCCTGGCACAGCTGCCGCCGTTATGCCGAACTGGCCACCAACATCCCCCACGCGCTCCACATGCCCGGCCACATCTGGTCGCAGACCGGCAAGTGGGATGAGGCCGTGAAATCCTTCGCCGACGCGGCGGACAATGAGCGGAAGTGGATTGGTCTGGACGCGCTCTACTCCACCGGCCATCACGGCCACAACGTGCATTATCTGTCGACGTCGCTGAGCTATCGCGGCGACTTCGATGGCGCCGTCAAGGAAGCCCGCCACCTGCTGAGTTTCGAAGAGAATCCGCGTGAGAAGGCGGCGCTCGATAACAACCGTACGGCCTACCGTCAGGGCTGGTTCGCGCTGCTCCGGGCCCTGGTGATGCACCAGAAATGGGATCTTATCCTGGACGGCACCACGCTCCCCGAATACAACAAGCCGCGCGAAGCTGCCTGGCGCCAGTGGGCCGTCGGCACCGCCCATGCCGCCAAGGGTGACGCCAAGAAGGCCGCCGCGGCCATGGCCAAGATGGACGAGATCTTCGATCAGTACCAGGAGCAGGTCCGTCAGGCCGTACCTTCCGAATTGCGTGTCGCGAAGTTGGAACTGGCTGCGCATACGGTTGCCGCCCGCGGCAACGTCGATCAAGCGCTCAAGCGGCTGGAGAAGGTGGCCGACCGCCAGCGTGGCCTGACCTACAGCGAACCGC
The DNA here is from genome assembly GCA_016789745.1 of Bryobacterales bacterium. Lineage (GTDB taxonomy): Bacteria > Acidobacteriota > Terriglobia > Bryobacterales > Bryobacteraceae > CADEFT01. Next base: position 32,932 of record JAEUQF010000249.1, read on the forward strand.
CCTTCTACCCCCGTCCCGTCGCCGATCTCATCGCGCGCCTGGCGCTGAAGACCGGTAAGCTGGACCTCGCCGAGAAGGCCTGGAAGTCCTCACTCGAACAGTTCCCGGAAAGTGCGATCGCCCAGAACGGGCTCAAGGAGGTTGACGGCAAACGCCAGACCTCCAGCGGTGGCGGCGGGCGTTAGGCCAGGTGGCCGACCGGAGCCCGGTGTTCTCCGGATCTACCTACCCCGCCTCTGATGCGGCCGACGGCACACGCTGTTCCTGCGCGCGCAGCTCCGCCAGCAGCTCCCGAGCCCGTGCGCTGTTCTGTTCGTGTTCGGCCGACTCCCAGATCTCCAGCGCTTCCTGCGCCGCCTCGCGCGCCGGCTCCGGCTCATCGGCTGTCTGCAGCACCTTCGCCAGCACATACAGCGAATGGGCGTGAAGTTCGGAGTCCCCGCTCGATTTGGCGATAGGGATCGCATCCCGGGCGCGCTCCAACGCCACATCGATATCATCGTCCAGCAGCATGGCCTGCGCCGTGGCCGTCAGCGACAAGGTCAGCCAATATGACTTCTGTTCGTTATCATCGCCTAGCGCGCGCGCTGCCGCCAGCAGGCGTTCCGAAGCCGCCAGCGATCGCGCAGGGTCGCGCGCCTGCCACGTGATCGCCGTCAACTGCAGCAGCGTCCCCAAACGATGTTCGGCATCCAGATCCGGCAATTGGGACAACGCCCGGTCCGCGGCCTCTGCCTGCTCCACCGCCTGCTCCGTCTTGCCTTGCCCCATCAGCACCAGCGCCAGTTCAAACTGCAGCGCCGCGGCCGACCGTGGCTCAGTCTTCGCCACAAGGGTCATCGTGTACGCCTCAAAGTCGTCCCAACGCTCCCGCTCCCGGTACAACTGCAGCAGACGCCCAGGGCCGCACTCCTGGATCTGCCGGCCATACGGAGAGCTGTCGCCGGTGGTGACCTCCAGCGCCGCCCGCAGATGGTCGATTGCATCGTCGAAACGCTCCAGGTCCGTGTACAACTCGACCAGGTCCCAATGCAGAATTCCGCGGCTGGCTTTGTTGGTGGAACGCCGTGTCTCTTCGATGCCCGCCAGCAGCAGTTGTTCCGCTTTGTCGAAGTTGCCGGCCTGCTTCGCTGTTTCGGCTTCCTCACGTTTCGACAGGCCCTTGAGCATTCCCCCCATCGTGCGCTTCCAGAGCACGATCACCAGCGCCACAGCCAATGCGAGCACCAGGCCACGCCCCGTCCAGCCGTAAAGCGCACCCGCCCAGGCGGACACCCGGTAGACGATCACGCAGTAAGCGAGGATTGCGAGTAACGACCGCATCTTAGGCGACCCCCTCCTGTCGGGCCTTATGAAAATAGTGCCGCCGCTGCAGGTCCTGCGCCATGTCCCGGTACTCGCCGGCTTCCTCCGGGCGCCCGGCACTCTCCAGGCGGTCCGTCAGTTTCCGCGCATACTCGATGACCTTGGCCACCTTGCCGTCGCGCAACGCCGTGTCGATCGATCGCTCGGCGGCCATACGGCACTCCTGCAAGCGCCCCAGAGCGGCATAGACATCCGCCAACGAATCCAGCAGGTCCGAACGAATGGCGTCCGAGCCCAGCGTTCCTTCTAACGCATCCTGAAGGATCGGCAACGCCTCCGCCGCCTGGCCCCGCCGCAGCCGGTTCTCCGCCAGATTGCAGTACGCTCCCGCCACTTCACTGCTTTTCGCGCCCGAGTGCCGCGTGTGCAGCCGGATGGCCTCCAGGATCGAACCTTCCGCCTCGTCAAAGCGGGACAGCCGGTTCAGGCAATACCCCAGGTTGTTATGGCACTGCGCCACTTCAAAGGAATCCGCGCCATGCACGGCGGTTCGTAGTTCCAGGGCCTTCTCCAGCCACGGCAACGCCTCTTCCATCCGATGCAGTTCCAGAAACACCCCGCCCAGATCGAACAGGCCAGACGCCCAAACCCGTGTTGGCGGCGCCGGACCCGGCCCGCCGAAGAACGCCACCGCGCGAGCCAGCAGATCCTCCCCGCGGTCGTGGTGGCCGGCTTGGATCAGGATTCGCCCAAAGATCACCAGGCGGTTTGTAAGCGCCGCGCCTGCATCGTCACCCGGCGCATCCCCATGCACCTGCGCGTGAAAATCCAGATAGGCGGGCATCAGAGCTGTGACATGCTCATCCAACCCATCGTAGTGGTAGACGTCAATTGCCAAGTCCAGGCAGTGCAACTGCCAGCGCAGCCTCTGGGACCCAACAGGCCAGAAGCGCAGAAACCGGAATAAGAGCAGCACGAGGCTGGCGAACCAGCGCATGTACCCACTATCGACAACTGCTTCCTACCCCTTTAGGGGGGATCTGCCTAAAGCAAATCTCTCAGTAGGTTTTTGCAATCCGCCAGTTGCGCTTCGATCACCGGTAGCGGTAGCCAGTCCGTGTCAGGGTATCTAAGCTTCGCCCGCAGCCACGTGTCCATGACGCCAGGATAGGTCGTGAGAAGGTAACCGCGTAACTTCGCGGCACTGCCCTTGGTTGTCTTGTTGCGAATGCCTTCCAGCAGCCCCGTAACGTAGTTCAAGTAGTTCCAGGGGTCGCGGAGATGCTCGGGGTGCAGCGGAACGAAATTGTGTGGGTGGGGAATCAGGGGCAGCAGCGCCGCCCGCGCCGAATCCCAGTCACCGTCAAGAGCAGCAAAGTACGCGTAGACGATCCGGAGATCCTTCTCTTCGTAAATCGATTGGACCGCCAGAGACGCCATGACCTCCTTCAAGACGGCCCTGGCTTCCACGCGCCTGTCCAGCGCATCCAGAAGGCACGCCAGCGCCACGGCATCGTCAATGAGCGTGCGTGTGTCGAAGCGCCACTTGCCCTCCCGCTCCTTCTTGAACTTCAGCAAAGCCTTGTTGGTTTCACCCACTGAAGAAAACGGAGAGGCCGCTGGCAACGCAGGCTGCTGCCGTCCTTTCACATAGACGCTGTACGACTTGGGCTCCGCCAGCAGGGCATACATCCCCAGAGCGCGCTCACGCAGAGCGTCCACCTTCTGTTTCGGATACTCGATCTCACCGCCGATCCCGCACTCCCTCTGCGCCTGGAGCGTCAGCACAGTGCCGAGCGCTGCGCGGATCAGCATACGGCTGTACGCCACGCCCCCCACCAGCCCCTCCTCCACCAACCGGATCTTGTCTTCCTCCTCGGGAAGCCTCTCCAGGTACCAGCGCGACCCGCCTGCGTGCGAACCGTGCTTCCGCAACGGCTCCATCGCCTCCATCGCCCCCTCCGGATCACCCAGCCGCAGTCTGGCGTGATACAGCCCGCAAAAGCAGAGCGCCGCAGCGCTCCAAATCTCGTAGTCATTGGCGAACCGGACACCCGCACGCACCCAGTCCCCAATCTCAGCGGCCTCCGCCGGCCGGTTCAACGCGAGCAGATAGTACATCAGCTCGCTGGCGTCATACAGCAACTGGACGCGCGTGAGCTTCCACTTCTCCCGCCGCGCTGCCTTGAGCTGCTTCAGAAAATCGACCGACTCATCATCGATCCGCAACAGAGCAGCTGGAACGGGGGACGCCATGCCCCAGCTTACTCCGCGCCATACTGGATCTCCAGCGTCCGGCTCCGCCGCGCCGCCAGCGTCACCATCACCCCACTCAACACCACCAACCCCAGCACTGCGATCCACGGCGCCACCGGCTCCACGTTCATCACCAGCATCGCCAAAAACGGCGGCACACCCTTATCAATCGGTATCTCCACCGGGCACAGCGACTTCAAATAGTAGATCACGCTCAGCTTCCGCAGCATCGCCGGCAGCACCCCATTGATCGACTCCCACACCAGAATCACCGCCGCCGGAATCAGCGGATTCTTCAGCAACATCCCGCCCGTCAGAAACACACTCCCATACCCCAAACACGCCAGCCCCGTGATCGCCACATACGCCAGCGAATGCTGCCACCCGCCCCCCTGCGACAAATACTGTTCCAGCTTCGGCCCATCAAAATGCCAGTACAGCGCACCCAACTGCAGTGCCACGCTCGTTCCGAAAATCACCGTCGTCGCAATCAGCCCCGCGATAAACTTGCCCGCCACCACCACCTCCCGCCGGATCGGCGCCAGAAAGTAATAGTGCAGGCTCTTGTCCAGCATCTCGCCGCGAAACAGGTTCAGAAATACAAACACACATCCGAAAAACACCATCAGCCGCAGGAAGAAGAACTGGTAAACACCGGCGAAGATATGCAGATCTTCGGAAACATTGCAGCTTTCGTTTGACGACCAGCGCTCTAACTCCCCATTGCGGAAGCGGACATTGATCTGCCGTTCGCCGTCGCTGTAGTTCCAGGACTGGATCCGATTGCGGCGGCTGCCGCGGGTCTGACGCGACGGCGCCTGGCCCAGGATGGCTTCTACCTGCTCCGGGGTCATGCCTTCGCGCAAGGTGCGCGCGCGTTCCATGGTCACTTGCGGAGTGCGCTGCCGCGCCAGGCGCTCCCGGGTGAACTTGGTCTCCAGCGCATGCCCAACGAAGATCACCATCGGCAGCGCCGCCAGCAGATAGATCCACAAACTGCGCCGGTTAAAGAAGCTCTTCTTCCACTCCAGCGACACCACCGCGCCCAGTTGCCGCATCCACTGCGCGTTCATCGCGTGGCCTCCTCAGCCCCAATCAGGTACCCGTATACCGAGTTCACATCGTCATCCACCGGCGCCACCGTGTCGATCCGGAAATCGCCCGTCGCAATGCGGTTCATCATCAGGTAAAACTGGTCGGCACTGCGGGTCTTCACCAGCAATCCCTGCCCGTCGGCGTGCACCTTCACCTCCACCACATGGTCATGCTCGAACAGCCGCGATGCCAGCCGCTGCGGCCGGTCGCAACGGATCAGGATCTGCATCGGGTGATCTTCAATCTCTTCGCGAACGGCCTTGATCTGCCCCTCTGCCACCACGTACCCGCTCGACATCAGAATCACCTGGTCGCTGATGATGTCCACTTCGTGCAGCACGTGGCTCGAGATCAGCAGGTGCCGGCCCTCGGTCGCGAAATCGCGAAACAGCGCGATGGTCTCCGCCCGCACCAGCGGGTCCAGCCCATTCAATGGCTCATCAAGAATCAGTACCCGCGGATCATGGCTCACCGCCTGCGCCAGCTTAATCCGCTGCCGCATGCCCTTGCTATACCCCGCCACCTTGCGTTTGGCCGCATCCTGCATCCCAACGCGCTCAATCGCCGCCCAGGCCAGCCGTTCCGCCTCGCGCGCCTCATACCCCGCCAACCGCAGAAACGAGTGCACGAAATCGTAGCCCGTGAACCCCTTCGGATACGAGTCAAACTGCGTGCAGTAGCCCATCAGCTTGAACAGGTTCTCCGGATCGCTGGTCGGCACGCCGCACACACTAACTGACCCTCTGGTCGGCCGCAGCAGCCCCGTCATCAGGTTCATCAGCGTCGTCTTGCCAGACCCGTTCGGACCCACCAGGCTCGTGATCCCCGGCGGTATCGACAGGCTGACCCGGTTCACCCCCAGCACTTCGCCATAAAACTTCGAGACATTCTCAAAGACAATGCGTGAGTCGCTCATCCGCGCACCACCTCGCAGGCTCGCACCTTCTTCAGAATCAGCCACAGCAGAATACCCGTACACAACACCACCGCCGCCACTGCCTCTTCCAACGACATCGGATTCTCGCCGCCGATATCGAAAAGCTCCGTGAAGATCCGTCCCATGCTCGTCGCGATGTCCAAGTACCCGCCGATCTCGCTCCTTGCCACCTCCCGGATCATTTGGTTCACACCCGCGCCCAGGAACATCACCACCAGCATCAGCGCGCCGGCAATGATCTTCCACCGCACCCACGCCGACAATGCCATCGCTAGCAGCGAAATCACCGTGATCCAGATCAGAAAACTCAGACTCATCGCCCCGGCAATCCAGCCGTTGTTCCACAGCCATTCGCCGCCGGCCAGGCTCGCCTGCAGAGCGAACAGCATCAGCCCGGGAATCCACGTGAACGTGCTCAGCAGCCCGCCAATCACCAGCATCTTGCCCACAATGTACTGTCCACGGCTCAACGGCCGCGCAAAGAACAGCGGCAACGCGTTATGCGTCAAATCCGGCGACATCAGCCCCGGCCCCACGAACGACGCCAACAGAAAGCCCAGCGAACTCTGCACCGTCGTGAACACAAAGAAGAACGTATTGTTCACCGCGAAGAAGCCGTCCTTCGGTACCGGAACATACTGCGCCAGAAACGCCGTGTTGTGGTTGAAGTAAATCGCCAGCGCCGCGCCCAGCGGATAGAAAAAGCTGATCACATACAGGATCACCAGCATCCGCTGCTGGAACAGATTCGCCCACGCATACCGCGGAATCACCAGCATCCGCGACCACTGCGGCGTCAACTCCCCGGCATAGGCCTTATACGTCCGTTTATAAACCGCCATAGACCCTAGTTCTCCGACATCGCGCGCAGGAAGATATCCTCCAGCGAATCGCGCCGCTGGCTCAGCCGCCGCAACTGCAACTCGCGCTCGGCGGCCAGTTGATAGATGTGGCGCACTTCAATCCCTTCGCCCAGAATCAGCTTCAGCCGCCCATTGCCCAGATCCGCGCACTCACAGCCCATGGCCGTCGCCGCATCTACGAATCCGTTCCGAATCCCGTGCGTCTCCAGTTCCAGGAAGCGCTGATTCAGCCGCCGCTCCTCTTCTAAGTTCGAGATCTGCACCACGCGCCCGCCCTTCAGAATCAGCACCTCTTCACACGTCTGCTCCACATCCTTTAATAGGTGCGAACACAGCACAATGTGCATGGTGCCCGAATCGCGCATCTCTTCAATCAGCTTCAACATCCGCAAACGCGCGGGCGGATCCAGTCCATTGGTCGGCTCATCCAGAATCACCAGCTTCGGCCCATGCACAATCGCCTGCGCCAGCTTCGCCAGTTGCTTCATGCCCAGCGAGTAGTTGCCCAGCTTGCGATAGCGCGCCTCGCCCAACCCCACATAAAACAAAGCCTCATGCGCACGTTCCAACGCCGCCTCCGGAGGCAATCCGCTCAGCTCCGCCATGTAGCGCACAAACTGCACCGCGCTCATATCGGCCACAAACGTATCGTTCTCCGGCATGTAGCCCACCAGGCTGCGCACGTCCATCGCCTGCTGCCGGACGTCGTACCCCAGAATCCGCGCCGTTCCCGACGCCGGCTTATGAAAGCCCAACAGCGTCTGAATCAACGTGGATTTGCCCGCGCCATTGGGCCCCAGTAGGCCAATGGTGCGGGCTTTTAAAGTGCCGGTGAGGCCGCGCAGGATCTCCCGCTTGGCCAGCCTCACCGACAGTTGATCGAGTTCAATTACGGGCGGATTCATCAGTGTTTCAACAGTCCGGTCATCATCTCAGGGTTCATCAGCATGCCTAGATTCAGCCCGCCGAAGTTCCCCACCGTCGCCGCGCGGATGCGCCCCGCATCGGCTTCCAACACAATCAGGCCCGGCTGCGCCTCCTTCACCATCTTGGCCGACTGCTGCTGCGCCGGCGTCATCTGGATGAACTGCCCCAGCGTATCGGCCAGCGGCCCCAGCGTCCCTCCAATGTTGTGATACATGATCCCGGAGAAGTTCGGGTTCGCCGCCAGCGGCAGCAGCGACCGGAACTTCGCCGAACTCACCAGCGTGTACCCGGTGCCGCGATTCGTAATCGCCTGCGTCAACAGGTTCCGTGCCGGCGCCACCAGCAGGTAGTTATCGACGAACGTATAGTGGAGATCGAACGGCAGCCGCGCCCCGCTGATCTGTACGAACTCGCGGTTGTTCACCCGCTCCTTCTTCAGCACCAGCAGCGGCAGTGTCTTATCCCGCTGCTGCGCTTCCCGGTTGAAGGCCTCCACCAGCCGCTCCACTGTCGATTGCAGCCGCGGCGGCGAGTTCACTTCCACCGCCACCTTCACCGACGGAATCGGCAGCATCGGCCCATCCAGCGCCACCGTCATCTCCGCGCCCAGTGCCGACGCCAGGTCATCCACAATCCGAATGCCCAATGTCTGTTCCACCTTCAGCAGGTCCGCATCGAAGTTCGCCGACGAGCGCCGCGCGATCGCGAACATCTCTTCCACAATCGCCCGCGGCTGCTTCACAACAAAGCCCCCAACCGCTCCTGCATCCGGCGATACAAACTGCAGCGTCGTCATTGCCGAGGGCGTCGCCAGCCAGGCCGGAATCCCGCGCCGCGTCCCGCTAAAGCTGAGCGCCGCGGCATTCTCCACCTTGCCCGCTACTTCTCTCCGTTCGGCCACCAGATACTGCACGGTATTGAGTCCAAGATCGGTCATCGTGCTCGCGTCTTTGCTAACTACGCTCAGCGGCAAGATTTGTTCCAGGTTTGCCGCCACAATCCACCCGGCACCAGACCCGTAGGCCTGCTCCACCCGCTGCCGGAACGGCGTCGCCGGATTCCCGCCCCTTGCCGCGGCCTGCTCCACTTCCGCAATCCGCGCCGGATTATCGGAGAAAATCACCCGCCCGTTGTTCACCACATAGGCCGGACGGTCGCCCACCGGGTGGCTGCCCAACAACTGGTCGATCACCGTCTTCGCATTCGGAGACTTCGCCTCCGCCACCAGTACAAAATTCTCGTGTTTGCCTACCGGAATCACCGCGAACAGAATCTCATCGCCCAACTGCGCGCCCAGATCCTTCAACATATCGATGGCTTTCTCGGTCTCCTGCCGTGTGCGCGCCTTCGACGGATCCTGCCACCATTGCCGCAGCACCTCGCTCGACCGCACCCGCTCATCGAAAATCCGCTTACCCTCGGCCAGCGTTGGCCCCAGGTTCGGTATCGCCGCGATCAACACCGCATCCACCGGCAACAGCGGCAGCAGCTTCGATTGATAGCGCAACCCCTGGCCCGGAATCGCCTCCCACTTCTGCTGCAGCACCTGGAATTCGCCCAGCAGCGCCATATACCGCGCCGCGTCCTGGCTCCAGGTGATCTCGGCTGCCACCGGCACCTTGCCGACAGCTTCACTGGTCGTCGTCTGCCCACCCGGCTTCAGGCTTTCGGTCTTGCCGTTATGGCTTACCTCCACCGCGCCTTCCACCACCGACACACGAGAGCCCAGCGTGCCCTTGTTCACCGAGAAGATCGTGCCCTTCACGGCCACTTCACTATCGCCGGTGGATACAAACAAATGACCGCGCTTCTGTTTCGCCGCCTGTACCAGCACATGGCCGCGCTCCAGACGCACCGTCGTCCCGCGCCACCCGGTGGTCACGCCCACCTGCGCCCGCTCCCGCAACTCCACCCGCGACCCGTCCCACAGCCGCAGCATCGCATGCGCGCCCGACGCCGTTCGCACCAGTTCCCCATCGCCCAACTCTGTCCCATTGCCCACCGGCAGGCTGCCCTGCGGCGTATCGCGATACAGCAGACCCGTGGCCGATTCCACCGTCGCCCGCGGGCCTGTCGTGAACGCCGCCGGCGCCACAAACCGCGCCGCCATCCCGGCCGTACCCAAGCCCACCAGCACCGTCGCCGCAATCGCCCAGCGCGGATACGCTGACGCCTTGCGCGCCGGCGCCATCACGTGCACCTTCGGACCCACGCCGCGCGCCTCATCCAGCGCCCGCCGGCAGCGCACGCATTCCTTTAAGTGATCCTCCAGCAGCATCCGCCGCGCGTCGGAGATCGTCTTCTGTAGATAAGAAGGCAGCAGCGACCGGAAGTCGTTGCATCCGGTCAGCCGTCCCGTCCCGGCCGTGCCCGGCCCGAACAGCGTCTGCCGCACCCGTTCGCCCGCCGCGGCCGTTTGCTCGGCGGCCGGTGTCGTCTCTTTCATTTGGTTGATGGCCTGATCGAGTTTGTTGTCCATGGTGGTCTCCTGTCCGGGTTAGCCTCTCTTCAGTTCCGCCTTCAGCCGCGTCCGCGTCCGGTGCAGCGATACCGCCACCGTAATCCGCGAAATCCCCAGCATCTGGCCGATTTCCGTGTTCGTATAGCCTTCAAAGAACCGCAGCGCGAAGATCTCGGCATGTTTCGGTTCGATGCTGGCTAATGCCTGGCGCAGCGTCTGGCTGAGTTCGGAATCGCTCGTGATGCTCTTCAACATCACCTCGCTCGCATCCTCAGTCGACTTGCGCTGGCGGATCAAGTCAATGGAGGCATTCACGGCCGCCCGCCGCAGGTAGCTCTCCGGCTCATCCACACGCAGGTGGCCGGGCTCTTTCCCCAAAAGCCGGAGAAACACCGTCTGCAGAACATCCTCCGCATCCGCCGCGTTGCCCGTAATCCGGTACGCCGTCCGGAAGACCATTCCGTGGTGTGTGTCAAAAACGTGTTCCAGTGGGTTGCCGATTGGAGGATACCCTTCCTGTTGTCGATGTGCCAGTTGGAGCAAGTTGGCTGCCTCCCGTATTTACCTTCCGGCCTGAATACGAGGGCTGCTGGCAGTTTATTACAACCAGTATGGGTGAAATCTTCACTCGCCGTTTCAATCTGAAACGGGCGATGTCGATTTGGGTTCCGCATTGTATTCCCTACCTAGTGCCATCCGCCGTAAGTGATTGATTCTGCGACTGACAAGGTTTGGTCAGCAGCATGCTTTTATAAATGGCGTAGGAAGTAAGGGCGCTGATTGAGATGAGCATAGGGTTGCACCTCACCAATCTCAATTCCTCGTGTTGCCCCGCCAGTTGAACCCGCCATCAGGCAACGGTGCCTGTCCCTTTTGCCCACCCAACCAGCTCCGCCTTCAGCGCCCCACCCACCTACTTCCCTACAAACTCCCCTGTTAGAAATCTCCCGCCCCATTCGACTATAGGAACGTGGAGCGTAACGCCCAAGTCGACGCGTTCGAACAACGGCAGCGCTACGACCAAGCCATCCACGACTACGGCAGCCTGGTCGATCGCCTCACCGCCGGCTACGAAGCCGATCCCGACAAGCGCCGCGACCTCCGTCAGGAAATCCACTTCCAGCTCTGGCGCAGTCTCGCCGCCTTCGATGGCCGCTGTTCGCTCAAAACCTGGACCCTCCGCGTCGCCCACAACACCGCCGCCTCCTATGTCCTGCGCGAACGCCGCCGGTCGGCCGGCCTGGTCAGCTTCGAACAGTTGGAACAAACACTGCCCGCCCCGGAAACCGGCGCCAACACCTCGCTCCACGAACTCCAAAATCTCATCCTCCAACTGAAGCCGCTCGACCGCCAGATCATCCTCTGCTATCTCGAAGAACTCGATGCCGCCGCCATCGCGGAAATCACCGGCCTGTCGGCGGCCAACGTCGCCATGAAGATTCATCGCATCAAGAAGCTCCTGGCCAGCCGCGTCAGAAAGGAGCGCCTCCATGCCTGAGCCTGCCGAACTCGCCGACATCCTCGCCGCCTGGCGCGCCCAACCGACCGACACCACCACCACCATCGACCTGGTCGCCTACCATAGCCAGCGCACCCAAATCGCCCGCGACTTCGCCAGCGCCACCCGCAACGAGATCCTCGGCAGCGTCGGCGCCGCCTTATTCTTTGCCGCCGTCCTGGCCTGGCGCTTCGGCGGGGAAGGGGAGTGGCTGGTATCGGCAGGCTGCGCCGGCATCGTGCTCTGGGCCGTCGTCACCCTGCTGCGCTTCCGCCGCCAGTTGCAACCCGAATCCGCCGGCGCCCTCGCCGCCACAGGCCTCGAACATTACCTTGCCGAACTCCGCCACCGCCACCGCCATTTGCGCAGCGCCTGGGTCTGGCACAGCCCTCTGCTGCTATCCGCCCTCCTGGCCGCTGCCGGCTTATACCAGCGCGTCGTCCACGCCCGGCTGTGGAGCGCGGCGCCGCTCCTTCTGCTTCTGCTGCTGTGGGTGGCGTATGGCGTCGAGCGGCGGTGGCGCTACGCCGCCCAACTACAGCGCGAAATCGACGAATTAGAGAACACTCGAAAGGAGACTTCCCTATGAGAATGACGATACTTTGCCTGGCGGCAGCGGCCATCGCCGCCGCCCAGGATCCATCCAAGCCCGTACTCCGCGCCGGCGTTTCGGTCCAGATGGTTACCGCGCCCCACGCCGTCGAGATGCGTGCCGCCGATGACCTCGACGCCACCGTAGTTGCCATCACATCCACTGGCAAGGTCTACAACGGCACCACTGTGGTCGAACCCCAGTCGCTCGGCACGCTGCCGGCCCCCACCATATACGTCAAGGCCGATGCCCGTGCGCCGGTCCAGATGCTGGTCTCCGTCCTCGACGCGCTGCGCGGCAAAACCGTAGTGCTGCTCGCCGCGCCCCCGCCCAGCGTCCCGAAGGCCGGCATCCTGCCGCCCTACGGCATCACCCTCACCGTCCCCCGCTGATCGCCCTACGGCGCGAAGTACCCGTTCACGTCCACAATCACGTGGCTCTGGTTAGTCGTGAAGATATTCACCCTGCCCTGCGTACCGGCCGGAACCAGAGCCGCGTTGGCCAGAATGCTGCCGTCAAACGAGTTCAGCGTCGACACCAGCGGCTGCGTCACCCCCGTCGGCCACGTGCTCAGGTACGACAACGGCCCATTCGGCACCACCGTGTAGTTCAGCGAATAGGCCTTCGCATCCGGAGGTAGTCCGCACGGGCTGCCGGCAATGTCCACCTGCCGCGTTTCGCTCCCGGCAAACATGGTCGAGTTCGTCCGCGTGTCCATGATGCGGCACGGCTTCACCGCGTAGAACTGCAACCCGTTGGAAGCCGGCGGCGCGTAGTACCCGTTGATATCCAGCACCAAATGAGTGTTGTTGGTGGCGTAAACACTGATATTGCCGTTCGTCCCCGCTGGCACCACGGCGGCATTCGCCACCACCTTGCCCCGGAACGAATTCAACGTCGACGCCAGCGGCTGCGAACTGCCGGTGGGCCACAGCGTGATATAGCTGAGCGGCCCGGGCGGCACCACCGTCACGTTCAAAGAATACGACTTGGCATTCGCCGGGATATTGCAGGGACTCGCCGTCACCGGGAAGTTCCGCGTCACCCCGCCTGTCAGCGACGGGCCGCCCAACAAACCCGTCGCATTCCGCGTATCGGCCACCCGGCACGGCGATACCGGGAAGAACTGCAGCGAATCGCTCGTCGTTGCAGGCGGGCCGAAATACCCGTTGATGTCCAGAATCACGTCCGACACATCGGAGGCATACACGTTGATCGCGCCGCCCGGCCCCGCCGGTACAATGGCGGCATTCGCCACCACCGATCCGTCAAAGGCATTCAGCGTCGACACCAGCGGCAGCGTGTCGCCGGCCGGGAACAACGTCAGGAACGAGAGCAGCGCCGGCGGCACCACCGTCGCATTCACCGAATACGCGGTGGCAGAGGCCGGTATATTGCAACGCCCCTGCGGAATCGGAATGGTGCGGAACGTATCCTTGGCCAGCGTCGGGCCCCCGAAGACGCCCGTGAACCCCGACCCGCTGCGCGTATCCATCACGCGGCAGGGCGTGATCGGAATAAACTGCGAGCCCGAGACCACCGGCCCAGCCGTGCCCCCGGCCACCTGCGTGATCGTAAAGCTGAAGCCCACCAACTGGATCGTCACCACCCGCTGGATCGTCGTCGTATTTGCGGCTACTACTAACTGCAGCACCCGCGATCCCGTGCCGCTCACCGATCCGCCCACCACCGTGATCCAGGACGGCAGCCCCGTAATTGACCAGCCGCACCCCGAACTCGCCGTAATGTTCAGCGTCAGCGTGCCGCCGCCGGCCGCCGGCGACAGCGAAGACAACGTCGCCAGGGCAGGGCAGGCCGTCGCCGACGTCTGCGTGAACACAATCGACTGCCCGCCAATTACCAGCGTGTAGGAACGCGTATTGGCCAACGTATAGGCAGCGACATCGAAGATCAGCGTCGTCGACCCGATCCCGAAATTCCGCCCGCCCAGCGAGATCCACGACGGCAGCCCGGAGATCGACCACACACAACTCGGGCCCGTAGTCAGGTCGAAGCTCACCCGTCCCCCATTGCCGTCCAGTTGCACCGAAGGCAGCGAGTAGCTGTAAACACAACCGGAGGCCACGAAGGTCTGTGAGAAGACCACGTCCACCCCGCCCAGCACGAAAACCCCCGTTCGCGCCACCCCGGTGCCGTTGCCCTGCACCAGCAGCGAAACCGTCCCGTTCCCGACTCCGCTCGACGACCCCACAAAGGTTATCCACGAAACCGGGCTCGTCAACGACCACGCACAGTCCGAACGCGACGCCGTAATGTCCCACTGGATCGTCCCGCCGCCGGCCGGCAGCGTTGTTACCGACGGCGAATACGTGAACGTGCAGCTGTTGGTCAGCGAAGCCTGAGTCACCACCACCGTCCGATTCGCAACCAGAATCGTCGCCGACCGCACCGTATTCAAGGTCGTCGCGGCCACGTTCAACTGCACATTCGCCGGACCCGTGCCGCTCGACGCCCCGCTCACCGTAATCCACGAGGGCAGGTTGGAAATCTGCCAGTTGCACGTGGAGGGCGACACTGTAATGTTGAACGTCACCGGCCCGCCCGCGGCCCCCACCTGCGGCGCGTCCGGCGTCACCACCGTCGTGCACACCGTCGTACCGCTGCTGCCCTGCACAATCGTCACCGTCTGTCCGGCAATCTGCAGCGTCGCCGTACGGTCGCCGCCGCCCGTGTTCGCCTGCACGGTAAACACCACCGACCCGCTGCCGATGCCGCTCGATGCCGTCGCCGGCGCAATCCAGTTCGGCAAGCCCGTCGTCGTCCAGGCGCAGCCGCCGTTCGATGCCCCGATAGTAAAGGTGGCAGTCCCGCCGCTCGATGGCACCGAATTGCTTGCCGGCGTTACCGTGAACGTGCACGTCCCGGTGCCGTCCTGGATGATGCTCGCGCTCGCCGTGCCGATCGCGATGGATGCCGACCGCGCATTCACGGATGGATTCGGTTGCACCGTCACCTGCAGACTGGCGGCACCCGTCCCCGTAGTGGGCGTCACCTGGGTGATCCACGACGGCAGTGTCCCCACCGTCCACGGGCACGAGGGTGTGCTCGGCTGGATATCCACCGTCAGCGTCCCGCCCGCCGCTGTGATCGTCGAAGTCTGCGGCACCACGCTGTGCGTGCACGACGAAGGCGCCGCCTGGAAGATCGTGTACGACAGCCCGGCAACCGCCAGCGTCGCTTCTCTCGATTGCGGCCCCGGATTGGCCGCCAGCGTGAAGCCGATGTTCGTCGCGCCGGTGCCGCTTGCTGCCGTGTTCAGCGTCACCCAACTCGGCATGCCGGTCACGGTCCAGGCGCAACTGGTGGACGACGTCGACAGCGACACGTTATAGCCGCCCCCGCCGGCCGCCGTCGCCAGAATGCTGGTCGGCGAAAACGAGAAGTTGCAGGGCGACGAGCCGTTCTGATTAATGGTGTAAGTCAGCCCGGCGACACTGAAAGTCGTGCTGCGCGGCGTCGTGTTCGGATTGGCCTCGGCATTGAACGTGATCGTGCTGCTCCCGCTCCCGCTCGATGGCGACGTGAACGAAATCCAGGATGCCGCCCCGCTCCGCGTCCACGGGCAGTTGCCCCCGGCCGTCTGCGTCAGGTTGATGGTGCCCGGTCCCGCCGTCGCCGGTAACGTCAGGCTGGACGGCGACAGCGAATACGTGCACGTCTGCGCCGCCTGCGTGATACTCACCGTCGCCCCCGCCACCGTAAAACTTCCAAACCGCGAGAAGTCGTTCGGGTTGGCCGTCGCCGAAAAGCTCACCGACCCGTTCCCGGTCCCCGATCCCGCGCTCGTCAGCGAAATCCACGACGGCAGGTTCTGCGCCTGCCACTGGCACGTTCCGCTGGTGTTCTGCGTGATCGTGACCGTGCCCGTTCCGCCCACGCCGGGAATGTTGAACTGCGTGGGATTCACCGTAAAGCCGCACGGGGAAACTGCTTCCTGATTGACCGTAATCGTCTGGCCGCCCAGCTTTAGGGTGCCTTGGCGGGGCAGGGTACCGCTGTGCGCCGCCACCTGGATGGTTACCGATCCGTCCGCCGTGCCCCCCTGCGCCCCGGCGGATAGCGAGATCCAACTTGGCATGCCCGTCGGAGTCCATGGACAGCCGTTCTGCGTCGTGAGGGTGAACGTCGTGCTGCCGCCCGCCGACCCCACGTTGAAGGACGTGGGAGATACCGAATAGGTGCAGTTGCTGCCTCCACCCGTCGTGGACGCGGTGGCGATGCCGGTGTACCCGTTCGCCAACTCGTAGCCGAAGACGACCGTGCCGGAATCGTTGATGATCTTCGGCGACTTGTCGCTGGTGTAGTAGTAATCCAGGCTCGTCACTACGCTGTCGAACAGAACATCACCAATTTGTATTACTTTGGTGTTCCCTACGTACACACCACTGTTGAGTCGAATGTTGGCCACTTGGCCGCTGTTGTTAATCGAGAAGCCATTGGGGAATGTCGAGGTGGCCTGCGTCGGACTACCGCCAGAGGTGGTGTAAACGCCGCTCGCTGTGGCGTAGGCGACTGTTCCCGAGTTGTTGATTACCGGCGCATCAAAATAGTTATTGGTCGCCAGGAGGGTGTTCGTCGTACCAGACCGGCGGTAAAGCGACCCGTTAGCCGTTCCGAACGCGACGACGCCAGAGTCATTCATGCTGGCGCCATAGATGGACTGATTGGGAAACGCGGAGGATGGCAGGATCGTAGTGGTTTGGCCGTTGCTGACCTGGACGATAGCATTGCCACCAGACTCGGCGCGCACGTACGTCAAAGCGCCATTATTGTTCAGATAGATGCCGCGAGAGTAAAACGAGATGTTCGGCTGGCCCACCACAAGCGTCGGCGACCCGCCAGCCTGGCTCGTGAAAATCTGGAGCGACCCGTTCACCCCCGACAGAAACGCAATCAGCCCATGGTCGTTTAACGCATGTGCTTCGAGGCTGCTGTCGTACTGGCTGGTAACTGTTGTCGTGGTCCCGTTCAGGAAGTAGCGGATGGTCCGCTGGCCATTCGGCAGCAGTGCCGTGTAAGCGACAGCTCCGTTGTTGTTGATGGTCCAGTTGTAGAAGCTGTAAAAGGCGGAACTCGGCCGGTCATCCGCCACCGGCCGGAACACATACTGCCCGAAGCCCGGCATCGCCCCCAGCAGTCCCAACACACCAATCCCAATCCGTGTCCGCATGATTCGCCCCTCCTGCGAAAGTGCTTACCTTCGTAAAAGGATTGTTTGCGTCAGAATCACTCGGAACTGCGAAAATTCCCGGCGAACCGTGCCCAGGCGGCTCCCAAGCCACAGTTCGCCGATAACGGATATTATGTCAACTTATGCTCCGCCCTACGGCGCGAAGTACCCGTTCACATCTACCAGCACATCCGTCCGGTCACTCGCATACGCCGCCAGCGACCCGTCCGTCCCCAATGGCGCGAACGCCGCATTCGACGTCACCGCTCCATCAAACGCGTTCAACGTCGATGTCGTCTGGTTCCCAAACAGGCTCAGGTACGAGAACGGGCCGGGCGGAACCACCGTCGCATTCACCGAAATCGCTCGCGCCGCCGACGGAATCCCGCACACCGATTGCAGTACCGGGAACGATCGCGTCGTATTACCCGCCATCTGCGGTCCGCCGAACGTCCCCACCGCATCGCGCGTATCCAGCACCCGGCAAGGCGACAGCGTATAGAACTGGTAGCCCGAAGCGCTGGGCGGCGCGAAGTACCCCAAAATGTCGATCACCACGTGCGTCGTATCGGTCACAAACACATTTACCGCCCCGCCGGCGCTCAGCGGAACAATGGCCGCATTGGCCACCACGGTCCCGGTCGGCGCGTTCAGTGTCGACACCAGCGGCTGTGTCACGTCCGACGGGTACGTCGTCAGGAAGCTCAGCGGACCGCTCGGCACCACCGTATAGTTGGCCGCGATGGCCCGCGCCGTCCCCGGTACGTTGCAGACCGCCCCGCCGATCGCGAACTGACGCGTCTGCCCGCTCGCCATCACCGGGCCGCCATAGGGACCGGTTGCCTGTCGGGTATCCACCGCGCGGCAGGATGTAATTGGATAGAACGCCAGATTGTCAACTCCAGTAGCACTTACAAAATACCCATTGATATCAATGACAGCG